>JAZSPA010000015.1:0-21790 GCA_045537165.1 Faecousia sp.
CATATCCTTGAAGGCGATGGTGGTGCCGTACAAGGGCAGGTAATGGAATACGAATGTGACCAGCACACCGGGCAGAAGCAGTGCGTATAGCTGCCACTGACTCAACGCCAGGCGAAGCTTACTGCGCTTAGGCGCGCGCAGCCGGTTTTTCTCGAGGGTCTGCATATCATCATCCTTTCTTTGTGGGGGCATAGCTGTTTTTCGTGCCGTGTTTTCTTGCATTTCCACCCGCCAAAAGCAACAAATGCATTCAATTTCGTCTTGCATTGTCAAAAGCCCTGTGATAAAATAATTATGACAGGATTCTTGTTCTATTTTGGGTTGTTTTTACGTGCTTTCTCAAAAAAACGCAATACTACACCTATATCTATATTAACATTATAGTCCACAACATATAATTAGTAAATCCTGCTATCCTGTCAAAAAAATATACTGATTTTGCTAAACGAAGCCAGATTTACCAAGTTTTCTCGGCACTTTTAACAAAAGGAGGTACTTATGCCCTTTAATAAGCTCCTGTACGAAGCAGAATACCGGATCCTAGGCCCGGATCCCAAATTCGCCATGCCCCATCACGACGAGAGCGTGGAGATCATTCAGCCCTGGTCAGACGGTGGATTCTTTATCGTAAAGCACAATATTTTCCCTATCACCCCGGGTACGCTGTTCCTTATAGACGCCGCCAATCCCCACTATTCCAACCCAGCCGATGCCTCCCGCTATTCCCGCAGCAAGGTGATTATCCCCTATCCCCTGTTCTGCACCCTTACACAGCTTTGCGGTCTGGACGATTCATTGCGCCGACCCCTTGCAGAAAAAGGCGGTATTGCCTTTCCGCTCTCCCCCGCAGGAGAAGCCGCCAAAAACATCGATCAGTTGTTCCGGATTATCAAGTCTGCAAATGATGATCCTTACGCGCCCTTTTCCCAAGCCCGTATCGCTTCTGCGTTGGTGCAAATGCTGGAAATTTTGGCACAGAACACAACGCAGCCTGTGACCCAGGAAAGCTCCGCCACAATCAACCGTATGGCTGCCTACTTAAATAGCAATCAGGAAAATTGGGACAGCCTGCGTATGGCAGATATTGCCCAAGCCCTGCATATCAGCGAATCCCGAGCGTCCCATCTGTTCAAGGAACTTACCGGAAAAACCCTTACGCAATATACCACTGATCTGCGGATCGCTCAGGCAAAAAAGCTGCTCCTTACCACAGAAATGAAAATTTGGGAAATTTCCGACGCCCTGGATTTCCAAAACGCTACTATTTTCTGTAAGTACTTCAAAAAGTATGTGGGCTGCACTGCTAAGCAGTACCGCCATTCCAACGGTCTTTCCATAAAAAATATGGACTAATGATATAGAAAAATTGCGTGTTGCCTCTGCAACACGCAATTTTTGCTTATACTTACAACCGAACCATTACCTCTGCATATTCCGGCACGCTGGAAATACCACCGGAACGAGTCGTAGAAAGGCCGGCGGCGGTGCATGCAAACCGCACCACATCCCGCATTTCGTCTTCCGTCAAGATTTCAGGCGCTTTGCCGATCTGCAGCAACTTCCAAACGGCGCTGCCGCCGAAAATATCGCCTGCACCGGTAGTGTCCTTCACCTGAATATTTTTCAGGCTAGGCTCTTTGCCGGATGCTACTGCATTTTCAAAATAGCAGCCATCAGCGCCGCAGGTAACAAACACCAGCTTTACGCCAAAATTATCCAGAATATACCGAGCGCCCTCTTCTACATCCAGTCCCCACAGGAATTCCACTTCCTCGTCGCTGATCTTTACCACATCCGCCTGACCTAAGCCCCAAATGATCTGCTCCTTTGCAGTTTCCAGGCTCTTCCAAAGGGGTTTGCGCAGGTTGGGATCGTAAGTGATCAGCTTGCCCTTAGCCTTGGCATAAGCAACTGCCTTCTGAGTAGCCGTGCGGGCAGGCTCATCTGTGAGGGACAAGGTGCCAAAGTGAAACACCTTTGCTTCATCGATCAGGCCGTAAGGAATGTCACTCTCGGTAATCTGGGTATCTGCGCCGGGCTTTCTGGCAAAGGAAAATTCCCGGTTTCCGGTCTCATCCAAAGTAACAAAAGCAAGCGTGGTGAAAAAATCGTCATCCACGATCATACCCTGGGTGCTGATGCCGGCATTTTCCAAAGTGCCCAGCAAAAGCTTACCGAAAGCATCGTTGCCTACTTTGCCGATCAGGCCGGCTTTTGCGCCAAATTTAGCCAGCGCAGCCAGGAAGTTCGCAGGGGCGCCGCCGGGATGGGCAGCCATAGTGGGGTAACCGTCGCTATCTGTGCTGACGCAGGTAAAATCAATGAGCAGTTCGCCCAAAGCAATTACATCCATTTACTTTGCCTCCGGATATTCGTTGCACAGCAGGCGGTATGCAGGCTCGTCCTCCTCGATGGTGGGGAAGCGGCCGATAGGCTCTGCAAAACGGTTGTCCGTATTGTCGTCGTTGCACTGGCTCACTTCACCCAGCAACACGTCACCGGTACCCGGCTCCACTTCAAAATCGTGGTACAGGAACTGCTGCACGTGAATGCTCTCACCGGGGGTCAGGCGCACCTGAGAACCGGCAGGCACAGTAAAGGTGCGGCCGTCCATATGTACAGTAACATCGGATTCATAGTCGATCTCTTCATTGGGCAGGCTGTTATATACCCGGATCAGCACGTTTCCGCCGCCACGGTTAATAATATCCTCAGTCTTATACCAGTGGAAATGATTGGGGGCATACTGACCGTCCTTCAGATACAGCAGCTTTTCTGCATAAACCTTGGGATACTTGTCAGCCATCGCACGGTTGCCGTTGCGAATGGTGATCAGGGAGAAACCCATCTTGTCAAAATTGCCCATGCCATAGTCGGTAATATCCCAACCCAGCATGCAGTCACGGACTTCGTCATATTCGTGGCCAATGGTCTGCCACTGCTCGGGAGTAAAATGACAGAAAGGAGGCAGATAACAGCAATACTTTTCGCAGGCTGCTTCCAATTCTTTTAATGCCTTATTGATCTCAGATCTTTTCATGGTAATTACTCCTTTTTATCACAAATTGTCGCCATTTTCAGCAATAACAGTCTTATACCAGTAGAAGGAATCCTTAGGCTTGCGCTCCTGGGTCTCATAGTCCATCCAAACGATACCAAATCGCTGGTCATAACCCCATACCCATTCAAAGTTGTCCATAAAGGTCCACACCATATAGCCCATTACATCCACGCCGTCATCGGCCGCCTTACGCAGCGCCAGCAGGTAGCGATGGAGGAAGTCGATTCGGTTGGGATCGTGGATCTTACCATCCAAAGACACCGTATCGTGGCAGCTCATACCATTTTCAGTAATGAGGATAGGGTGCTTGTACCGCTCATACAGAAATTTGGGGCCCCAGTACAGCGCATCCGGAGTCACGTACCACTGTCTTCCGGTCTTGGGCGTATTCAGACTATGGGTCACCCATACCGGCTTGCCGTCTTCCTGTCTCCAGTAGTTGCCGTTATACATATTCTGACCGTAGAAGTCAATGGGCTGAGAAATGATCTTCATATCCTCCTGCCAACCTTCAGGCAGATGCTCCTTCAGCTTCCGGAACATTTCCGTATGCTCAGGATACTTGCCCAGAAACACCGGATCACTCCACCAAGTAACGTTGAAGGTCCAGTTGTTGGGATCAATGTCAAAATAAACCCTTCTTGCGATCTCAATATCCTTGGGATCGTTAGATGCAGGCATAGCAGCGCCGCTGGTGGGCGCATAACCGATCTTACAATCGGGCGCTGCCTGCCGGATCGCCTGTACGGCTCTGCCGTGGGCCAGGAGGATATTGTGGGCCATTTTTACCAGATCCCGGTCACAGAGCTTTTTGCCGGGTGCATCAATGCCCAATCGATAGCCAGAACCCAAAAATACCTGGGGTTCATTGAATGTGATAATATGCTTGACACGATCGCCAAAGGCTTCTGCGCAGATTCTGGCATACTCGGCAAACCAGTAGGAGCTGTCCGGATTCAGCCAGGCGCCCCGTTGCTCCAGGGCATAAGGCAGATCCCAGTGGAACAAGGTGACCATGGGGGTAATTCCCTTTGCCAACAAAGCATCGATCAATTTATTATAAAAGGCGATGCCCTTTTCATTTACCTTGCCTGTGCCGTCCGGCAAAATGCGGGGCCAGGAAATGGAGAACCGGTAGGCCTTTACGCCAAGCTCTGCCATCAGCTCCACGTCTTCTTCATAACGATGATAGTGATCGCAAGCTATATCACCGGTTTGTCCCCGGTAAGACTTGCCTTCCTCTTTGCAGTAAACATCCCAGATAGAAAGGCCCTTGCCATCTTCATAGGCTGCGCCTTCGATCTGATATGCTGCCGTAGCGGTGCCCCAGTAAAAATCCTTAGAAAATCCCATATTTTAGCCCTCCAATGTAATCGTTAGATGAAATTCCTTAGCCTCCTGAGGAGCTAAGTACTGCAAAATGCCCTGCTCCCGGGCGGTAGATCTGCCCTCGGTCAGGCAGTTAGCCGGCTCAACACCAACCACATAGTCCTGCTGCCCCATCTGCTTCCATTCCACCAGCCAGGGAAGCTCACGGCTAGAGAAGGAGAGCTTGGCGGAAAGCCCCAGCTTTTCGTTCACCAGCGCTGCATAGCTATCCTCTACGCTGCGGCGATAGAACACCTGCTCGGCATAATCTGCTGTTGGTTTTTGGAACATAACTGAAGTTTCTTCATGGCCTGCTGCAGCCGCATCCCGCGCTTTTAGGTCAGTGCAGTTGGTCACCAGCTTAGTGTCCTCGCTGACCAGGGGGAAACCGAAGTTGCAGTGGTAAAGAAGCATCAGGGGAGAAACGGTGAAGCCCTCGTTTTCCACCACGTCGTGGATATAAATGCTGTTGTCACCAACCTTGGTGGTAATGGTGCGTTTTAACACCAGATTTTCACCGAAAACAGTGCTCTGACGAACCTTGCCGGAAACCGAAATTACATAATCGTCCCCTTCAAAATCCTGATGAATATTCACCTCAAAAGCAGGGATATTGGCGATCCGGCCGTGGGTTCCCAACGCCTGTCCGTTATCCACATTGGCTGCGCCTACGTTGGTAAGGCCGCAGGTAGTAAGCAGACCGGCGGTAAAGGAACGGAGGAAATCCGGCTCATCGTAATGGCTGGATGCCACCACACCGGTGCGGGAAATAAAGCTGACAGGCTTACCATTGATTTCCGCCCAGGCAATATCCATACCTCTGCCGGGCAGGATCACAAACCGCAAACCGCTGCCGTTACGCACTTCAATGGCCTCCGTACCGGCTGCCCTGCCCCCTTGATAAGTAAAGGGAATCGCGCCTGCCACCTGAGAAATATCGCCCACATAGCTGCGAAGTTCACTCTTGGTAAGCTGTTTTCCGAATAGTTCCATAACCCCTGCCTCCTTGCAGTAGTTCATATTTTGACAAGTTTATTATAATACGCAAAAAACAGAATGTAAATAGTGAGAAACTACTAAAAACGTATACCAAATTTGCTGTTTTCAACAAATCCAAAAGGGCAAGCGGGAAATTTCCCGCTTGCCCTTTCGCTTTGTCAGTCATTCGCCGAAGACACAGAACCGTCCCCTGTCTTGTTAGTTATTATAACTTTACCTGTACTATACGAGTATTTTATTTCTGCACCAATCATATTTAGAAAAAGAAGAAAAGAAATATTATCCGCATAGAAATCGCTTTCTCTTCGCTCGTGATAAGGATTACATGCCCCAGGAGTTGATCCTATTAAATTCCACTCCTTGCCATATTCGGTGAGTATTTTACTGTTGGTATCAAGAATAAATTTCTCACTACCATACTGTATTTGAAAAATACCCGCCTCCGTTTCCCGTATCTGCGCTTCCAATGCTTTTACAATTGCCAAAACCGGAATAGCAATATTTCTAGTGTCATCACTATATATACGTAGATAACTACAAGCTTCCAATTGTATACCGTTCACAAAAACGATTCCTTGGATTTCCTTCACCAATTTTTCTCTCCCCCCCCGACCCATCTGCAACCACGCTCGGATCACTTTCCGCAAAATCGTCTGTGTTCCTCATCACAGTACAAGCCGTATTGCATAGCAAACATATCAAAAGCATCATTAAACATAGTCTTCTCATATTACCCTCCTGAAGGAATAGGGACAAGGGGACGGTTCTCTTGTCCCCCTGTCTTATTCGCCAGACCAAATGCGCATAACTTTTCCATCTGATTGGCGGATTGCTATACAACGATCGCTCCCTGGCCCTATTGGACCACCAAATAATGGGTCAATTTCGCAAAAACCAACAATCCAAATTTGTTCTTGTTCATCGTATAGTATAAAATAAGGCTCATAATTTTGCTCGTGGTCTGCTTTAGGCAACCCCTCATATATCTGTTCTGCAACCCGTATTGCCACTTCTTTTGTCGGTATTACGTCACCCTTATATGTGCCGGAAGATTCCTCCCAATCTATGTTATATACCCCATATTCAACCGTTAATTCCTCCGCTGCATCTCTTTCCTTTTTACAGCCGTTAAGGCTTAGAAAGATCAAGCACACAAAAAGTAATATATTAACCCTTTTCATTTAATCCTCCTTATGAATTTGGCCAGGGTAAACTACTACAATTCCAATCACAAGGAGTTTGAATGTGCTCGTCCCACTTCTCTTGGAATTGTGAAATCAGCCTTGCTTTTTCTGAAGACAATAATTTCCGGGGTGTTATTTGTCCCGCGCTTGCCCTTTCGCTTTGTCAATCATTCGCTGAAGGCACAGAACCGTCCCCTGTCTTTAGTCTTAATAGTTAAGCTGTCCTGCTATCGTTTTTTCCTCTTGTCCTGTTTCTGCCTCGCTTTTGCCTTCTTGAACTCAACAATACCATAAACAATTAAGATGTAGCCTGTAACAACAACCCAGAACAAAAAGAAAAGAGCAAATCCCGTCCATGCAGAAATACGATTATTATGAAGGCGTTTTACAAAATCATCTCGGTGGTAGTATATTACGTTATCACTTTTCATTTCTACCACTTGATATCTATTAAATAGTTGATCATACAACGAACGTGTTCCGGCAAGTATAACCGTAACCGTTTTAACCTTACCGGAGATCAAATCCGCTTCGACTAAATCATCATAGTTTCGGTACATATCATAATCAATATAATAACGCGTGCTGTTTTCGGTGATTGTTAACCTCGTTATTCGTGTAGACCGGACACCTCCGCGAATTGTACGTAGTGCAATATTTTCAATAGATATATCTCGTGTTTCTTGGTTGTTTAACTCCCTGTACGCAGGCAAACATATTTCCCAAAGGAAAGCAATAAATAAGAGACTTGTAATTATCCAAAGAACAATCAACTTCGGTGGCACTCTTTTTAATCTGTCTTTACGGGAGTTTATAGACACCTTCATATATCAACACCTCTATGCTGGGGACAAGAGAACCGTCCCCTTGTCCCCCTGTCTTCTCATCGCTCAACCAAATCAAAGCTCCCATCTCACCGAAAAGACAAGACTATCAAAAGAAGAATCGTTAGGATTCTTGCAGCGATATAACATCTGATTAGTCGATATCCTTTCACAGAACATTGCAAGATTGGTTGCTCCTGTAGAAGAGTTTTGGCGCATCCGTATATTTTGTTTTTTATCTATATAATCGCATTCATAACTAACCCCAAGCAAACCCAAGCCAGATTGATACAGAAATTGGGTTTTCTTATGCTGCATATTCAACAATAGCCCCAACATTTTAACAGGTTTTTTGTACTGTGCGTTACCTTTATAATCAGTAACCATATTTTCTGATATAATTTTCCCCTTTCCGCCCGGCACACCAATAACTGGGATAATCCGGTCAGCATAAGAAATGCTTTCTATTTTTACATAGACCGTGCATTCTTTATCTGTCTGCAAGTCGATTATATCAGTATTCAAATAGGGATATCCCAAAATTTGATTATATACACGGTGTGTTACGAGCCACAGTCGTTCCTCCGGTGTGATTCTTTCACCATTACGCACACGTGTCAACAGTTGATTGCGATATTCAATTTCTAATTCGTATTCCATTTTAACCCCCAAGGGACAAGGGGACAGTTCTCTTGTCCCCCGCCTCCATTTACCTTCCATATAAATTTATTTTATCTTTCCGATAAAGGCTTGTCAAGAAATACGCCTTGTGTTTTTATACGAAAGAAGAGCAAGCGGTTAAACCGCTTGCTCTTCTTTTTCAGCCGTTTCCGGCTCAGGTTCATATTTTGCAAAGATCTTCAGGAAAATTTTTGCGTTAATAAGCGCTGCAGCGCCGGGCCATACCAGCACAAACACAGGAATACCCGCTATAAACAGATCCGGCAGCAAAAGCATTACCAGCAACGGCGCGCAATTCACCACCAAGATAATCAACGTATAATGGAAATTCATCAGGCTCATCAAAAGTGCGTTGCGAAGCCGCTGCAGCATCGTGTTTTCAAACCGGGCAAGCAGAGGGAACAGGTAACTGAGCATAGCAATCCCAATGATAGCCGTAACTGTCAGGATCACCTGCACCACGCCCCCCAGAGGAATGTTCATTTGGGGCAGAATATACAAGTCCACCACCAGCATCGCTGCTACACCGATCACGATCAATTCCAGCACCAAAGACTGCTTTAAATCCCTTATAAAGGCGTGGAAAAAGTTTCGGGTATTGGTTCCTTCCTCCAAATGGCTCTTCATACAAGCGTAGTAGAGCGCCGTGGTGGATGCACCGATGGTTACGATAGGCAGGCAGCAAATCAGCCAGTAAAAGCTCAGCAAAACCATATCCGCAATTCTGGCCAAGGCGCGGTTAAAGCCGCTGTCAATATTAAAAATTCCCATGTTTATCTATCCAATCTTATTTTCGTAGGTGGTAGTATCGCCCACCTCATCTACATCAAAATATACGTCCAGCATCGCCTTGGCGATGGGAGCAAGCTTACCGCCGCCGCCGGAGCGTTCGCCATAAATGGCAATGGCGATCTGAGGATCGTTAAAGGGGGCGTAACACACAAATGCGCCGTTATCTGTTGCCCCCGGAATGCCGTTCTGCGCTGTACCGGTCTTGGCTGCCACCGTAATGGGATAGCCGGCAAAAGTACTGTAAGCTGTGCCGCCGGATTCGTGAGCCACCCGCCGCATACCTTCCGTATACGCCCAGTATGCAGAATCGGATATTTCCAAACGGCTGAGCACAGAGGTAGAATTCTGCTGGATCAGCTCCCGATAATCGGTAGAAACGATCCGGTTCAAGAATGTTGCCTTGAACCGAGTACCCCGATTTGCCAGGGTAGCTGCATAACTGCAAAGCTGGATGGGGGTAAACCGGTTATCCGACTGTCCGATGGCTGCGGAGATCTGGTCAGCAGGGTTCCAATTTCGGTCATATCCGGCGTAGAGCTCTTCTTTGGTCTGCTCATTAGCCCGGTAGCCGGAATACTCAAATAACTCAACCCCGGTCTTTTCACCTAAGCCTAAAGCTTTTGCCGTGGAATCCATAGCAACCAGGCGTCTATCTTCGCCTAAGTTATAAAAACGGTCGCCCAACTCATAGAAATAATAGTTACAGGAAACCTTCAGGGCTTCTGCAGCATCGGTATGATAGTGCAAGCCGCCCCAGCTGCTGTAAGCAAGACAGGTAGGCGCGAAATTCGAAGATGCGTACTTGGTATAAATACCCTTATCCTGAATCACTTCATGGGTTCCCACTACGCCGCCGTCAATACCGGCAATCACCATAGACATCTTATAGGTCGAGCCGGGAGGATAGGTAGAAAGCAGCGCCCGGTTATAGGTAGGCCGCAAAGGATCGGTAATCAGGGTGTTATAGTCTGCAAAGAATCTGGCAGGATCGTAGGTTGGGTAGCTGGCGCAGGCCAGCACCTGTCCTGTCCGGGTATCCATGGCCACCAAAGCCATACCCTCAATATCGCCGCCGGAGGCGCTGATGTTCTCCGCTACCCGAGCCATCTCCTCCTCTGCAACCCGCTGCAGATTCAGGTCAATGGTCACTTCCACGTGCGCACCGGCCTTGGGATAGGTGATATACCGGGAAGAAATGATGGTTCCATCCACCGTCACCGTATCTTCCCGCAAGCCGTCAGTGCCGTGCAAATATTCCTCAAATGCAGCCTCCAAGCCCGCCTGACCCACTTCTGCATCCATGGAATAACCCAAATTCTGATAATAGGACCACTGCTCCGGGCTCATGAGGCCTACATAGCCCAAAATATGAGCTGCGTACACAGAGCTGTATTCCCGGACGCTGGATGCCTCAACATACATACCGGGCATGGCCAGCTCCATAATGGCGGAAAGGCCCTCTTCACTTACGTCATGGATAAAAACGTAGTTAGAAAGGCTGCCCACGCAGTTACGCAGGGACATTTCATACCGCAGGCCGATCACCGCCCGGGCCTCTTCATCCGTCCATTCTGCAGGGAAGCCATACCGCTCCCGCAGTCTTTGGATCAACAGGGGCGCAGTAATATCAGAATCGATACCGCCTACATAGTTCAGAAATGTCTGAAAATATCCCTGCTGTGTGGAACTTTGCCGATCCAAAGTATAGGTAAAGGGGCGCTCCTTGGTTACAGGGAAGCTTTCGTTATAAGCAATTCCCTCCTCCTGGCAGCGTTTTACCAGATTATAAAGGTTTCGGTTTGTGCCGTTGGCGCTAAGCACAACGTAATGATTGATCACCAGATCAAAGCTGGCCCGGTTGCTCACCAAAGGATTGCCGTTCCGGTCCAGTATATCGCCACGGGCTGCCTTCACACGGGTATAGGTAGTAAAGGTGGAACGGTTATCCATCGCGCCACCGGTCTGTATGATCTGCATATCATACAAAGTAAAGGCGTATGAAAGCATAATGGCAAAAAACACGATCAAAATGATCAGCGCCCGCCGCCGGGTTATTCTTTCCATGTTTGTCCTCCAATGGATTGGGTTCGCAGTAATAGGGGATAAAGCAGCGGCACTGTCACCAGCGTCATAGCAACTGTGATCAAAAAGCCCAGCCACCGCTCCGGAGAAGTGTATTCCAAAAACAGGCCGATGAGAAACACGCCGCTCTCATAAGCCAGCATACCCACTGTTGCACACAAAAAAGCAGCGCCAAAACCGCTTTGCAGGTAAGCCTGCCGGAAAATGCTGATGCCCAGCGAGAATATCACCAAAAACACCAGGCAGTAGGGGCCGGGGGCTGTGCCGGAATATAAATAGAGCAGAGAAGACACCAGCGCAAAGATTGCGCCGCCCTCTGCGCCTTCCAGCACACAGATCAGGATAATCGCACAGGGAACCAAATCGGTAGTCGCTCCCCAAAGCCGAACACGGCAAAGCACCACATCCTGCACCACAGAAAGCAGCAGCAGCACCAAAGCATAGAGCGCCCATTTGTAAATGGACTTGCGCTGCTTTTGGGTGATATAAAGCCGGGCAAGTAAGCCTGCGCCCTCTTTATCCGGCTTAAAATCCTTCTGTCGTCTCATAGTTTACCCCGCAGAATACTCAGTAACGATAAATACCTGCTCCAAGGTGGCCACATCCACCGCAGGCTGCAAAAGAGCATACTTGGCAACGCCTGTATCGTCAAAGCCCACCTTCACCACATGGCCCAAAATAAGACCCCGGGGATAAACGGTAGAACCGGTGGTCACCGCCTGGTCAAAATTATGGATGGTAGCATCGGTAGACAGATAGCTCATACGGAGCATACCCGCTTCATTGGTAGAATAGCCGCCCCGGACCATGCCGCTGTGACCGGCAGCGCCGGTGCTGGAAACGGTAGCGCTGATCTCCAACGAGGAATCCAGCACCGTTTTGATCACTGCGTAATTGCTGCCCACCTGAGATACGATACCCACCAGCTCACCGGTCTGAGTAATGGCGCACATACCGGCAGCCAGGCCGTCATTAGAACCCCGGTTAATGGTCAGGGTGCTTTCCCAATCCACAGAGCTGCGGCCGATCACGTAACTATCTACAAGCTTAAAGTCTTCGTGGCTCTTTTTAAATTCCAACAGCTCCCGCAGCCGGTCATTTTCCCGGGAGATTGCGCCTGCCTGACGAGCATCGTCCTGCATCTGGGCGATCTGCTGCTTAAGCGCATTATTCTCCGCCTGCAGCGCCTCATACCGGAACATATAGCTAAAAAGCTGCTCCGCCTGGTCGGTCAGCTGGCTGACACCGGTGCGAATCGGGGTCAAAATACCCTGCACCACATTACCGCCAATACTCTTACCTGTAATAGAGCCGACTACCACCAGCACCACAGCCAGCAGCACCGCCGCGATCATCACTACCCTTACACGGGTAGAAAAATAGTGTTTCATTCTGCCATTGCCTCCCGGATCATTTGGTTAAGCTTGCAAACCGGCAAGCCGACCACGTTAAAGTAGTCCCCTTCAATGCCCTCAACAAATACAGCTGCGCCGGACTGAATGCCGTACGCGCCTGCTTTGTCCATAGGGTCTTTCGAAGCAACATAGGCTTCGATTTCTTCTTTACTCAGCTTACGAAAATGCACCTGGGTCACCTGGGTATGGGATAAATGCCCCCCGGTGTGCAGCACCGTCAACCCGGTCATCACCTGATGGGTTCTGCCGGAAAGGCTACTGAGCATTTGCACCGCTTCTTTTTCGCTTGCCGGCTTTCCCAACACCTTACCATCCAGCACCACCACCGTATCGGCAGCTACCGTCAGTTTTCCGGGAAAAGCCCCCACAGCCTTGGCCTTCCTAAGGCTCAAAGCCGCCACCTGCTCCGCCACATCTGCCCCCTCGTCCATGGTTTCATCCACAGGGGCTGTCTGCACCGTAAAGGGCATACCCAGCAGGGCGATCAGCTCCCTGCGGCGGGGAGATGCGGAGGCAAGTATCAGTTCCATAACCGGTTTCCTTTCATTCTACGCCCCGCAGGTAAAGACCTCTGGTGCAAGCGCCCGGGTCAAACACGCCGGGGTCTGTGCAAGCACTAAGCACCTGATCTACCTCCTGGGGGTTTTCTGTTGTAAAGTAAAGTCGGGTAGCCCAAAGCCCCAGCTTATCCAGATCGTGGCTGCGATCCAGCCAGTTCAGCTTTTTGCCGTTTAAGACCACGCTGCGGCAGGAATTGCCGTCTTTGATCACCGGGAATTCCGCCCCGGTCTTATCCATCAGCTTTGTGCCGGAAAGGTGGCAGGTACAGTTACCGGTACGGCCACGGATCAGGCAGTTTTCCGTCACCATCAGGGGCAGACGGCCATAGCTTAAGATCTCGCAAGGCACAGCCTTGCTCACATCCCGAATCTGGGGCAGGGTCATTTCAAAGCTCAGGCAGGCAGAAGCCAGTTCCAGCTGCCGGGCAGTATTCACCGCGCCGGAATTATAAAGATTCAGGCCAAAATCGCCCCGAATCGTCATGCCGCACTCCCTGGCAGGGAGCAGCAGACCTAAATTGCCGCAAAGCACCTGGGTAACACCGGCGCTCTTGACCTTAGCCATACCCTGCTGCAAAGATGCCATCTCCCCATCGTGCACGATGCGGGGCAGCACAGCGCAAACATTTACGCGTTTGCAAAGGCCTGCGGTAAAGGAACGGTCCTCCGTCAAAATATGCAGCGGTACGTACAACACAGCGGGCCGCATTTTCAGAAGCTTGGCCGTGATTTGTTCTTTTGTAGTTACCTGCACCGTCCGCTCCGGGTGATTCCGGTTGCCGGGGAACACCGTTACCTTAGAAGGCTTGTAGGTCTTAACCGCCTTCTGTCTTGCCCGCAAAGCAGTCAGCTGATTCAGGGCATTTCTGCGCATAGCGTTCAGGGCTGCCGCTGAAAGGGTCAGGCCGGGGGTAATAGAAGTGGCCACCTGGGTGCAGTAATAGGGCGTGCCGCCGGTCTTTTCCAGCCGGGCGGCCGCAGCCTCCCCGGTCAAAGGCGCAGTACGGGCATTTTCAGGAACAGGACCTTCCGCCACACAGCTTCTGCCCTCCGGGTCTGTGACCTCCAGCCGGGAATACTCCGGCCGGAGCATAAACTTAAAGGTAATGGGCACCAAGCCCCGCTCGGTGTTTTCGTAGGTAAGACGCATTTGCTTCATAAATGCGTTATTTTCATTCTTTTCATCCCGGACGCCAAACATATTAGGCCCTAATTTACCGGTATAATAGCCGTCGGTAAAGCCCTGGCGGTTAAAGGCATCCATCAGCTGCTGCTGCATCTGAGGTGTCACTTCTCCGGTAACATCTGCCTTTTTGTATACGTCCGTCACCGCCGCCACATATTCTGCCCGCTTCATACGGCCCTCCAGCTTCACGGAGGTAACCCCCATCGCCTCCATTTCCTGCAAATAAGAAACCAGGCAATTATCCTTCAGGCTTAGCGGGTATGTATCCTGCCAGCGGCCGTAGCCGTAGCTCTGCCGACAGGGCTGAGCACAGCGGCCCCGGTTACCGGAGCGGCCGCCGATGGCTGCAGACAAATAGCACTGACCGGAATAACCCATGCACAATGCGCCGTGGGCGAACACTTCAATTTCAATGGGGCTGTTACGGCAAATAAACCGGATCTCTTCCCGGCTCAGCTCCCGGCTCAGCACCACCCGGCTCAAGCCCCAGGCGGCGCAAAGCTGCACGCCCGCCAGATTATGCACCGTCATTTGGGTAGAGCCGTGAAGCTTCACATCCGGGGCGATCTGCCGGCACAAATCCATTACGCCTAAATCCTGCACAATGAAGGCATCCACACCGCAGGTGGCAGCATGGCGGATCAGGCGGCAAAGGTCAGCCGTTTCCCGGTCAGAAACCAGGGTATTTAAGGTTAAATGCACCGCAACGCCTCTTGTGTGGCAGTATTTTACAGCTTCCGCCAAGGCTTCCGGGGTAAAGTTTTTTGCCCCTTGCCGGGCATTAAACATACCGCAGCCCAGGTAGACAGCGCTGGCGCCGTTTTGTACAGCCGCCTGCAAAGCCTCCATAGAACCGGCCGGTGCTAAAATTTCTAACATAGTTATCTCTCCATAATGGTATACTTATGCCCAGTATAGCATAAAAACGCCAGAACTTCTACCCCGCATTTTGAATTTTCGCTTAATTTTTTATGTAAAAATTGGGAGCATTCCAAGAATGCTCCCAATTGCCTATGTATAATTTTTCGCAAGAGTATAGAAGAAATCTACGCCCTTTTCCAGCAGATTCTCATCAAAATCAAAGTCCTCCGCGTGAAGCGCCGGGGTGCTGCCGATACCCAGGAAGAAGAAAAGGCCGGGCATATTTTTCTGATACCAGGAAAAATCCTCCGTGATCATACTGGGCGCTCCCAGCTCCCGGAAAGGAACGAAGCCTTGCACCTTTTCATAAAGACCCACCGGATTCATCACCGGGGGGTAGCCCTCGTTCATATAAACACTAACGGTGCAGCCGGAGGAGCGCTCCACTTCCTTGGCAATAGACACGATCCCCGCCCGCAAAGAGTAGAACACCTCATCCTGAAATGCCCGCAGGCTGCCTTCCAACCGGGTGTGTCCGGAAATTACGTTGCAAACCGTGCCGCTTTCCATTTTGCCGAATTTTAATAAACGGAACACCTTTTTGGGCAGCGCGCCTTCCAAAGCGGTGACCTTTCTATAGAACTCCATACCGGCAGCTAAGGCATCAATGCCGGAAGCAGCCTTGGCGATGTGGGCGCTGCGGCCCATAATATCCACCTTTACCTCGCAGGAGCGGCTCATCATCTCGTTAGCCCGGCTGTAAATCTGCCCTGCAGGCAGATCCGGCCACAAATGCAGACCAAAAATGGCCTCCACCTTATACTTTTTGAAAACGCCGGTAGCGCACAGATCCCGGGCGCCGCCGGTGGTCTCCTCTGCCGGCTGGAACACCAAAAGCACGTTCCGCTTTAAGCCCTCCGCCTTATCCAAGCGACGGGCCAGCTCCAGCAAAATGGCCATGTGACCGTCGTGGCCGCAGGCGTGCATCCTGCCCGGATGCCGGGAGGCATAGGGCGCGCCGGTGCTTTCATAAATGGGCAAGGCATCTGCCTCCGCCCGGAAAGCGATGGCGCTGCTTGCGCCAAAGTCAAACCAGGCGCAAAGGGCGCTTTCCATAGGGGAAAACACCTGACAGGAAAGGTCTTTCAGGCTGTTTTCCAAATATGCCATGGTCTTGGGAAGATCCCGATCCACTTCCGGGATCCGGTGGAGCGCTCTGCGGTCTTCTATGATCTGCATACCATCGCCTCCTGTGTAACTTGTGGGTTGTGTTTCCTGCATAGCCGTGTTACAATTATTCTAACACATATTTATCCTTTTGCATAGGAGGTTTTTCTATGACGATCAATATCCGCCAGCTTCGTGTGGATTCCCAAAACATTTTAACGCCTCAGCTCAACGCCGCCCGCAGGCTGGTCCTTATCAGCCAGGGCGTGATCTTCGGTGTGAATCTGCTGCTGAGTCTGCTGGAGGTACTGCTGGAACTGATGATGGACAGTAACGGCGGTCTTTCCGGTATGGCGCTGCGTTCGGTGCTATCCACCGTCACCGCCCTGTCTTCCCTGGCAGCATCCTTCCTGATCCCTTTTTGGAGCATCGGCCTGACCTTTGCATTTCTGCATATTGCCCGGCAGCAGACACCGAAAACCGGGGCTTTACTTGAAGGCTTTAACCGTTTTGGCCCATTTCTCCGCTACAGCCTACTAAAGGTGCTTATAATCACCGGTGTGACCTTCGGTGTATGCTATTTATTTATGGTGCTGGTATCCTTCCTGCCCACCAATCCGGAGCTTACCGCTATTATTCTGGAAAACCAGGATGCTTTCCTGGCTGACCCGGAAGCCACCCTTGCCCAGATCCCCCATCATTTGCTTTTAGAGGCTATGCTTCCCGGTTTGCTGATCCTGGCTGCGCTGCTTCTAGTGGTAATGGTCCCTCTTATGTACCGTCTGCAGTTAGGTGATTACGCCATTATGGATAAGCCAGGTACCGGTGCTTTTGCGGCAATATCCTTCAGTATGCGCACTATGAAAGGAAACTGCTGGAAAGCCTTCAAGCTGGATCTGCATTTTTGGTGGTACGGTTTAGCCACCGGAGCGCTGGCTGCCCTTTCCCAGCTGGATACCATCCTCCCGGCTTTCGGCGTGGCGCTGCCTGTGAGCAGCAGCATCAGCCACCTGATCTGCTACGCCCTTTACGCCGCCGGCGCATTGGTCTTTAACTGGTACTTCATGCCTTTGGTGCAAACCACTTATACAAAGTTCTATCTGACGCTGAAAGGTGAATAAGCAAACGGCGGTGTGCAAAACGCACACCGCCGAACTTTATTTGAAATTTTCGCTGATAAGATCCTGCAGGGTAATTCCCTCAAAAAACTGATCGATCATATTATCCAGCTTGTCCCACATGGGCTTAGTCTGGCAGCAGCTGGATCTACCGCAGGCAGAAGAACCTTGTGTCGTGCAGCTTACCGCCGCCAAAGAGCCTTCCGTCAGCTTCAAAATGCTGCCAACAGTATACTCTTCTGCCGGCCGGTTCAGCCGGTAGCCGCCGCCCTTACCGTGGACGGCATCCACAAAGCCGGCCTTGGATAAAACCGTCATAATGGATTCCAGATATTTTTGCGAAATGCCTTCGCTCTCTGCGATCTCTTTCAGAGGAATATACTCCTCCGTTCCCCGCATAGCAAAGCACACCATCACCCGCAGAGCATAGCGGCCCTTAGTAGATACGATCATAGGCCGTTCACCTCTTAATCAATGGCAATGACCGCAGTTTTCGCAGTCTGGGAACAGCTTGTGGTCGTACTCGATGCCGTTGCGGTCATAGTAGTCCTTCAATGCGGACTTGATGGCCTCCTCTGCCAGCACGGAGCAGTGCAGCTTGTGGACAGGCAGACCCTCCAAAGCCTCGGCAACCGCCTTATTGGTCAGCTGCATGGCCTCACTGATGGGCTTGCCCTTGATCATCTCCGTTGCCATGGACGAAGATGCGATGGCAGAGCCGCAGCCGAAGGTTTCGAACTTCACATCTACGATCACATCGTTTTCGATTTTCAGATAAATTTTCATAATATCGCCGCACTTGGCGTTGCCAACCTGACCTACGCCGTCGGCATTTTCGATCACGCCCACATTCCGGGGGTGCATAAAATGGTCCATTACGACCTCACTGTAAAGTGCCATAATTTTTCTCCTTTTACATTTTTACGAAATATATTCCCGAACATTTACAAAATGTATTCCCGAACACCGGTCTGCAGATCTCTCCAAACCGGGGACATATTCCGCAGCAGGCTTACCACTTCCGGTACGCACTTCAAAATATAATCCATTTCTTCCATGGTATTTTCGTGGCTTAAGGAAAGCCGCAAAGAGCCGTGCGCCACATCGTGTACCCGACCGATAGCCAGCAGCACGTGGCTGGGGTCCAAAGAACCGGAGGTGCAGGCAGAGCCGGAGGATGCGCAGATGCCCATAGCATCCAGATACAGCAGCAAGCTCTCGCCCTCAATGCCCTCGAAGCAGAAGCTGACGTTGCCGGGCAGCCGGTTCACCGGGTCGCCGTTGAGAGCGCAGTGGGGGATCTTGGAAAGACCTTCAATCAGGTGATCCCGCATAGCCTTGACCTTGTTTGCATTTTCTTCCAAACGATCGCAAGCATCCTGCAGCGCCGCGGCCATACCGCAGATGCCGGGGATATTCTCTGTGCCGGCCCGCTTGCCCCGTTCCTGGGCGCCGCCCTCAATGAGGTTGCGAAGCATAATGCCCCGGCGCACATACAGAGCGCCCACGCCCTTAGGGCCGTGGAACTTATGACCGGACAAAGACAGCATATCGATGTTTTCCTTTTTCACATCGATCTTCAGGTGGCCTACCGCCTGCACAGCGTCTGTATGGAACAAAACGCCCTTTTCCTTACATACAGCGCCGATCTGGGCGATGGGCAGCACAGAACCGATCTCGTTGTTGGCATACATACAGGTCACCAGGCAGGTATCTTCCCGAATGGCGTCCCGAACCTGCTGAGCGGTAATATTATGATTCTCCCGCACATCCAAAAGGGTAACTTCAAAGCCTTCTTTTTCCAGCGCATTCAAGGTGTGCAGCACAGCGTGATGCTCAAAAGCGGTGGAAATAATATGCTTTTTGCCCTTAAAAGCACCCAGGTATGCGGCAGACCGAATGGCCTGATTGTCCGCCTCACTGCCACCGGAAGTAAAGTAAATTTCCCGGCTCTCGCAGCCTAAGCACTCTGCAATCGTCTGTCTTGCGTTTTCCAGGGCTTCCTTAGCCTCCTGACCTGCAGAGTGCAGGCTGGAGGGATTGCCGTAAATATTTTCAAAATAAGGCAGCATTGCGTTTAACGCAACCTTACTTGTTTTGGTTGTTGCAGCATTGTCTGCGTATACTTGCATGGATCGTCCTCCATAATAAATATATATTGGGCATGGGTATCTTACCATTATTTACCCACCTTGTCAATAGGTAAATAGAGTTTGCCCAATTTTTGAAGAATTATTTTTCCAAAACTGCCCTGATTTTTAACCTTTTGCATCGGTTACGAAAGATGGCTGGTGGCATACTGTGAAAGAAGACAAATGGAGGGGCAAAATATGAAAAAATTTACAGGAGCAATCACTGCATTTCTTATATGCTTCTGCCTGTCTGTACCGGCCCGGGCGGCAGAACATTTAGTGCCCGGCGGGCAGCTGGTAGGGCTGGAGCTTTTTGACGGCAGCGTGTATATCGCCGCCTTTGATGAAACCTTAGGCGAGCCTGCCAAGGCTGCCGGCCTGCAGCCGGGGGATAAAATCGTTTCTATTAACGGTCAAAGCGTAGTTTCTGCCGGGGATATTAAAAATATCCTGGATCGGGCAGATGCAGATGTGACCCTGCGGGTCTGCCGGGGCGGCAATACCTTTGACGTAAAGCTCACCCCCCAGATCACCAAAAACGGCCCGCGGCTGGGCATCTACCTGAAGCAAGGCACCACCGGTGTGGGAACGGTAACCTATTATGACCCGAAGGATAGCAGCTTTGCCGCCCTGGGTCACGGCGTCAACACTAAAAACGGTAACCTTTTATCTATGCACTCCGGTAAGGTCTACGATGTTTCCGTCATCTCCGTCCGCAAAGGAAAACCCGGCGAACCGGGACAGCTTATGGGGTCTTTACAAAGTAAAAATCAGTTGGGCCAGCTAAGCAAAAATACCCCTTACGGCGTCTTCGGCACACTCGGCGGCGTAAATAAATCCGCTGCCATCGAGGTGGCAGACCCGGAGGATGTAAAAACCGGCCCGGCTATCATCCGCTCCACCGTCAGCGGTAACCTGACAAGAGAATATCAGGTAGAAATCGTCAAGGTCTACGGCTCTTCCAAAAGCGCCGGCAGAAATATGCTTATCAAAGTCACCGACCCCGATCTTTTAGCCGCCACCGGCGGCATCGTCCAGGGCATGAGCGGCTCACCGATCATCCAAGACGGAAAACTGGTAGGCGCCGTTACTCATGTCCTTGTTAACGATCCTACCACCGGATATGGCATCTTCATCGAAAATATGCTGGATGCGGCAGCCTAACGGGCGATCGCAGATCGCCCCTACTAATTGTTTCGAGCAATATCGTAGGGGCGAACTGTGTTCGCCCGCTTTTTGTTGCCAATTTAACTGCCTTGTGATATGATAAAAGAAAAGGCGGTGGTACCATGAAAATAAAAGGATATAGTTTTAAGTGTGCAAATCCGTTCTTTGTATATTTCAAAAAACACTATTGTCCCGGTTGCAACAATAGACTGCTTCGGCAAAAGGTATCGAAAATTATTCATTCTGATTCAGAAGAAGCAAAAAACTATGATTTTGAGGTAGCAGATATCACCGTCAAAGGGAATATGAAATTCACTCACATTGAATTTCATTGCCCCGGTTGTCAAAGGAATTATTCTATAAAGGAAACGAAAGAGAATGATTTCCTGATTGATCGGTAGAGGTGACATAGTTGCGAAAAAGAGAATTGACTCCGGCGCAAAAAGAATATCGAAGATTTGATGTGCGTAGAGGTATTATCATAAAAACATTGATTGTTTTTCTTGTGGCAATCCTCGTATGCTTAATTGCTGCTTTTCACAACGTAGACAAAAATCCAGCACCGCTTTTATTCTGCCTTGGAATATTGATCGTTTATACGGTAATCACCATATTTATTTGCCTGCATCTGGCGCGAAAGCATGGGCAGCTATATGTGGCGGCTTATGGCAACGATACAGATGTTATCCGTAACGGATTATTCGGTGAACTTTGGCAAGAGTTTGAGTGGAATCAATACGAAGGTCTAACGGACGGCAAAGTGGTGTTTGCGCAGACGCATAACAACACCATCGATTTGCAGATCATTCGCCACAAGCACGAATTCTCTGTTGAGATAACTTCCGATGGTCTTTACTTAATTTGCGACGAGGAAACCGACGCACTCATTGAAAAGGAAATCCCTCTTTCCAATTTCAAGGATGTTGGCGAAGTTTTCTTCGCAATTCGTGAATTTATTGAAATCAATTCATAAAGCTGAAAACAGCGCAAGCGGCGAAATACCGCTTGCGCTGTTTGTTATTCTAAAATTTGACACTTGCGTTCCCCCCAAAATCAGAATTTGTCGAAAATGCGAGAAGTCTTAAAATACGGTATTTTCGACATTTCATCTATGTCAACTAAGGGATTCTGGTTGACCTATGTAAAAACCTCCTTTTTTGTGTATTTTTGGGATAAAAACGCAATTTTTCTGC
>JAZSPA010000009.1:0-23986 GCA_045537165.1 Faecousia sp.
GGAAGATTGATCATAATAATTACCTCCTAATTTATATTGTGGGGCCGATGCCCTCACCGGCCCGGGCGGAGGCAGAGCATCCGCCTTTACAAGGTTTTTATTTCTTGCCTGCCTGACGGTCCAGCAGATCCCAGGCACCCAGCATATACATGATGCCCAGAGCACGGTCGTACAGACCGTAGCCGGGACGGACATTGCCGGGGCCTTCATCCCACAGATGACGGCCATGGTCGGGACGGATATAGCCCTCGAAGCCGCAGTCGTGATAGGCCTTCAGGATATCCAGAATGCCGGTATCACCGTCGCAGTCGCGGTGGGAAGCCTCGGAGAAGTCGCCGTTTTCAAAGTGCTTGACATTGCGGATGTGGGCAAAGGCAATGCGGTCGCAGTGCTTGCGGACGATGTCGGCCACATTGTTGTTGGGGTCTGCGCCCAGAGAGCCGGAGCACAGGGTCAGGCAGTTGCAGGGATGATCCACCATCTTCAGAAAACGGTCGATATTTTCCTCGTTGATCAGCAGACGGGGCAGACCGAAGATATCCCAGGGGGGATCGTCCATGTGGATGGCCATCTTCACATCGCATTCCTCGCAGGTGGGCATCAGAGCCTCCAGGAAATACTTGAGGTTTGCCCACAGCTTTTCGTGGTCTACGTCCTTATAAGCCTTGAACAGCTCGTCCAGCTTGGCCATACGCTCAGGCTCCCAGCCGGGGAAGGACATATTGTATTTTTCAGTGAAGTCCAGGATGTACTTAGCCATTGCGTTGTAGTCGTCCTGGATCATATTCTTCTCGTAGAACAGGGCAGTAGAGCCGTCGCCCACAGGATGGAACAGGTTGCTGCGAGTCCAGTCGAAAATGGGCATAAAGTTGTAGCAGATCACCTTGACACCGAACTTGCTCAGGTTGCGGATGGTGGTCTTGTAGTTTTCGATGTACTGATCTCTGGTGGGCAGACCGATCTTAATATCGTCGTGGACATTGACGGACTCAACAACATCGATGTTAAAGCCGTACGCGTCACACTGCCGCTTGACTTCTGCGATCTCTTCTTCTTCCCAAATTTCGCCGGGCATCTTGTGATGCAGCGCCCAGACAATGCTGGTTACACCGGGGATCTGCTTGATGTGGGAAAGGGTGATGTTGTCGTTGCCTTCGCCGTACCAGCGAAAACCCATTTGCATTGGCATAGTTTGTTCCTCCCTTATAAGTTGAAATAACGCTTTGCGTTGTGATAGCAAATATCTTCTACCAGGCTTCCCAGGAATGCTTCGTCGTTGGGGTATTCGCCGTTTTCTACCCATGTGCCGATCAGGTTACAGAGTATACGGCGGAAATACTCATGGCGGGCGTAGCTTAAGAAGCTGCGGGAATCGGTGAGCATACCTACAAAGTTGCCCAGAATGCTTAAGTTTGCAAGGCTGGTCATCTGGTTGATCATACCCTGTTTGTTGTCGTTAAACCACCAAGCGGAACCATGCTGGAGTTTGCCGGGGACGGTTGTTCCCTGGTATGCGCCGATGAGGGTACCCAGCCAAGCATCGTCTGCAGGGTTTAGGCTGTAAACGATGGTTTTGGGCAGTTGGTCGTCCTTTTCCAGGGCGTCCATCAGTTTGTGCAGCGCTGCGTTATTGTTAGCAGCAGCGATGCAGTCGAAACCGGAATCCGGGCCAAGCCGGGAGAGCATCTTGCTGTTGGGATTACGGACGCAGGAGAAGTGCAGCTGCATGGCCCAGTCAAGCCGGGCATATTCCTTGGCGCAGTGCAGCAAAAGGTATGTCTGGTAGCTTTCGATCTCTACCTGTGTCAGGCTTTCGCCTCGCAGCGCCTTTTGGAAAGCGCCTTCGATTTGTGCGGCACCGGCGGGCAGGAACATAATATAATCCAGGCCGTGGTCGGAAGCACGGCAGCCGTTTTCGTTGAAGAACGCAATCCGATGGGACAGAGCATCTGCCACATCCTTGGCGCTCTTAATGGTGATACCGGAGGCTGCAGACAGCTTCTCAATGTAGGCGGCAAAACCGGGCTTGTGCAGGTTCAAAGCGGGATCGGGACGGAAGCTGGGGCAGACCTTGGTTTCAAAACCGCTTTCCTTTAAAAGCTGATGATACTTCAGGTCGCTGCAGGGATCGTCGGTAGTGCCGATCATAGCCACATTGGAGCGGCGGATCAGGTTGCGGACAGAAAAATCTGCCTCCTGCAGTTTTGCGTTAGCCAGTTCCCAAACAGCAGGCGCTGTCTGCTCGTTCAAAATGCCTTCGTAGCCAAAGAAATTTTTCAGCTCCAGGTGGCACCAGTGATACATAGGATTGCCGATGGCCCGGGGCAGGGACTGGGCGAATTTCAGGAACTTTTCATAGTCAGATGCGCCGCCGGTGATGTAGTACTCGTCTACAGCATTAGAGCGCATAATGCGCCATTTGTAATGGTCGCCGCCCAGCCAAATTTGGGTAATATTTTCAAAACGGCGATCTTCGTATATTTCCTTAGGATCAATGTGGCAGTGATAGTCGATAATCGGCATTTTTGCCGCATATTCGTGATAGAGCTTTTGCGCGGTAGGGGTTTGTAAAAGGAAATCCTTGTCCAGGAAAGCTTTCAAGTATATCACTCCTTAATTTAATATGAATTTAGTATATCATAAAGCTTTTACAATAAAAATTGCGAATATTGTTTGACACTTTGCGATTCTTGCTGTAATCTAAAGAAAAGGGGGCGATATGCCATGGCCAGTAATGCCCAGCGGTTTGACAGCCGCCAAAGTATGCGAAATAAGACGTTTGAGGTATTCCACTATCGGGATCAGAAGATGAAAGGCCTGGAAGTGCATCACCACGATTTTTATGAGGTATATTTGTTCTTGGGCGGTCAGGTGCAGTTTCAGGTAGAGGCAAAAATCTTTTCCTTAGAACCGGGAGACCTTTTGCTTATTAATCCCCAGGAACTGCATAAGCCCCTGATCGGGCAGGGGAGCATATATGAACGGATGGTGCTTTGGATCGACCGGAATTATTTGAGCAGCCTGTGTACAGAAAATACGGATTTGTC
This sequence comes from Faecousia sp., assembly GCA_045537165.1. Classification (GTDB taxonomy): domain Bacteria; phylum Bacillota; class Clostridia; order Oscillospirales; family Oscillospiraceae; genus Faecousia. The sequence continues at coordinate 3,048 of JAZSPA010000009.1, forward strand.
GGCTTGCTTTGATGGGCAAACTAATTTGCTCCGCCCCGGAAAGGTGCGCGGCGCGCAGCTCCAGGGCTTGCTGGAAAGCCTGGCGCGGGAATACTACGATGAGCAACTGGGCAGCGCCATATGCGCGCAGGGCTTACTGATGCAATTTTTGGTGGAGCTGAATCGGCTTGCCCGGAAAAATATGGGAAAGGCGTTGGCAGAGCCGGATCTGGTGAGCCAGGTGATCGCCTACATTGGCAACCACTATCAGGAGAATCTAACCTTGGAATCTCTTGCAGGACAGTTTTATGTAAGTAAGTTTTATCTTTCTCACGAATTTCGGGAGCGGGTGGGTGTGAGTATACACCGGTATATTATTTTCCGCCGGCTTTTGCAGGCAAGGGATCTGATGGCGGCAGGCATCGGTCCGGGACAGGTGTATCAGAATTGCGGCTTTGGAGATTATGCGAATTTTTATCGGGCATTTAAGGCCGAATACGGTATCAGCCCCCGGGAGTTTGTACAAGGGAAATGAATAAAAGGCGTGTTGCGAAATGTCGCAACACGCCCTGCTTTTTACTTTTTCTGCTTGGGGGCTTTGATCTTGCTCAGCTTCTTGTTAAGGCTCAGCAGTTCTTCCTTGGTGAACTTGGCGTTCATCATACCGCCGGCCATAGTCAGCAGGCGCAGAACGGTAAAGCCGTTCATCATGCTTACCATATCGGAGGTGAACTCGAAACCGGCAACCTTTTTCTTTTCCTTCTTCTTGCCGCCGCCCAGCATCCGGGTCATCAGCTTCATAAACAGGAGCTTGCCACGGAAGGTGGAGATCACTTCACCCATCTTGGAGTTGAGGGACAGACGGCCGGGCTTCTCTTCGATATCGAACCAGTTGAGGATCGCGCCCTCTTCCACCAGACGGTAAGCTTCGTTGAAGGTATCGACCTTGCGGATGATGCTCTCATCTCTGAGTTCACCGGCAACAGCGGTGAGTTTGGTTTCACCGGCGTTGGGAACATCGAAATAGAAGAAGTGGTCAGCAGCTTCCTTCACGCCCAGGGAAACACCATTGGCAAACAGCTCAACGGAAGGCTGGTTGGAATACACGGTGATCTTGGTCACATCCTCTACCCGGTCAACATAGCGCTTGCCGCACAGGTGGACAAAGGGTTCGTCAGAGAGCCATGCCTTGTAGGCATAGAAAGCGTCCTTCTTATACTTGCGGTCGAAGGTCACCAGACCCTTGTGGTTTTGGCCGTTTTCACCGCCCTCAGAACGGGCATCTGCACCGAAGTCAAACATATTCCATACGTGGGTAGCCCACATGAACTTCCGGGTAAACAGCTGCTTGATCAGCTCCTCGTGGTAATAAGCCTGATATTCCTCGGTATAATCGCCCTGACGGGGATCGGAATTGTGCCAGTTGAGCGCCTCGCAGCCGTACTCAGAGCAGCCGATGGGAATATTGGGATGGGTGGCGTGGAACTTATCGAACCAGGGGCCGTTCATGGAGGTCTCACCGCCGTACCAGCCGAAGTAGTGGTTATAGGACACCACATCGGGGATCTGCAGATAGGGATCGGCCATCTTACACATGGAAACGGCTGCGATGGTAGTCTTACGGGTCTTGTCCATTTCGTGGCACAGATCGTTGAGAATGCGGTGGTTTTCCAGCAGGTCGTCATCGCTGCCGCCGATGGAGATCTCATTGGAAAGACCCCAAACCACGATACTGGGGTGATTGTAGTTCTGGCTGATCAGCTCTTTCATTTGGCTGATGGTATTCTCACGGCCGCCGGGCATGTGCTTGGAGATGTAGGGGATCTCTGCCCAAATCACAAGACCACGCTCGTCACACAGATCGTAGAAGTACTGATCGTGCTGATAGTGGGCAAGACGGATGGTGGTAGCGCCAACTTCGCAAATCAGGTCAATATCCTCTTCGTGGTGCTCAGGCAGCAGGGCGTTGCCTACGCCCCAGCGGTCCTGGTGACGGGAAACACCCCGTAGGGGGTACTCTTCACCGTTGAGGATGAAGCCGTTGTTGGGATCGATCTTAAAGGTGCGGCAGCCGAAACGGGAGCATACATTGTCGATGACCTGATCGTTTTCCAAAATTTCCGCTTCGCAGCAGTACAGGTAGGGATCCTTGCGGCCGTGCCACAGGTGGACATTTTCGATCCGGAAGGTGACCTTCTTGTCGGTGCTTACGATCCGCTGCAGCTCTTTTTCTTCCTTGTCGTACAGGGTGTAAGCGATCTGCTGACCCTCTTTCAGCTCGGTGGTGAATACTTCTACTTCTACATTGGCATCAGCGCCCTGGACGTCAGGGGTGATCTTGATGCCGGGTGCGCCGTAATAGTCAAGATCAAAGTGGGTTTCATTTACGGTGATGAGGTTTACGTTCCGGTACAGGCCGCCGTAGAAGGTAAAGTCAGCCATCTGGGGGTAAACTACCTCATTGGGAGCGTTGTCCACAACGATGGACAGCAGGTTTTCTTCCTGGGTCAGGCTGTCGGTCAGGTTTACTCGCCAGGTGGAGTAACCGCCGTCATGGTGGCACAGTGCCTTGCCGTTAACGTAAACGTCGGCAGAGGAGTTTGCGCCACGGATCTCTAAGTAGTGCTCCCCAGCTTCTAAGTCGGCCTTGCGGATGGTCTTGGTATACAGACAGCTGCCGCGGAAATAGTCGTTACCGCCGTCCTGACCGTCAACAGCGTTCCAGCTGTGGGGCAGGTTAACGGCCTCGGCGCCTTCGGTGGCCATGGGGTCTGCACAGTTTTTGATGAACTGCCAGCCGTCATTGATGCAAAGGATCTTTCTCAAAATAAGTACCTCCCGGTATATAAGTTTTCATGAAAATGCCGCAGCTGCCGAAGCAGCTGCGGCAGGACTTGATTAGTTTGCGTTGTGGCGCTCAGCCAGCTCAGCATTCATCTTTTCCATAGTCTTCTTGTCCAGGTTGTAGACAAGGCCCAGGCCGACGAACAGCATTACACCGGCGATCAGGAACAAAATGGCAACCAGAGCACGCAGCTCAACTGCAAATTCCCAGCCCAGCAGGTTCACATCGATAGCAGTGAACACACCGTTGGCGTCGGGAGCGGAGTTGTTGACATAGCCCATGCCCTGCATAATGACCAGAGCCACGGCGGGGCCGATGCCCTGAGCCAGCTTACGGAAGAAGGAGTGCAGAGAATACACAACGCCTTCCTCGCGGGTGCCGGTCTTCCATTCGTTGTAGTCGATAGCGTCGCCCATCATAGCCCAGGAAACGGTAGAGTAGATGCCCAGGCCCAGGGACATAATCAGCTGAGCAACGATGTAAATGACCAGGTCAATACCGGTGTTGCCCTGGGAAACGGGAACGATGCCCAAGGGAGCCAGGAACAGAACGGCAGCGCCGAGCACATAGCAGGCAGAACCGACAATGGACAGTTCCTTTTTGCCGTACTTGGTAACCATCTTACGGGCAAGGGGGGTGAAGATAACAACGGGGATCATTGCGAAAGCAGAGATCAGACCGGAGATCTGGGGATTCTCAAAGTAGATCTGGAAGGTAACGCTGGTTGCAGTAGCGGCACCCTGCATACCGATGAACATACCCATGGCAGCAATGGTAGCGCCAACAGCGGGACGGTTCTTGATGAAGTTGCCCATAGCCTTAATGACATTGAACTTAGGCATTTCTTCACCGGTCTTTGCCTCGGTATCCACACGGATCTCGGTGTTGCGGATCATGCACTGGAAGCAGAGGAAGCCCAGAGCACCCATGACCAGTGCAGCAACAAACACCATGTTGCCGTTGAGGGTCTTGTCGGGGTTGTAGACCAGGTAGGGCAGGATGACCATAGGAACCATATTTCCGGCAATAGAGCCGACGGAGCGCCATGCGGAAAGGCTTGCGCGGTCAGCGGGATCTTTGGAGATCAGGGACAGCAGAGAACCGTAAGGCACATTCGCTACGGTATAGAAAGCATCCCAAATAACATAGCCTGCCATAAAGATGACGATCTTTGCCCACTCGGGTGCCTGAGGTACGGGGATGAAGCACAGAGCGCCGCCAACGATCAGACCGATGGAGCCGCCCCAGATGTAGGCCAGGAACTTGTTTCTTCTATATTTGCGCTTGTCGGAATCGATCATAGTGCCGATCAGGGGATCATTGATGGCGTCCCAAACCTGCAGAATGACAATCAGCAGGGAATACCATGCGCTCAGACCCATGACCTGAGTCCAGAACAAAGGCATGATGGTGCCCTTCAGGGCGAAGCTCATGTTACAGCCCAGGTCACCGGCAGCATAGGCGAGACTGTCGCGAATGCCAAAGGGACGAGGCCGCAGCTTGTTTTGCGTTTTCATAACCAAAACATTCCTCTCATTCGTACTCGCTCTTTTAGAACGGTTACTTTATATTATAAAGAGAAGCATAAAAAGCAGTTAGAACTATTTTTGGCTTATTTTGTATAATTTTTTGGTTAAGGAAAAAATTACTCTTGAAATGCTTTGCAATTTGTACTATAATGATAAAAACTATCAAGGAAATTTGGCTATTTTGCCAATAGTAGGAGGAAAAATGTTTTACGAACCGGAGCTGCATTTTGTGTGCGATACTTTGCGCCGCTGCGGCATTCAGATAGGCTTTACCGATGCGGAGGGTCTTCCGGATCGGTACTGGAATATGGGTCCTTACAGTATTTTGACAGATAAGGCAGCCTTTGATGCCACAGCCCGGCAGACAATGACCCGGATTCGGGAAAATACCGTTTATCAGCTGACCGATGGGTTTTCCTGCCGTTATTTGTATTTTTCTCTGCCGGCGTCTGATGGTGGTGCTGTGGTGACTGTGGGCCCGTACCTGACCCAGCCGGTGACACAGGAGCGGCTTATGGAGATTACAGAGAATGGGGGGATATCCTCTCAAAAGGCCCAGCAGCTGCTAAAATATTACTATAGTTTGCCCCTTATCCAGCAGGGCAGCCATTTATTTGTAATGCTGGATGCCTTTTTCGAGCGGATGTGGGGCGCGCAGGGATATACCATGGAGGTGTTCAGTCGTGAGCTTTCCAGGGAAAAAAGTTGCTGGGAGGAAATGCCTTCGGAAAATGCGCAGAGCCGTATGCGGCATATGGAAATGATGCAGACCCGGTATACTATGGAAAATACCTTGATGGATGCCATTTCCCATGGGCAGTATCATAAAGTAGAGGTATTGTTCTCTCAGTTTTCCCTCCATAATTTTGAAAAACGGCTTAGCGATAGCTTGCGTAACATAAAAAATTACTGCATTATATCAAATACCCTTTTCCGCAAAGCGGCGGAAAAGGGTGGTGTACATCCTTATTATTTGGATGAGGCATCCTCAGAGTTTGCCAACCGGATCGAGCAGCTGGGCAGTGAAACAGAAGTGGCGGAGCTGATGACGGAAATGGCAAAGGTTTACTGCAGGTTGGTGCGAAAACAGAATATGAAGAATTATTCGGCTTTGGTGCAAAAAGCAGTGGTGTATATTGAGGGAGACCTTGCGGGAAGTCTTAGCCTGCGGGTGCTGGCGCAGGATCTGAATGTAAATGCCAGCTATCTCTCTGCCCTGTTTAAAAAAGAAACAGGGCAGACTGTGACGGATTATATTTTGCAGCGCAGAATGGAGCTTGCTGCCCAGCTGTTAAAAAGTACCCGTTTGCAGGTGCAGACCGTGGCGCAGAATTGCGGCATTGTGGATATTCACTATTTTACTAAGCTTTTTAAGCGACATACCGGGCGTACTCCCCGGGAGTTCAGGCAAAGCTAAGGCGCGTCATTGAGTGCCCAAAAGCGCAGCAGCGCTTTTTCGTAGCCGGCTTTGTCGGTGTAGTAGCTCATACCGTGGTCAGCCCCGGGGACGATGAATAAGGTTTTGGGGCTGCGGCAGGCTTTATAATTTTCAAAGGTCATGGAAACGGGAACGAAACAATCGTCTGAGCCGTGGATAAACAGGACGGGAACCTTGCTTTTAGAGAGGCTTTGTTTGGCAGAGCCGGCAAGCAGTCCCGTCTGGTTTCGCTTTTTGCACAGCAAATCGGCCATGTGCTCCCGGATGCGAAAACTCAGGTGAAGATTATGCTCTACCACGTGCTTGCAAATATCCCGGGGAGAGGTAAAGCCGCAATCGGCAATGATGCCCTTTACATTATCCGGCAGGTTCATATCGGCGCACATCATAACGGTGGATGCGCCCATGGAAATACCGGCAAGGTATAAAGGCAGATTCTGCCGATTGCGGTTTTCGTTTACCCACTGTACCCATTTCATACAGTCGTGGCGCTCTAAAGCGCCCAGGCCCATATATTCGCCGCCGCTATTATTTTGACCCCGCTGTTCGGCAAAGAGGATGGAACAGCCCTGTTCCAGTAAAAAGGGGGCGGCCATTCCAAAATCCCAATTCCAGCCGCTGCGCCAGCCGTGCATGGCGATGATGATCCGTTCTGCTTTTTCATTACTGAACCAATGTCCCACTAGGGGCGTGCCGTCTTTGGCGGAGATATGCACTTGTTGGTGGGGCTTTTTTTCCAGTTCTTCCGCGCTTTTTTCCACGGCTTTCAGAAATTCCAGGGGGCAATCCGATGTTTTGATGGCCGCCCGAGCCAACGTGCCAAAGGCAGGACACTTGCGGTTGATAGCCAGCCGCACCAAAAGCTCGGTGATGGCGTGAGAGGCGCAGGCGGTGGCAACACCGGCGGTAAGCAGGCCTGCGCCGATCCATTTTTTATTGGCACTTGTCATAATCATATCCCCCATAATAAAATATGTTGTAGATTATTATGGGTGATAATTTTGCGGTATATACTTCTGAATTGACAATTGAGAATTGACAGTTGACAATTGTGGTATCGCTTCGCGATATATTTGAATTTGTCGGCTGTGCCGACACCATAATTTTCAATTATCCATTGTCAATTGCCTATTGAAAAATAAGGTCTGCTGCACTCTCGCAGCAGACCTTATTTTGATTATTTTACGGATGCCATATAGGCTTTGATATTTGCGATGCCGGGGAAGGTGCGGAAGTTATTGCCGGAAACAGCTACCAGAGTGGGCGCCTGATTCAGACCGTACTTCTGGGCCAGCTCCATATTTTCCTCCACGTCCATCACGGTGTAGGCGATGCCTGCTTTATCCAGCTGGGGCTTGATGATCTTGCAGTTGGGGCAGGTTTTGGTGACAAACAAGAAAAGCTCTTCCTTTTCGCAGCTGCATACAGCAGCTTCTTCCTTGGCGTTTGCGTCCAGGGTCAGGTCGCCGGGAACATAGTTCTTACGGTCCTGGTATTCCTGGCTCTTGCCGTCATTCCAGTTCTGCACCGGGCGGTAGTAGCCGGTGATCCGGCTGTAAACCTCGGTCTTCTTACCGCAGTGGGGGCAGGTGTACTGCTCACCGGTGAGGTAGCCGTGGTCTACGCACACAGAGTAGGTGGGAGACAGGGTGTAGTAAGGCAGCTCGTAGTTCTCGGCAATTTTACGCACCAGGGCAGCGGCGGCCTTCCAATCGGGCAGCTTTTCACCCAGGAAGGTGTGGAACACAGTACCGGAGGTGTACAGGGGCTGCAGCTTGTCCTGAATGTCCAGAGCAGCAAATACATCCTCGGTGTAGCCAACGGGCAAGTGGCTGGAGTTGGTGTAGTAGGGAGTAGCGCCTTCGTGGGCGGTGATGATCTCAGGATAGTGCTTTTTGTCGTGCTTGGCAAGACGGTAAGAGGTGGATTCTGCGGGGGTAGCTTCCAGGTTGTACAGGTCGCCGTACTTTTCCTGATAGTCGGAAAGACGCTCACGCATGTGGTTCAGCACCTTGACGGCAAAGTCCTGGGTTTCCTTATGAGTCAGGTCCTTGCCCACCCACTTGGCGTTCAGACCAACCTCGTTCATACCAACAAGACCGATGGTGGAGAAGTGGTTATCGAAGCTGCCTAAGTACCGCTTGGTGTAGGGATACAGACCCTCTTCCATCAGTTTGCCAACGGTGGTGCGCTTGATCTTCAGGCTGCGGGCAGCGATGTCCATGAGCCGATCCAGGCGGGCGAAGAAATCAGTTTCGTCCTTAGCCAGGTATGCGATCCGGGGCAGGTTGATGGTAACAACACCGATAGAGCCGGTGGATTCACCGCTGCCGAAGAAGCCGCCGCTCTTTTTCCGCAGTTCACGCAGGTCCAAACGCAGACGGCAGCACATGCTGCGCACGTCGGAAGGCTCCATATCGGAGTTGATATAGTTGGAGAAGTAGGGTGTGCCGTACTTGGAGGTCATCTCGAACAGGAGCTTATTATTCTCGGTCTCGCTCCAGTCAAAGTCACGGGTGATGGAGTAGGTGGGGATGGGGTACTGGAAGCCGCGGCCGTTGGCGTCACCTTCGATCATGACCTCGATAAAGGCCCGGTTGACCATATCCATTTCCTTCTTGCATTCGCCATAGGTGAAGTCCTGAGGCTTGCCGCCAATGATACAGGGCTGGTCAGCCAGGTCAGCAGGCACAGTCCAGTCCAAGGTGATGTTGGAGAAGGGAGCCTGTGTACCCCAACGGCTGGGGGTGTTGACACCGTAGATAAAGCTTTCGATGCAGTGCTTTACATCGTTATAGCTCAGGTTATCGGCCTTGACGAAGGGAGCCAGGTAGGTATCGTAGCTGGAGAAGGCTTGAGCGCCTGCCCATTCGTTCTGCATAATGCCCAGGAAGTTGACCATCTGGTTGCACAGGGTTGCCAGGTGCTTGGCAGGAGCGCTGGTGATCTTGCCGGGAACGCCGCCCAGACCTTCCTGGATCAGCTGCTTTAAGCTCCAGCCGGCGCAGTAGCCGGTGAGCATGGAAAGATCGTGGATGTGCAGATCGGCGTTACGGTGGGCGTTGGCGATCTCTTCATCATAAATTTCGCTGAGCCAGTAGTTGGCGGTAATAGCACCGGAGTTGGAAAGGATCAGGCCGCCTACAGAGTAGGTGACAGTGGAATTTTCCTTGACACGCCAGTCAGAAACCTTCAGGTAGCCGTCCACTAAGCCCTTATAGTCCAAAATGGTGGAGCTCATGGAGCGGAGCTTTTCCCGGTTCTTACGGTACAGGATGTAAGCCTTGGCAACGTCGGCATAGCCGGCCCGCTGCAGGGTAGCTTCCACGCTGTCCTGAATGGATTCCACTTCGATCTTGTTGTCAATGATCTTGCAGGCGTAGTCTGCGGTGACCTGCAGGGAAAGCATATTGATAATGTCGGGGGTGTAGGGAATCTGGGTGGCTTCAAAAGCCTTGGTGATGGCATTGGCAATACGGGTGATGTTAAAATCTACCGATCTGCCGTCTCTTTTGGTTACCTGATACATAGCATTTCTCTCCTTTTTATATGCCTCTTATATGGGTATTTTCTATATATGGCAGCGCCGCTTGGCGCAGGGTATCCATTTTCTGGGGCGTCAGGGCGCTTAGCCCCTGGCCGATCAGATCGCCGGAATCCACAAAGCCTTGCAGAAAATACTGCTTTGCACCCTCCAGCCATTGCCCGATGGCGTTGATGGCTTCGGCATCGTGGAAGGGGTGGCAGACCGTGGTGCGAAATTCATAATCGATCTTGCTATTCATCAAAAGCTTGGCGCTTTCCTTTACCTGGGGCAGGATGTCTACACCGCCGCAGGTTTCATAATAGCGCTGGGGGCTGTTTTTGATATCCATAGCTACATAGTCTAAAAGGTTTTCGTCCAGTAAGCTTTGAAACATCCGGGGATCGGAGCCGTTGGTGTCCAACTTGACCTGAAAGCCCATATTTTTAATAGAGCGGATCAAAACGGGAAGATCTTTATGTAAGGTAGGCTCACCGCCGGTGATACACACGCCGTCCAGCTTGCCCTTGCGACCTTCTAAAAAGGCAAGCAATTCTTCCTGATCTATCATAGGCTGCTCACCGGGTCGCAAGACCAAAGATGCGTTGTGGCAGAAGGGGCAGCGCAGGTTGCAGCCGGGTAAAAATACCGTGCAGGCAATGCGCTGAGGAAAGTCTAAAAGCGTCATTTTTTGAAGACCTGCAATACGCATCTTTATCCCTCCTCAAAAGCCGGATCGTGTTTCAGTATACCCCTATATAGGGCAAAAGTCAAGGGTAAAATACAATATCTTGTGTTTTATTTTTATTATCACACACAAGATGTTGAAAATGTTCACCACCGGCGGACTTGGGGAAAACAAAAATGCAAGCGGCCAGCGCCGCTTGCATTTTTTGTTCAAACAAGTATAATTTAGACTTCTTTGCTCTTGGTGGCGATTTCCATAAGCGCCTTGGCGATGAATTCGTCGGGGGTCATAGCGCCCAGGTCGTCGCCCTTGCGGGTACGGACGGAAACTGTGCCGTTTTCCATATCCCGGTCGCCCACAACCAGCATATAGGGGATCTTCTGCATCTGGGCTTCCCGGATCTTATAGCCCAGCTTTTCGCTGCGGCAGTCGCTTTCTGCGTGGATATTCACAGCTTCCAGTTTCTTAACCAGCTCGTTTGCGTATTCGTGAGCCCGGTCGGTGATGGGCAGCACCTTTACCTGCGTGGGCATCATCCACAAAGGCAGTGCGCCGGCGTAGCGCTCGATGAGGTAAGCCAGGGTGCGTTCGTAGCAGCCCAAGGAGGTGCGGTGGATGATATAGGGGGTCTTTTTCTGGCCGTCGGCATCGGTGTATTCCATACCGAACTTCTGGGCTAGCAGCATATCGATCTGAATGGTGACGATGGTATCTTCCTTGCCGAACACGTTTTTGTACTGGATATCCAGCTTAGGACCGTAGAAGGCAGCCTCGTCGATACCCACTTCGTACTGTAAACCCAGGTTATCCAGAATGGTCTTCATAACACTCTGAGCCTCTTCCCACTGCTGGGCAGTACCCTCGTACTTGATGCCTGCACGGGCAGGATCCCACTGGCTGAACCGGAAGGTGCAGTTTTCCAGCATACCTACGGTGTCCAGCACATACTTAGCCAGCTCCAGGCAGCCCTTGAATTCTTCTTCCAGCTGATCGGGGCGGAGCACTAAGTGGCCCTCGGAAATGGTGAACTGTCTAACAAGGATCAGGCCGTGCATTTCGCCGCTGTCCTCGTTGCGGAACAATGTGGAGGTTTCGCCCAAACGCATGGGCAGATCCCGGTAGGAACGGGCTCTGTTCAAATAGACCTGATACTGGAAGGGGCAGGTCATAGGCCGCAGAGCGAAGCATTCCTTGCTCTCGTCCTCGGGATCGCCCAGGATGAACATACCGTCCCGGTAGTGATCCCAGTGGCCGGAGATCTTGTAAAGGTCGCTCTTAGCCATGAGCGGGGTCTTGGTGAGCAGGTAGCCCCGCTTTTGCTCCTCGTCCTCGATCCAGCGCTGCAGCGTCTGGATCACTCTTGCGCCCTTGGGCAACAGGATGGGCAGACCCTGGCCGATCTCTTCTACGGTGGTGAAGAACTCTAACTCACGGCCCAGCTTGTTGTGATCCCGCTTCAGGGCTTCTGCCTGGGCTTCCAGGTAGGCATCCAGCTCGTCCTTGGAAGGGAAGCCAATGCCGTAAATGCGCTGCAGCATCTTGCGATTGCTGTCGCCACGCCAGTAAGCACCGCAGGACTTGGTCAGCTTAAAGCCATTGTGACGGACTCTGCCGGTGTGATCTAAGTGCGGGCCGGCGCACAGGTCAGTAAATTCACCTTGCGTGTAGAAGGAGATGACTGCATCGGCGGGAAGATCCTCGATCAGCTCTTTCTTATAAGGTTCATTCTTCTCATCTGCCCAGGCCAAAGCCTCTTCCCGGCTCTTTTCGGTGCGCTCCAAGCGGATGCGCTCCTTGCAGATCTTCTTCATTTCGCCCTCGATCTTTTCCAGATGCTCGGGGGTAAAGGTGAAGGGAGCGTCAAAGTCGTAGTACCAGCCTTCGTCGATGGCAGGGCCGATGGCCAGCTGCACCTCAGGCCACAGACGCTTGACAGCCTGGGCCATAATGTGGGAGCAGGTGTGCCAAAAGGTCTTGCGGTACTCGGGGTTTGCGAATGTGTACAGATTTTCTTCGGACATAATGTTTTCCTCCTTTGTGATAAGGGGCATAAAAAATATCCCAGCCCCTGCTTAAAACAGGGGTGGGATACAAAGTATTCCACGGTTCCACCCTGGTTGCAGATTGCTCTGCCACTCATTGGCACGGTAACGGGTGCATCCGGTGCGGCATTTCCGCGCGCACAGCTCAGAAGTGGTATCGCTGGAACAAGGCTTGCAGCATCCTTTCACCAAACGGATGCCTCTCTGGGCAGCTTGCAAAAGCGCATGTCTTCATCACAGCCTTTTTACCTTATAAGATATAGCACAGTTTATTTTTTTTGTCAAGGTTTTCCCCGGGAAACGACAGCTGCTTTGGAGTAATATGAACAAGCAGGAGGGATATTATGATGAAGATATTATGTTTGCTTGTTTTATGCTTGGCGTTTTGCGGGTGCGAGCTGCAGGAAGCGGCCACCGAGCCGCCGACCCAGCCGGTGGTTACGGTGCAGGATGAAGAAGCGGTGACCCAGGTCAGCTTTGGGGCGATTTATTGCAGCGATCCCAGCCTGCCGGAAGGGCAGGAGGAGGTGGTGTTTGCCGGTGTGCCGGGGCAGCAGCGGGAAATTTATTTGGCTACTTATGAAAACGGTGTAGAAGTCAGCCGGGAGCTGACGGCTGTGATTCCCATTTTAGAGCCGGTGGATGCCATTATTGCGGTAGGGACGGGGCAAACTGAGGAGCGGCGGTGGCCGCTTCTGGGAAATGGCTTTTTAGTGACCCCGGAGGGAGAAATGCTCCCTTATACCCACGCAGAGCAATTCCAGGCGGTGGCTTATACTGCCTGGGGCGCAGATACCACCGGCACTACCGCTACGGGGACAGTTGCCCGGGTGGGTGCGATTGCGGTTGATCCCACGGTGATCCCTTACGGCACAAGAATGTACATCGTTACCAATGACGGGGCGTATATTTACGGCGTTGCCACGGCAGAGGATTGCGGCGGCGGGATCAAGGGGCATATCGTGGATCTGTTTTTTGATACTCTGGATGAGTGCTATGCCTTCGGCTGCCGGGACTGCACGATCTATTTTTTATCATAGACAAATTGCCTTTCTTTCTGCTATAATGGCAGAAAGAAAGGCGGATTTTTTATGATCAATGTTTGCGATATCGGGGTGATGAAGCCCCTGTTAACAGAACACGGCTTTCATTTTTCCAAGGCTAAGGGTCAGAACTTCCTGATCGCCCCCTGGGTACCGGAGCGGATCGCTGAGGATTCCGGGGTGAATGAAACTGTGGGCGTTTTGGAGATCGGCCCGGGCATCGGCCCGCTGACCCAGCAGCTTTGTTTGCGGGCGAAAAAGGTGTGTGCCGTGGAGCTGGACACCCGGTTAAAGCCCATTTTGGAAAAGACTGTGGGGCAGTTTTCCAACCTGGATATTTTGTGGGATGATGTGCTGAAGCAGGATGTAAAGGCGCTGGTTGCAGAAAAGTTTGCAGGTCTTAAGCCTATGGCTTGCGCCAACCTGCCTTATTATATTACTACCCCGATTTTGTCCGCTTTGCTGGAAGCCGAGTGCTTCGACCGGGTCACCGTTATGGTGCAAAAGGAGGTAGCCCAGCGGATCGCTGCCAAGCCTGGTACGGCAGATTACGGTGCGTTTACGGTGTTCTGCCAGTTTTATGCCCAGCCGGAATATTTGTTTGATGTGCCGCCTCATTGTTTTGTGCCCCAGCCTAAGGTGATGTCCGGGGTGATCAGCCTGAAGGTGAGAAAGGAGCTGCCCTGGGAAATTGCGGATAAGGCGCTGTTCTTCCGGGTGGTGCGCGCCAGCTTTGCCATGCGGCGGAAAAAGCTTTCCAACGGCCTTGCCTCCGGTTTCCCGGAGCTGGGTAAGGGTGGCGCAGAGGAAGTGCTGGCGAGCGCCGGCTTTGATACCAATGTGCGAGGGGAAACCCTGGATATTCCCGCTTTTGCGGCTATCGCCAACGAGATACACAGGAGGCGGCAGGGATGATCGAATTTCTGTTTTTGGACTTAGATGATACTATTTTGGATTTCCACAAGGCGGAGCGCATCGCCATCAGCAAGACCTTCCGGGATTTTGGTATTGAGCCCACAGAAGAAGTGCTTACCCGGTACAGCCAGATCAACAAGGCATGCTGGCATAAATTGGAGCTGGGGGAGTGGACAAGAGAACAGGTGCTGGTGCGCCGGTTTGAAATGTTGTTTTCCGAGCATAACATTGTGTGCGACGGCACACAGGTAGCCCGGGCTTATGAAAAGAACCTTGCTATTGGGCATTACTTTTTGCCCGGCGCAGAGGAAGCGGTGGACGCTCTTTCCAAAAAATACCGGCTGTTTCTTGCCAGCAACGGCACAGCCAGTGTGCAAAAAGGCCGTATGACCAGCGCCAATTTATATCGTTTTTTTGAAAAGGTGTTTGTTTCTCAGGAGCTGGGGGCAAACAAGCCTGCCAAGGAGTTTTTTGAGCGGGCAACGGCGCAGATTCCCGGTTATGACCCGCAGAAGGCTTTGATGGTAGGTGACAGCCTGACCTCCGATATTTTGGGTGGCATCAATACCGGGATGAAGACCTGCTGGGTCAACCCCAAGCATTTGCCCGGTGACCCCGCCATTCCTGCCGATTATGAGATCGAAAGTTTAAGCCAGCTGGAAAGCTTGTTGGAGAAATTATGAGATATATTGATTTGGAAACTTATCCCCGGCGCAGCCATTACGAGTTTTTTAAGGCAATGGCCTATCCTTATGTGGGTATGACTGCCAATGTGGATGTGACTGATATTGTAAAAGCGGCGAAAGCCCAGGGGGGCTCCCCCTTTTTGGGCTGCCTGTGGGTGGCGGCCAATGCTGCCAATGCCGTACCGGAGCTGCGGCAGCGGATGGTGGGCGACGGGATCGTGGAATACGATCATTGCGATACTGCCCATACGGTGGCGCTGCCGGACAAGACCTTTTGCAACTGCGCTACCGATTGCCGCAAAAGCTTTGCAGACTTTTTGGTTTACGGCAAGCAGCGGCAGGAGGAGGCTAAGACCCGCCACGGCTTTGTGCAGCCCGGGGACGATGAAACGGCGCTGATTTTTGTGTCCTGCGTGCCTTGGGTGGCTTTCACCCAGGTGATCCAGCCTGCCCCAATCCCCGCAGACAGCAACCCCCGGATCGTGTTTGGTAAGTTCTTTACCCAGGGGGAGCGAACCATGATGCCCTTGGCGATCCAATGCAATCACGCACTGGTAGACGGATTTCATATTGGAGAATTTTATAAGGCTTTTGAAGAACTGGCAAAAAAATGTGCGACCTGATCAGGCCGCACATTTTTTTATAAATTAGTTGATCTGTGCCGTATAACAATTTGTTATACGCAAGTGATTGCTGCAAAACTTTAATATATTGGTTTATATAGAAAGGGGCGTTGCAAAAGCAATGCCCCTTGTTTTTATTCTCTTCCCAGCAGCCAATCTACAGATACTTGTAAGATATCTGCCAAGGCATTTAATTCCATATCAGATACAGGCCGTTTTTGTCCCTCCAACAAAGACAATGCCGGCACACTCATATCTATTCCTGCGAGCTGCAATTTTGTGAGCAGTTCTACTTGTTTCATTCCTTGCACCATCCGTGCTTCGGTAACACGCTTGCCAATTATATTGCGGTCACCTAACCCCAGTTTTCTCGGTTTCATACTGCTCACCCCTTTTCTGGCATTTATTATATGTCAACATGGGGTTGATATATTTGGTATTACCAAATATAATAAATTTATTTAGTATTACCAAATATGGGGTGAGTAATATGAAAAGCTGTTTTTTTATCGGTCACAGAGAGACGACGGAGGAAGTATTTCCAGCGTTAAGCAGGGAAATTGAGAAACATATAGCAGAATATGGTGTGACACAGTTTTTTGTGGGTGGTTATGGAGGATTTGATCGCTTGGCTGCTCATGCGGTTATAGCATTAAAGAAGAAGTATCCCCACATCACGCTATCGCTTTTGATTCCGTACCATCCGGCAGAACGGCCTGTTGAAACGCCTGTCGGTTTTGATAATAGTTATTATCCGCCGGGGATGGAAAAAGTTCCACGCAGATTGGCTATTGTTCGGGTAAACCGATATATGGTCGATCATGTGGACTATTTGATTGCTTATGCATGGCATCCTGCAAGCAATGCCCGAGATTTAGTGGAATATGCCCGTAAGCGGGAGAATAGGGGACAAATGACAGTTACTGTGATAAATAAAGTATCGCCTTAATAGGTGTTGCGTATGCAGATATTGTCCTTCCGTATAACAAATTGTTATACGGAAGGACAACGCTTTCTATGGGAAAAACATAAGGACAGAGAATGGGAGATTCCCTGTCCTTTATTGTATTTATATCGATGCATTGTGTGTTCACACAATGCAAGCTACCGGTTTATTTAGGGTCATCGTGTTCGGGGTGACTTTGCAATCCATAGCAAGAATCTGCACACCGGCTATGGCGGCCTGACGCAAGGCCTTGCCGAAATCAGGGTCGGTAATGTCGTTGGGGTGCAGGTATTTTACATTTTCCATTTGGATGACGAACAGCACGTATGCCCAATAGCCCTCCTTTACAAGCTCTGTCAGCTCCTGCAAATGCTTTGCGCCCCTTACTGTGGGGGCATCGGGGAAGGCACACACGCCGTCATTTTCCAAGGTAACGCCCTTTACTTCCAAAAAGCAGGGCTTGCCGTTTTTTGTGAAGGAAAAATCAAATCGGCAGTTGCCAAAGGTGCTTTCCGGCTTTAAGTTTTCGATATCTCCCAGACCGCCCCTCAGCAGCCATTCTTTCACGGCGGTATTGGGGGCTTGGGAATCCATATTGATGAGCCGGCTGCCCTTTTGGACGCAGATCAGGTCAAAGGCGGTCTTCCGGGCGGGGTTTTGGGATTTTTCGCACCAAATGGTTGCCCCGGGGGTGAGCAGCTCTTTACACCTGCCGGTGTTTTTCACGTGGCAAATTTCCGTTTTACCGTCCATTTCAATATGGGCGATAAACCGGTTGGGACGGGCAAGGAATTTGCCTCTTACCATTTCTTTGTAACGCACGCGATCACCTGCTTTCTCCGTTATTGTAGCGGATATTCGCAAAAAAGACAATATGGGATCTTTTTCTTGCGCATCGCGTTGGTGCTGTGCTATAATACCGAAAATGAGGTGATAAGCAATGCATTGGTTATGGATCGTACCGGTGGCGGCTGTGCTGCTGGTATTATTGACTGCGTATATTTGTTACCGGCTGGCATTTTATTCTGCCCCTCGCAAACCCTTGCCCGAAGACGTGATCGAGATCCCGAACGGAGAAATTTATGAGGCGTTTCGGGAGAAAATGGAAAAATGGACCAGGCAGACTCGGGGGATTCCCCACGAGGATGTGGAAATTACCTCCTTCGATGGCCTTACATTGCGGGGCAAATACTATGAATATTCCACGGATGCGCCGGTGGAGCTGATGTTCCACGGTTATCGGGGCAGCTCGGAGCGGGATTTGTGCGGCGGCGTGCAGCGGTGTTTCAAGTTGGGTAGAAGCGCCCTTTTGGTAGACCAGCGAGCCCACGGCAGAAGTGACGGACATATTATCAGCTTCGGTGTTAATGAGCGCAAAGACTGCCTTGCCTGGGTGGATTTTATGGTAAAGAAGTTCGGCCCGGATGTAAAAATTATTATGACAGGCATTTCTATGGGCGCGTCCACCGTGATGATGGCAGCAGGGGAGCAGCTGCCGCCCAATGTGATCGGTGTGCTGGCTGACTGCGGCTACAGCAGTCAAAAGGAGATCATTTGCAAGGTCATCCGCCAGCTGAAGCTGCCTGCCAAGCCCCTTTATCCCTTTGTGAAGCTGGGCGCTTTTCTTTTCGGCGGCTTCTCTTTGGAAGAAACAACGCCCTTGCAGGCGATGGCGAAATGTAAAGTCCCTGTGTTCTTTGTACACGGTGAAAACGATGAATTTGTTCCTTGCCAAATGAGTCGGGATTGCTACGAAGCTTGCACAGCCCCCAAAGGTATTTTTACCGTTCCCGGCGCAGGCCACGGTCTGGCCTATCCTTCTGATGTGGAAGGGTATCTTGCAGCGGTGCGGGCGTTTTATGAAAAATAGACAGAAAAAGCACAGGATTGACCTGTGCTTTTTTGTATTGAAAAAATCCTTGCGATGTTGTATAATGTTATAAATAAAACATTTATAACAAACAGGAGGTAACTTATGAACATTAATTATATTCATCCTGCTGACCAGCTGGTTATGTTTATGCAGCGCATCTATGATAAGGGTATGACCACCACCAGCGGCGGTAACCTGTCTATTATGGATGAAAGCGGCAATATTTGGATCACCCCGGCAGGTGTGGACAAAGGAACACTGAACCGCAACGACATCGTTTGCGTAAAGCCCGACGGCACAGTCACCGGTATGCACCGCCCCTCTTCTGAGCTGCCCTTCCATGCAGCGGTTTACAAAATGCGCCCTGACCTGAAGGCGGTGCTCCACGCCCATCCCCCGGCACTGGTTTCTTTCTCTATTGTACGCAAGACCCCGAATCTGAACTTGCTGCAAAGTGTGCAGAAGATGTGCCCTGAGGTGAAGATCGCCACCTATGCCGTCCCCGGCAGCGAAAAGCTGGGCGAGAACATCGGCAAGTGCTTTGCGGAAAATTGCGACATCGTGCTGTTGGAAAACCATGGCGTTTGCATTGGCGCGCCGGATATGTTTACTGCTTTCCAGCGATTTGAGACTTTGGAATATTCTGCAAACCTGGAAATTTTGGCTCACCGCATCGGCACGCCCAGACCTTTGGATGAGCATGCCTACAAGATCGCAGAGACTACCGGTCACCTGAAAATGGACGATTTTATCCCCAGCTCCCATTCTGTGGAAGAGCTGGCTGCCCGCCGGGATATGATCACCCTGATCCGCCGTTCTTACAAGCAGGGTCTGTTTACCGCCACCCACGGCACGTATTCCGTTCGCCTTTCTGACGGCAGCTTTATCATTACCCCCTTCGGTATGGATAGAGCTTACTTGGAAGAGGACGACCTGGTGCGGGTCAAGGCCGGCATGAAGGAAATGGGCAAGATTCCTTCCCGGGCAGTTGGCCTGCACGAAAAGATCTATGCCCTGAACCCGGAGATCAGCGCGGTGCTGCTGGCACACCCGGTAAATGCCATGGCCTTTGCGGTCACGGATACGGAGTTTGACCCCCGCACCATTCCGGAAAGCTATATTCTGCTGCGGGATGTAAAGCGCATTTCTTATGAAGAGTATTACACCGAGCAGGAAGCCAATGCGGATTATTTCGGCGAGGCTACCCCGGCGCTCATGGTGGAAAATGCCTGTGTCATTGTTACCGGCAGCACGCTTTTGCAGGCCTTTGACCGGCTGGAGGTTATGGAATCCACCGCCCATTCCATTATCAATGCCGCTGCTTTGGGTGACATTGTTCATATTTCCAAGGAAGAAGTAGAGGACCTGAAAAAGGCATTCCATTTGGTGGATTAAACGAATTATAATACAAACACACCCAATCGGGTGGTGCTTGTGCTGTATACGATCGCTGCCATCGAGCTGCCTGCTGCGGCAAGGCCGTCTTTTCGAATCCCTCACCGAGGCCAAAAAAGACCACACCCGAAAGGTGTGGTCTAAATTTAATATTGTTCGTTGTTTACATCCGTACCGGATGCACCCAGCGAACAATGGATTCTCCCACGGACTAAACAAGTGTCCACCGGACACTTGTTTACCTTGCCTGCGGCAAGGTCGTCCTTTCGAATCCCGAATCCGATGTTAAAAAATCCCCAACCGCGTTAGCGGTCGGGGATTTTTTGGCAGAGGATGAGGGATTCGAATTCCGGGAGGTCCTAACTTTCTTTAACCAAAGTTAGCCTTTTACCGCCATATTCTGTAGTTTTCCGAACTTTATTAACCGCGCTTAACCACCTAAATCCACCTATTACCACCTCTGTAAGGGAAAAAATAAGGGAAAATTCTAATCCATCCGCATAGCAGGTACATTCCTCAAATTTATTTTGGTGATTACAAATAATAAAGTTGATTTCTGCCCCAATTGGTGTATAATAGAGGCAGATAGTACGCAAGATAGTACGCAAGTTGTTGGAGGTGTTTTCTTGAAAGATTATAAGCCGTCCTTTACGATTACAAACGAGATTTTAACCTATGTGTCGTTCATTTCCGAAAAAGTAGGACGCATTACCGCAACCAGCAATATGGAAGCCAAGCCCCATCTGCGGAAGAACAACCGGATCAAATCCATTCATTCCTCTCTGCGGATTGAAGCAAACTCCCTTTCTCTGGGACAGGTACGAGATGTCATCAACGGCAAGACTGTTCTTGGTGAGCAGAAAGAGATCCAAGAAGTCAAAAACGCCTATGCCGCCTATGAGAAGCTGGCCCAGATTGATCCATGCAACATTCAGGATCTAAAAACTTTCCACGGCATCATGACCAAATACATTGTAGATGAGTCCGGTGATTTCCGTCGTGGAGAAGAAGGTGTCTTTAATGGTGACCAGTGCATCTTTATGGCACCGCCTGCAAAGTTCGTCCCTCAGCTGATGGATGATCTCTTTGGTTGGATGAAAACAGCGCAGGAAACGGTGCATCCGCTGATCCTCAGCAGTGTGTTCCATTATGAGTTTGTATTCATCCACCCCTTCTCCGACGGCAACGGCAGAATGGCCAGACTATGGCACACCGCGATTCTTTCCAAGTGGAAATCTGTATTTGAGTATATCCCCATTGAAAGCCAGGTCGAGAAGTTCCAGGAGGACTACTATAACGCAATCGCAAAGTGCCATATCGATGGCGAATCTACTGCATTCATTGCGTTTATGCTCTCCCAGATCGATAAGATACTGGACGATATTTCTGTTCAGATCTCCGAAGACAGTGAACA
>JAZSPA010000027.1:0-64097 GCA_045537165.1 Faecousia sp.
GCCGGTCAGCTTCTTGATCTTTTCCAGGCGGTACACCAGGGTGTTCCGGTGAACAAACAGCTTCCGGGAGGTCTCAGACACGTTCAGGTTGTTCTCGAAGAACTTGTTAATGGTAAACAAAGTTTCCTGATCCAACGCGTCGATGGTATTCTTCTTAAATACTTCCGTCAGGAAAATATCGCACAAGGTAGTGGGCAGCTGATAGATCAGACGGCCGATGCCCAGGTTTTCGTAGTTAATAATGCTGCGCTCGGTGTCGAACACCTTGCCCACATCAATAGCAGTCTGGGCTTCCTTATAAGAATCCGCCAGCTCCCGCAGATGCTCCGCCACCGTACCGATACCAATAACAGACTTGACAAACAGCTCGCTCTTGAGCACATCCTCCATCTTCTTGGCGATACGCTCCAAATCCCCAGCGGTATACTTGGCAGGCAGCTGCTTGACAACAGCAATATCCGTTTCGTTGATGGAGATCACAAAATCCTGCAGCTTATCGGGGAAATGGGCGGCCAAAACATCTACCGCCGCCACGTCGCTGCGACCCAGCTGCCGCACCAGATACACCGCTCTGGGGGCATCGGTGGCGAAGTGCAGTTCTTTTGCCCGGATGTAGATATCGCCAGGCAGGATGTTATCCATAATAATGTTCTTAACGAAAGTACCACGGTCGTGCTTTTCTTCGTAAAAGTTCTTGGCATCGTTCAGGCATATGTAAGCAAGACGGCAGTAATTCTTCGCCTGCTCATCATCGCCGGTGCAGAACACCGCATACTCAAAAACGCCGGTGCTGCTCATAATACCCCGGAAGGTCTTCTGATTAAAGGTAACGGTACGCTCAGCGCTGGAAACCACCTTTACCACCGCATCCGCCCAATGCTCACCCAACAAGGAAGGATCGGTGCTGGAAATCACGTGACCATCGGTATCAATAACACCAAAAGTGCGGTCAGTAGCCTCACGCAGTTGCAAAATCACGCTTTGAAACACACTGTTAGACATAATTTATGTTCTCCTTAAGTATTTTGCACAAATACATATTTCATAAAATTGCCCTATTAGTATACACCTGTTTTCAGCATTTTGCAAGTGGCTTTTGTCATTTTTATGCAAAAGTGCCTCTCCGTTTTGTGAAAAATCCCGAAAAGGCAGGAAAAAAGCCGCCCGCAGGCGGCTATGCTTTCCGTTTTCTTATACAAAACCTTTGTGCAAAAAGTCCAGTTCCTCGTCTGTCAGCTCCCGGACCTGCCCCCTGGGCAGATCTCCCAATGTAAGGCCGCCCTCCTGAATGCGCTCCAAATAGGTCACCGGCATTCCCCGGCTGGCCATCATCCGACGCACCTGATGATACTTGCCCTCCCGCACGTGTACCATACTCTCTCCTGCGCCCAGCGGCTTTAACACCGCGCTGCGGCAAACGGTGCCGTCGCCTAACGTAAGGCCGGCAGCAAAGGCCTCCACATCCGCTTGCCCCGCACATCCCTCGTGGCGGGCATAGTATACCTTTTCCACACCCTTACCCGGACTTATCAGCTTATGCAGAAGTTCTCCGTCATTGGTAAAAAGCAGCAGCCCTTCCGTTGCCTTATCCAGCCGTCCCACCGGCTTTACATCCAGCCGGCGGTATTTGTCCGGAATCAGCTCCATCACCGTTCTTTCCTGCTTATCTTCCGTAGCGGTTACGAAGCCAGCCGGCTTATTGAGCATCAGCACCACCGTTCCCACAGCATTTACCGGCTCACCATCTAAAAGAATCTTATTTTCCGGGCCGATTTTCCGGGCGCCGTCCTTTTCGGTTTTCCCGTCCACCGTCACCCGGCCAGCCTTCAAAATGCCCTTGATGGCGCTTCTGGTGGCAATGCCGCAATTACACAGGAATTTGTCCAACCGTTCCATAATTTCTCCGTTCTATCCCCCATAAGACAGGCATAGCCTTATAATGCCAATCAACTTCTGGAGGGATCTATCATGATGTTTCTGACCGCAAAGGTAGATATGAAAAAAATACTCATCGCATTGGCCGCCCTGGCAGGGGTCATTGTGGGAATCGTCCTGATCTTCAGCAACACCGGCTCTGCGCCCACCGCTGCCCCCGGGGCTTCCGACAACGCAGCCCGGGTACAGTTTTTGGAAAATTACGGCTGGCAGGTCAATGCATCTCCCACCCAGTCCGGTCAGGTTAAGATTCCGGATAAGTCAAGCGAACTGTTCGACCGCTATAACGCCCTGCAAAAATCCCAGGGGTACGACCTGAGCCAGTATGCCGGCAAGACGGTTATGCGCTACGTTTACAAGGTAAACAATCTGCCCGGGGCAACCGACCCGGTGTACGCCACCATTTTGGTATACAAAGACCAGATCATCGGCGGCGATGTCACCGACACCTCCCCCAAGGGCGTGGTGCGGGGCTTCACCTTTCCGAATTGACAATGGACAGTGGACAATTGACAATGAAGGTGTCGGCAAAGCCGACAAAATTTAATGTATTGCGGAGCAATACCATAATTGTCAATTATCAATTGTCAATTGTAAATTAAGTATACCACATTCCCATTGACTTGACAACCGCTTCCAGCCGTGCTATTCTTGTTAAAAATAGCTTTTCAGGGCAGGGTGAGATCCCCGACCGGCGGTAAAGTCCGCGAGTGCTTTTGCACTGAACTGGTGTGATTCCAGTACCGACAGTAAAGTCTGGATGAAAGAAAAGCGTGGCTTTGCCATCTTTTGCGCCCTGAGTGTATGCTCAGGGCGTTTTTTACAGAAAGGATATGCTTATGAAGAAAGAAGCTTCTGTCAAGCAAGTGGTTTTGCTGGCTATGCTCTGCGCCGTCAGCTTCCTGGCAGTTGCCACCATCCGCATTCCGGTGGTGCTGTTTTTGAATTACGAGCCCAAGGACGTGGTAATCACCGTAGGCGGCTTTTTGCTGGGGCCTATGGCCAGCCTGGTCGTGTCCTTGGTAGTGTCCTTAATTGAGATGTTTACCATCTCTTCCACCGGCCCTATCGGCGCTGTGATGAATATGCTCAGCACCTGCGCCTTTGCCTGCACCGCCAGCTTGATCTACAAGAAAAAGCACACCCTTGCAGGCGCTGTACTGGGATTGCTGACCGGCTCTATCCTGATGATCGGAGCCATGCTTTTGTGGAACTATCTCATCACCCCCCTTTATATGACGGGCACTTCCCGGGAATCGGTAGCAGCTATGCTCATCCCGGTGTTTCTGCCCTTCAACGCCCTGAAAGCCGGTCTGAATACCGCCTTCACCCTGGCGCTCTACAAGCCCCTTGTAAGCGCTCTGCGGAAAACCGGCCTGATCCCCAAAAGCGCAGCGCCTTCCAAAAATAAGCTTGGCGCTTATATTTTTGCCGGCATCCTGCTCATCACCTGCATTTTGCTTTTGCTGGTATATCGGGGTATTCTCTGATCCTATTTCGACGCTCCTTACCCAAAAGGAGCGTCGTTTTTTGCCCCATAATCCCAGATACTGTCAATACGCACAGAAATTACAAGAATTTTTTAGACAAAATTGCTCTTTCGAAACGATCGAAAATATGGTATGGTATTTATGGCAATATATTTCTATTTATATCCATGTATATCATTTTAACATAAGGAGCTGTGACCATGTACTTCCAGAAAAAACGCTGCATCGCCATGCTCCTGGCCGGAGGCCAGGGCAGCCGTCTGAAAGTTCTGACGGAGAACACCGCAAAGCCTGCCGTTCCCTTTGGCGGCAAATACCGCATTATCGACTTCCCCTTAAGCAACTGTGTCAACTCCGGCATCGATACCGTGGGCATTCTAACCCAGTATCAGCCTTTGGAGCTTAATGAGTACATCGGTAACGGCCAGCCCTGGGGTCTTAACAAGAGCCGCTGCTGCGCCCAGGTGCTGCCCCCCTACGCCCAGGCTGCCAAGAGCGAATGGTATAAAGGCACAGCCAACGCTATTTATCAGAACATCCCCTTTATTGAGCGCTTCGATCCGGAGTACGTGCTGATCCTCTCCGGCGACCATATTTACAAGATGGATTACGCTGCTATGATCAATCACCACGAGAAGACCGGCGCTGACTGCACCATCGCCGTCCGTGACGTGCCTATCGAGGAAGCCAGCCGCTTCGGCATTATGAACACCAACCCTGACGGCACGATCTATGAATTTGAGGAAAAGCCCAAGGTTCCTAAGTCCACCAACGCCTCCATGGGTATTTACGTATTTAACTGGAAGGTGCTGCGTAAATTCCTCATTGACGACGAAGCCGATCCCACTTCTGAAAACGACTTCGGTAAGAACATCATCCCCAGCCTCTTAAACACCGGCCACAAGCTGATGGCCTATGCCTTTAACGGCTATTGGAAGGACGTGGGAACCATCGATTCTCTGTGGGAAGCCAATATGGAGCTTCTGGGCAAAAATCCGGAATTCAACATCCGGGGCGACGAAGCTACCCGTATTTATGCCCGTAACAACGCCCACCCCTCCAGCTACATCGATCCTAAGGCCAAGACCGTCAACTGCTTCATCGCCGAAGGCTCTGAGGTTTACGGCAGCGTCCGCCACAGCATCGTTTCTACCGGCTGCTACATTGGCGAGGGCGCATTGGTGGAAGATTCCGTTATCATGCCTGGCGCTGTTATCGAATCCGGCGCCATCGTCCGCCACGCTATTTTGGGTGAAGGCAGTAAGATCTGCAAGGGCGCTGTTGTTGGCGGCGCGTTTGCTGCCGGCGAAACCAAGAAGATCAGCGTCACTGCCAAAAACGCTGTATTACAGCCCAACGCCGTGCTGCTGCCCGGCGAAATGATCTAAGGGGGTAAGAAGTATTATGACAGCAATGGGAATTATTTTTGCAAATATTTATGACAGCTCTTTAGGTCAGCTTACCAACAAGCGTACCATGGCCAGCCTGCCCTTTGGCGGCCGTTACCGTCAGATCGACTTCACCCTTTCCAATATGGCCAACTCCGGCATCCGCCGCATTGGCATCATCTCCCGTTACAATTACCAGTCTCTGATGAACCACATCGGCTCCGGCGCGGAATGGAACTTAGAGCTGGAAGAGGGCGGCCTGGAATTTATGACCCCCTATGCTTTGGGCGACAGCGTTGCCGGCTACCGGGGCAAGCTGGAGGCCCTCCATTCCGTTCGCGAGTACTTAGACTATGGCCGTCAGGATGACTATGTGATCCTGTCCGATTCCGGCGTGCTTTGCAACATTGACCTGAACAAGGCTTTGGAGGCTCATATCGCCAGCGGCAAGGACGTGACCGTCATCACCGCAGAAGGCGTTTCCAACGGCAAGAAGCGGCTGGATATGGCCTTTAAGGTAGACGAAGCCGGTGAGATCACCGATGTGGCGGTGGACTACGTTGCCCCCGAGGGCTACCTGGCCTCCACCGGTATGTTCATCATCGCCCGGGATCTGCTGCTGCACCACGTTAAGGAAGCCGTTGCCCGCAGCTTGTATCGCTTTGAGCGGGATTTCCTGCTGCGCCAGTACCAGGCCGGCAACCTGACCATGAATATCTACCGTTTTGACGGCGTTACCCTGTATAACGAATCCACAGAAGAATACTACGCCAGCAACCTGGCTATCCTGGACGAAAACGTACGTCAGGGTCTTTTCAAGAAGGAGCACCCCATTTACACCAAGGTCCGTGACCGTGTTCCCTCCTACTACGGCGAAGATTGCCATATCGAGAATTGCTCCGTTGCCGACGGCTGTATGCTGGAAGGCACGGTACGCAATTCTGTCCTGTTCCGTCAGGTCACGGTAAGCGCAGGCGCTGAAATCGACGATTGCGTCATTATGAACGATACGGTAGTCGGTGAAAACTGCCAGCTCAAGTGCGTCATCCTGGACAAGGACGTTGTGGTTCGCCCCGGCGCACGGCTTATCGGCACACCCAGCGCCCCTGTCATCATTAAACGAGGTGAGATCGTATGAGAATTGCCATCTTAGCCTCCGAAGGCGCGCCCTATGTAAAATCCGGCGGTCTTGGGGACGTGATGGAAGCGCTGCCTGCGGCTCTTTCCCGGATCGAAGGCAACGAAGTCGTTTTGATCCTCCCCTACTATAAAAAGATCTTAGAAAATCCCGCTTACGAAGTAGAACTGGTTTCCCAGTTCCACGTGGCTTTGGGTTGGCGGCAGCAGTATGCCGGTATTTACCGCCTGAAAAACCGGGCGGACAAGGTGCAGGTGTATTTCATCGATAACCTGTATTACTTTGGTGGCCGCACCGGCCCTATCTACGGCGATATGGACGACGGCGAGCGGTTTGCTTACTTCTCCAAAGCCTGTCTGGATGCCCTGGTGTGCTTAGATTTCATCCCCGATGTGATCCAGTGTAACGACTGGCAGACCGCCCTTGTTCCCACCTTCCTGAAGGCTCGCTACAGCGCCCTGTTCCCGGGTACCAAGTGCATGTTCACCATCCATAATGTGGAATATCAGGGCTGGGGACACGGTGATTTCTTTGACGATGTGCTGGCGCTGCCCTGGGATTACCGTGGCTGCCTGGATATGAACGGCGCAGTGAACGTGATGAAGGGCGCTATCGAGTGCGCCGACCTGGTCACCACCGTTTCGGAAACCTATGCTAAGGAACTGATGTATCCCTACTATGCCCACGGCCTGGACGGCGTCCTGAGCGCCGCCGCCTGGAAGCTCACCGGCATCACCAACGGTATTGATACGGGTACCTTTAACCCCAATACCGACCCGGCGCTCCCCGTCCACTACAGCCTGCGAAACTACCGCAAGGGCAAAGCCGCCTGTAAAGCCGCTTTGCAGGAGGAAGTGGGTCTTCCCCTGCGGCCTGACGTACCGCTGATGGTTATGGTCACCCGCCTTGCCGGCCACAAGGGCTTGGATCTGCTGTGCCACATTGCCCGCCGGCTTATGTGGGAGGAAGATTGTCAGCTGCTGATTTTGGGCACAGGCGAACCCCAGTTTGAAAACTTCTTCCGGGATCTTTCCCGGGAATTCCCCGACCGGGTGGCCGCCAAGATCACCTTCAATTTGGGTCTTGCCGCCCGGATCTACGCAGGCGGTGACATCTATCTGATGCCCTCTAAATCCGAGCCCTGCGGCTTAAGCCAGATGAACGCCATGCGCTACGGCACTGTGCCGGTTGTCCACGCCACCGGCGGCTTGAAGGATACAGTCCCTCCCGCCAACGAAAAAGGCGAAGAGGGTCTGGGCTTTACCTTCCAAAGCTACAATGCCGACGATTTTATGGGCGCTATCAAGCGTGCGCTGCACCTGTACCGGGATGATCCGGATGCCTTCCGCGCTCTGCAGCGTCGGGGTATGCAGCAGGACTTCAGCTGGGATAAGCCCGCCCAGCGCTATATGGAACTGTTTAAGCAAATGCTTAACTAAAAAGACAGCCTGTTGCTTCACGCAACAGGCTGTCTTCAATTATAAATTATAAATTACAAGTTACAAATGAATATGTCGGCTTTGCCGACTATTTTAATATATCGCGCAGCGATACAACAATTGTCAATTGTCAATTGTCAATTATCAATTCCCCTTGTTCTTCCCTTGATTTTTGGGGCAAAATCCAGTATTCTATAGGCAGTAACAATTGGGGAGTTTTATATGCGTATTCTTTATAATTCCAAAGAGCTTTTTCATAAAGATCCTTTCGGTACGTTAGTGCCGGGGCAGGATTGCCGGCTCAGCATCCACGTGCCTTGTAGTGTGGGCGCAACCGGTGTGCAATGCATCTTAAGCCACGAAGACGGCACTGCCGCCCTGACGGTGGATATGCCCCTTTCCGGGCAAAAAGGCGCTTACGATGTATTTACCGGCACATTCTCCTTTGACGAGCCGGGTCTTTATTTCTATTATTTCTCTGTAATTAAAAAAAGCGGCGCATTCCGCCTGTTTAAGCAGGGTAGCGAAACCAATATGGAAGCCGGCGATCTGTGGCAGGTCAGTTGTGTGCCTGCTGATTTCACCACCCCGGACTGGGCCAAGGGCGCAACCATTTATCAGGTGTTCCCCGACCGGTTCTGCAAAGCAGGAGATTGCGACTTAACCGGCAAGCTGCAGCCCTATACCGTCCACGAAAAATGGGATGAGGAAGTTTCCTGGCGGCCTACGGAAGAGGGACTGGTGCTGAATAACGATTTCTACGGCGGCAATTTCAAAGGCATTACCCAGAAGCTGCCCTATATCGCCTCTTTGGGCGCAACGATTTTGTACCTGAATCCCATCGGCAAGGCCTTTTCCAGCCACCGGTACGACACCGGCGACTATAAGACCCCCGACCCCATGCTGGGTACGCTGGAAGATTTCCGTCAGCTTTGTGATACGGCTCACCAGCTGGGCATAAAGGTAATTTTGGACGGTGTGTTCTCCCACACCGGTTCAAACAGCCTGTATTTTGACAAAAACCGCAGCTTTGGCGGCGATGGCGCATACTGCTCTAAAAACTCTCCTTACTATAGCTGGTACACCTTCCACCAATGGCCAAATAGCTACGTTAGCTGGTGGGACTTTGATACCCTGCCTACCGTTAACAAGCACGACCCGGCATTCCTGGATTATATTATCCGCGCTGACGACAGCGTAGTTGCCCACTGGCTGAATAACGGCGCTGACGGCTTCCGCCTGGACGTGGCTGACGAGCTGCCTAACGAATTTATGGATATCCTTAAAAAACGGGTGCGGGAGATCCGCCCCGATGCCCTTATAATGGGCGAGGTGTGGGAGGATGCCTCCAACAAGGTGGCCTACGACGTGCGCCGCCGGTACTTTGTGGACGGCACGCTGGACAGCTGTATGAACTACCCCTTCCGCACCGCTATTTTGAATTTTACCAAAGACCGGGACGACGGCAGCAGCCTGAAAGAAGCGGTTATGACCATTGCGGAAAATTACCCCGCTCAAGTCCTTGCCTGCAATATGAACCTGCTAGGCAGCCACGACACTCCCCGCATCCTCACCGCATTGGTGGACGATTATGACGGTCCCCGGGAGGTACGAGCCACCCGGAAACTGTCCAAAGCTCAGCGGCAGATCGCCCAGGATCGGCTGTATTTGGCTACCTTCCTGCAGTATACCCTCCCCGGCGCCCCCAGTATCTACTATGGTGATGAAGCCGGTATGGAAGGCTCTAAAGACCCCTTCAACCGCCGCACCTTCCCCTGGGGAGAGGAAGACCCCGACCTGCTGCGGCACTATCGGCAATTAGGCCGCCTGCGTCAAGAGCAGGAAGCTTTGCGCCTTGGCGACATCCGCTTTTTCCAAGCCCAGGACGGCCAGCTAGGCTTCACCAGAAGCTATCGTGGCAAAACCCTTCGGGTGTATATCAACCGCGCCCCCGATGCCTGGGCCATCCCCGCCGGCAAGGTGGTCTTTGCCCAGAATCTGCGCTCTGTCGCTCCGGAATTTCTAGAGCTTGCCCCTATGGGCCTGTGCGTCACAGAGGACGAATAAATGGAAATAGAGCAGTTCTTTTCCGGCTATTGCCGTGTGCTGGATCATAGCCGCACCGTTTGCGCTGTTAAGGAAAACGATGCGCTTCTGGAAGCGGATTGCGACTACCCCTCCTGCCCCCATTTTAAAGAATGCACCATCGCCCAAAGCATTACTGCATTTTTAGAAAAGGAGTGATTTTATGCTCAAATATGAAATCGAAGGCGGCAGCCTGCCGGTAGTGATCTGCTACCCGGAGGCAGGTCAAACGCTGTGCACCCAGTCCGGCGCTATGAGCTGGATGAGTCCCAACATGGAAATGGCCACCAATGCCGGCGGCTTCAAAAAAGCCTTTGGCAGGCTTTTCTCCGGAGAATCCATCTTTTTGAATGAGTACACCCCTCAGGGCGGCAGCGGCATGATCGCCTTTGCCTCCACTTTCCCCGGCTCTATCATCCCCTATCAGGTCACACCCGGTCACGGTATCATCGTGCAAAAACGGGGTTTTCTGGCTATGGAAAAGGGCTTGGAGCTTTCTGTTTACTTCCAAAGAAAACTGAGCAAGGGTTTCTTTGGCGGTGAAGGCTTCATTATGCAAAAGGTGCAAGGCAACGGTCTTGTATTTTTGGAGATCGATGGCTATTGCAAGGAATATGAGCTGGGTGTAGGCGAAAGCATTATCGTGGATACCGGCTATTTAGCCGCTATGACCGATACCTGCACCATGGATGTCCAAACCGTAAAGGGCGCAAAGAACATCTTCCTGGGCGGTGAAGGTCTGTTCCACACCCGCATCACCGGCCCGGGCAAGGTGTACATCCAATCTATGCCCCTTTTAAATACTGCCCAGGCCCTGTCCCCCTATATCCAGGTGCAGAGCGATAACGACAACAACGGAGGCGGCTTCAGCATCCGTTTGGGCGACTAAGGCCACCAACCCCACTATATCAAAAAGAGTGTCCACTTTTTAGTGGACACTCTTTTTTCTTATCTGCAAACCAGCGCCTTTATATGTTAACAGATTAACATCACAGATCTATTTTATCCCTTCACTTTGGACTCTATAATTCAGCGTTAAAAGGCAACCTACCATACGGACCAATTCGGTCAATATACGCAAAAAACTCTTCTACTGTTACCTGCTTCCCTTTATGCGGTATCGATTTCCATCTGGCCTGTACAATTGGATCTGGATCTTGCTGTGCAGCATTGATCGTGTCTTGTAATCGGTCATATGCCTGTTCCACAGAAATACCTTCAAATTGCGCCACATCCTTAAGCATTTTTTGAAATTTACGGTTCTGCATAACGTCACCCCTTTTTCTATTATAGCATATTGTGGTTATCTCCACAATACTGAATCCAATCTTTTTTGCCTATAATGTAAAAAAGAAAGGGTGGTGAGGAATATGCTGGATTATAGTCCCCTGTGGCAAACTATGGAGAAAAAAGGCATATCCCAATATGCGCTTATCAAGGCCGGTATTGATAATAAAACCCTGGATTCCCTGAAAAAGGGCAAGAACATCACTTTACTGACCCTTGAAAAACTTTGCTGCATATTATCCTGCACGCCCAACGATATTATCCGCTTCATCGACTAAAGCACCTGCTGTTGCAGGTGCTTTATTTTATCCATCGTGTTAGCGATCCCTTCATTCAGCATTCTGCATTCATCATTCAGCATTGAAAAAGAGTGTCCACTTTTTAGTGGACACTCTTTTTCTTATTTCATCAGCTTGCACACCAATTCAGCAAACTCTGCCGGGTTTTCCAAGGGCAGCTCTGCCATCAGCTGTGCCTGGGCGCACAAAAGCTTAGCATAGTCCTTTGCCTTGTCCGGGTCTTCCGCGGTAGCCAGCTCCATGGCCTGCACCGCCTTATGCTCCGGATTCAGCTCCAAAATCCACATAGAGGGCAGGGCGTAATCCGGCTGCATCCGCTTCATATACTTTTCCATCTCGAAGCTCATACCGTTAGCGCTTACAAGATTCACTGCCTGTTCACCCAAGTCAGCAGACAGACGCACCTCGGTAACCTTTTCACCCAAAGCTTCCTTGACGAACTCCAGCATCGCCTTTTTCTGCTGTGCCTTTTCTTCCAGAGCTTTCTTTTCGTCCTCACTCTGCAGGCCCAAGTCTTCGGTGGCGCAATTGCAGAAGTTCTTTTCACCGTAGGACATAAGCATTTGAGGAACGAACTCATCCACCTCATCGGTCATAAACAGCACGTCATACCCCTTGTTTTCCAGCGCTTTGACCTGCGGAGCGGCAGCCATACGCTGGATGCTCTGACCGCTTAAATAATAGATCTTCTGCTGCTCTTCCGGCATTTTCGCCACATATTCTGCCAAAGTGACCAGTTTTTGCTCCTTGTGAGAATAATACAGCAGCAGATCCTGAGTAGCTTCCTTGTGAGCGCCGTAGGCGGCAACGCAGCCGTATTTCAGCTGACGGCCAAACTCCTTAAAGAAGGTCTCATAGCTTTCCCGGTCATTTTCCAAAAGATCCTTAAGTTCTGCTTTGATCTTCTTTTCCACATTCTTAGCAATGATGCTCAGCTGCCGGTTATGCTGCAAAAGCTCACGGCTAATGTTCAAAGACAGATCCTGACTATCCACCACGCCCCGGACAAAGCTGAAATATTCGGGGATCAGGTCTTCGCAGGCCTCCATGATCATCACACCGGAGGAATAAAGCTGCAGACCGGGCTTAAAATCCTTGCTGTAGTAATTCATAGGCGCTTTTCCGGGAACATACAGCAGCGCCTTATAAGACACCGTACCCTCTGCGCTGGTATGCACCGTACGCAAAGGCTTATTATAATCGAAGAACTTTTCCCGATAGAAGCTATTGTATTCTTCCTCGGTCACATCCTTCTTGGCTCTCTGCCACAAAGGCACCATGGTATTTAAAGTCTTTACTTCCTGATAGCTTTCATACTCCGGCTTATCCTCAGGGCTACCCTCCTTCACACGGGATGCGCTGACCTCCATTAAGATGGGATAGCGGATATAATCGGAATATTTTTTCACCAGACTGCGGATCTCATACTCCTTGCAGAAACGGGAGTACTCCTCTTCCTCGGTATCATTTTTCAGGGTCATGATCACATCGGTGCCGGGGTATTCTCTCTCGGTTTCCGTAATAGTATAGCCATCTGCGCCGTCGGAGACCCACTTATAAGCGGTGTCCTCGCCATACTTCCTTGTAATTACAGTCACAGAGGATGCTACCATAAAGGCCGCATAGAAGCCAACGCCGAACTGACCGATAATATCGATCTCGTCAGTTTCTTCCATATTTTCCTTAAAGCCCAAAGAACCGGATTTGCAGATCGTACCTAAATTTTCTTCCAATTCTGCCTTATTCATACCGATGCCCCGGTCAGAAACGGTCAAAATTCCGTTCTTCTCATCCCGGGTAATGGTGATGGCCAGGTCATCCCGGTTGATGCTCACCTTATCATCAGTCAGGGCGGTGTATGCCAGCTTATCCATTGCATCGGATGCATTGGAAATGATCTCCCGCAGGAAGATCTCCTGATGGGTATAAATAGAATGAATCATCAGATCCAAAAGCCGCTTGGACTCTGCCTTGAACTGCTTTTTTGCCATTTTATTTTCGCTCCTTTTAGCACTCAATTTATGCGAGTGCTAAAATTATAACACACCTGCAGAAAAAAGCAAGTAGTTAGAAAAAAGTTCTTTCTTTATTTACAATTTTGTGGTATTCTTAAAATGTAGAAGTATGCGCCCACGGAAATGATGGGTGGCAAGAGAGCAACTGAGAAAATTTGGAATATGTTTTGAAAGAAGTAAGGAGTAACTATGATCACAGTTAGCAATTTAGGTATGCAATTCGGCGGCCAATGGCTGTTCCAGCACGTAGACCTGCAGTTTTTGCCCGGCAACTGCTACGGCATCATCGGCGCCAACGGTGCAGGCAAGTCCACCTTCCTTCGCCTGCTGTATGGCGAACTGGATTCCACCACCGGCTCCATCTCCATCCCCGAAGAGCTGCGGGTATCTGTCTTAAAGCAGAATCAGAATGCTTATGACGCCTATTCCATTATGGACACCGTCATTATGGGCAACCAGCATCTTTACGATGTGATGAAAGAAAAGGACGCCATTTACGAAAAGGAAGATTTCACCGATGAGGACGGCCTGCGGGCATCCGAATTGGAGGTAGAATTTGCGGAAATGGGTGGCTGGGAAGCAGAATCCGACGCATCCCGCATGCTCCAGGGTCTGGGCGTTCCCACCGAGCTGCACTACGATATGATGGGCGATACCGACCCCCGTTTGAAGGTAAAAGTCCTGCTTGCCCAGGCGCTGTTCGGCAACCCTGACATCGTCATGCTGGACGAGCCTACCAACAACTTGGACATCGAATCCATCAACTGGCTGGAGGATTTCCTTTTGGACTTCCCCGGCATGGTCATCGCCGTGTCCCACGACCGGCACTTCCTCAACACCGTCTGCACCCACACCGTGGATATTGACTACGGCAAGATCAAGATGTACGTAGGTAACTACGACTTCTGGTACGAATCCTCCCAGATGGTGCAGGCTATGATCCGCAACAAGAACAAAAAGAATCAAGAAAAGATCGAAGAGCTGCAGCTGTTCATCCAGCGCTTCTCCGCCAACAAATCCAAGGCCAAGCAGGCTACCGCCCGCCGGAAACTGCTGGACAAGCTGACGGTGGAAGAAATGCCCTGTTCCACCCGCCGCTATCCCTTTGTCGGCTTCCAGCCGGAACGGGAGCTGGGTAAGGATATCCTCACCGTTAACGATGTTTCCGTGACGGTAGACGGGGTCAAGCTTCTGGATAAGGTCTACTTCTCCGTAGGCAAGAACGATAAGATCGCCTTTGTAGGTGAAAATGAGCTGGCCCAGACCGCTCTGTTCCAGATCCTGATGGGTGAGCTGCAGCCGGACGAAGGCTCTATCAAGTGGGGCATCTCCACGGTACGCAGCTACCTGCCCAAGGATAACACCGAATATTTTGAAGGCAACAAAATGGAGCTGGTAGACTGGCTGCGGCAGTACTCCGCCAAAAAGGACGATGTGTACCTCCGGGGCTTCCTGGGTCGTATGCTCTTCTCCAACGAAGATGTATTCAAGCCTGTGGATGTGCTTTCCGGTGGTGAAAAGGTGCGCTGCATGCTGTCCAAAATGATGCTCAGCGGCGCCAACGTGGTGCTGTTGGACCAGCCTACCAACCACCTGGATATGGAATCCATTCAGGCCGTGAACAAGGGCCTGGAGGCCTTCCCCGGTGTTGTATTGCTGGCAAGCCACGACCACGAAATGCTTTCCTCCACCTGTAACCGTGTCATCGCTTTCCAGCCCGATGGCACCATTGTAGACCGCTACGGCACTTACGATGAGTACCTGTACTGGATGGAGCAGCAGAAAGGTAATTAAGTTATGAAAAAGATTTTAGATATTATTTCTGAAAAAATGGCTCAGGCTTTCGCCGATGCCGGCTACGACCCTGCCTACGGCAAGGTCACCGTGTCCAACCGGCCTGACCTGTGCCAGTATCAGTGCAACGGCGCGCTTTCTGCCGCCAAGGCCTATAAGTGCGCGCCCATTGCCATTGCACAGGCAGTTGCAGAAAAACTCTGCAAAAACGATTTTTCCAAGTGTGACGCAGTGATGCCCGGCTTTATCAACCTGAACCTTTCCGACGCATTTTTGCAGGATTACCTGGAAAATATGCGTAACGAAGCTGATTTTGGTATTGAAAAGTTTGGCAAAGGCAAGACCGTTGTTGTAGACTACGGCGGGGCAAATGTTGCCAAGCCTCTGCACATCGGCCACCTGCGCCCTGCGATCATTGGCGAGGCTTTAAAGCGCATTTACAAGTTCTTCGGCTATGAGACCATCGGCGATATTCACCTGGGCGACTGGGGTCTGCAGATGGGTCTGATCATCGCTGAGCTGCAGGAGCGGCAGCCTGACCTTCCTTACTTTGATCCTGATTTTACCGGCGAATATCCTGCCGAATCTCCTTTCACCCTGAGCGAGCTGGAAGAGATTTACCCCACCGCATCTTCCAAGAAGACCGATCCCGTATTTGCAGAAAAGGCCCACGTTGCCACCTATGAGCTCAGCAGGGTCGCCGGGGCTACCGGGCGATCTGGAATCATATTATGGGCATTTCCCTGCCCGACCTGCGCCGCATTTATGACGCCCTGGACGTACATTATGAAAAGTGGCTGGGCGAAAGCGACGCCGACCCCTATATCCCCGCTATGGTAAAGGATCTTAAGGATCGGGGCATTGCCGTGCTCAGTAATGGCGCCTGGGTCATTCCTGTTGAAGAGGAAACGGACAAGAAGGAAGTTCCCCCTATGATCCTCATTAAGTCCGACGGCTCTGCCATCTACGCCACCACCGACCTTGCTACCATGGTGCAGCGTATGCAGGACTGGAATCCTGACAAGATGCTCTACATCACTGACAAGCGGCAGAATCTCCACTTTGAGCAGGTCTTCCGCGCCGCTAAGAAGAGCGGCATTGTAAAACCGGAGACCGAGCTGGAACACGTAGGTCATGGCACTATGAACGGCGCTGACGGCAAGCCCTTCAAGACCCGTGACGGCGGTGTGCTGCGTTTGGAGCAGCTGATCGCCGATATGACCAACTTTGTCCGCAGTAAGGTTGTGGAAAACAAGATCGTTGCGGAAGAAGAGGTGGAAGCTACCACCGCCAAGATCGCTTTGGCAGCGCTGAAATACGGCGATCTTTCCAACCAGCCCACCAAGGACTATAACTTTGACTTAGAGCGTTTTGCTGCTTTCGAGGGCAACACCGGTCCTTATATCCTGTATACCATCGTGCGGATCAAGTCTATTCTGAACCGCTACGGCGCTTGGGAGAATCTGCCCATTACCGTTCCTGCGGGCGACTACGCCCGGGAGCTGATGCTCACCATTACCCGCCTTGGCCCGGCTCTGGAAAGCGCTCTGCGTACTTCCAGCCCCAACCTGATCTGCGCTTATATCTATGAGCTTGCAGGCGCTGTGAACAAGTTCTACCACGAGACCCGTATTCTTACCGAAGAAGACAAGGCTCTGCAGGCAGGCTACATCAGCCTGATCGCATTGGCCAAGAACATTCTGGAAACCTGCATTGACCTGCTGGGCTTCTCCGCTCCGGACAAGATGTAATGAAACGATTCCGTAAGGTCTATGTGGAAATTTCCAATGTGTGCAACTTAAGCTGCCGCTTTTGCCCCGGCACAAAGCGGCAGCCCAAAATAATGGACACAAAGGAATTTACCCAAATTCTAAGCAAGCTGCGCCCTTACACCGACTTTGTATATTTCCACCTGATGGGCGAGCCGCTGCTGCACCCCAAGCTGGAAGAATACCTGGCTATCGCCGGGCAGCTGGGCTTGCAGGTGATCCTCACCACCAACGGCACGCTGCTAAAGCGGCAGCAGGAAATGCTTCTTAATTCCCCTGCCCTGCACAAGGTAAATATATCTCTGCACGCCTTTGAAGCCAATGATCTTGCCGTTTCCTTTGAAGATTACCTTGCCGCCTGCTTTGCTTACGGCAAGGCAGCCGCAGGCAACAAGCTAACGGTATTCCGGCTTTGGAATCAGGGCGGTGAGGAGGAAAAGAACAGCCAAATTTTAAGTGCTTTAGAAAAGGCTTTTCCCAAGCCTTGGGAAGAAAGCCGAAAAGGTATCCGCCTGGCAGACAAGGTGTACTTAGAATACGGCGATAAATTCGACTGGCCGGATATTAATTTGGAAGAAGGCTCCCAGCAGGTTTTCTGCTACGGCCTGAAAGATCAGATGGGCGTGCTGTGCGACGGCACAGTTGTCCCCTGCTGCTTAGACCACGAAGGAGACATTCCCTTGGGAAATCTTTTACAGCAGGAG
This sequence comes from Faecousia sp., assembly GCA_045537165.1. GTDB lineage: Bacteria > Bacillota > Clostridia > Oscillospirales > Oscillospiraceae > Faecousia. Next base: position 17,344 of record JAZSPA010000027.1, read on the forward strand.
CTTTCTGAAATTTTAGAAAGCAGCCGGACAAAAGCCATTATGGAAGGCTTTGCAAAGCGGCAAGCTTCTGAACCCCTCTGCCGCCGCTGCGGCTACGCCAAACGATTTGTCAAATAAAACAAAGTGGGCTTTCCGCAACAAATGCGGGAAGCCCACCTTTTTATTTAGGGATGCAAGGTAATTACTTCATTTGCAAAATCATCTGCGAGCCAATCATCACTATTGTATGCCCGGAATGCAAACTCAATTTCCTCAATTTCCGTAATGCCGTTTTCCTCCAACGTGCTATTGCTCCACCGCATAGAACTGAATTTACATTTCCCGGCTACTACAGATGTTGCATAGAAAGGATCAATCATAAATCCGTTGACAGAGGCTTCATTGGCACTGAACATTACGTTTTTATCCGTTTTATTCACCAAAAACAGGTTAACAGTATAACCCCAAATAGGATCTTCTTCGTAACCTGTCACGATTACCGTGACAGAGCCGTTATCAATGATCACATTATCAGAGGGTTGTGCTTCTCGAACGAATGGAACTGCCTTATCTTCTCCATAGGGATAGATATGAACGGTTTCGATTGCGACTTCATCCGCCATCCAGTCGTTACTGTCATAAACACGGAAGATCAGCTCAATATCGGTAAAATCACCAACACCGTATTCTTCAAGTTCATCTTTCGCAAAGTGGATTTGCTCATTTGCCTTTTTCCCCGCTGCCACTTCACTAGCAAAGAAAGGATCACATTCCACACCGTTAATTGCCGCGCTCATAACAGAGAACATATAAGTTTTATCTGCAGATTTATTCTCAAGCTGCGCCTTCAGGGTATATCCCCACATATTATCAGGGTCAATCCCTGTAATTTTAATCAAGCACTCAGCGTTATCAACCACCATAACCTCGGAAAACGAGATTTGATTGTTTTCTGTTTTTCCACTATCGTCATTATTGTCGTTGTTGTTATCGTTGTTGTTAGTGCCTCCACCTTGCGGCAAATTCGTTTGATCATTGTCACTTTGGGTTGTTCCCCCCGCACAGGCAGCAAGGGATAATGCCAGCGCCAGGGCAAGCATTAGGGCGATCATCTTTTTCATTTTTGTGTACCTCCAATAATTAAAAAGTGTGTGCAACCGAAGTCGCACACACCGAAAAACGCGACTCCGATTGTCGCCAAACAAATCTTAAACGCAAAAGGTAGCCCTTTATGCAATTCAAGTGGAATCACGTTTTTACCGAATTCAAATTGAATTGCACCGTAAAGGGCATAGCATCCCCATAAAAGCGGCTCTTTTAACTATATTAAGATTTGTTTGGCATAAGGATTATACCACATTGCCGCAAAAAAGAAAAGGGATTTTCGTATTTTTACAAATTTTGCAATTCATACTACTCTTTCCCCACCCCTGCATTTTTATTCATTAGCTGCAAGATGTGCTGTCGCCGCTGCGGCTATGCAAAAAGATTTATCGAACGTTTACCTTACAGGTACTTTCTATCACCGAGTCTTCCCAGATCACCTGACCGATGGAATCGGCGGTGATAGATCCGGAAGCCGGATTTTTCACAGAATCAATATGACCGGTTACGGTTGCCTCTACCTGAGAATACTCAAAGCTTAGATCGGTTGCTTCCATGGTGCAGTCGATCAGCTTCAGATTTTTGCAGTAGCACAGCGGCTGTGTGCCGATAATGTGGCAGTTTATGAGGGTCAGGCCATCAGAATACCAGCCTAAATATTCCCCTTTCAGCACCGTATTTTTTACCGTAACATTTTTGGCGTGCCAAAAGGCATCCTTGGTATAAAGCGAAGAATCTGTAACGGTTACATTTTCTGTATACTGAAAAGAATATTTGCCATTGAGGGTAAAATGGGAAAGGCTCAGATCCCGGCTGTCAAAAAATATGTACTGGGCCTGGGCATCGCAATGCTCCATACGAATGTTTTGACATTTCCAGCCAAATTCCTCCGATTGGATATGGCAGTTTTCCAGGGCAATATCCTCACATTCCCGCAGACACTTAATGCCGCCCAAAGCGCACCCAGCAATTTCTCCCGTTTGGGCGTACCAAATCGCTGCCCGGGTCTTATCATCCATGGTGCTGTTTTTAAGGTTAAACCCTACCGTATGCCACAATGGATAGCGCAGGCTGAAGGTGCAATTTTCCACATTGACATTCCGGCTTTCCTTCAGGGCAGATTCACCGTCAGCCGGGCCTGCAAAGCAGCAATCCCTAACCGTGGCATCCTGCAGATTATATAGCGCTCTTTCTTCATCAAAGGTCTTTGCCTTTATAATCATATATATCCTCTTTTCAAAAGCCGGGAGGGCTATGCCCTCCCTTAGCTTATTCCTCTGCAAAATCCGATTCCTCGGCATTCACAATGCTTTCTTCCTGTTTCTCTGCATTCACAAAAGCCATCAGCTCATCACCGGTGATGGTTTCTTTCAGCAGCAGATGCTCCGCGATCTGATCCAGCAAATGCCGGTTATCCGCAAGCAGCTGTTTGGCTTCCGCAAAGCTCTTTTCCAAAATCGCCTTGATCTCCCGGTCCACCGCAGCGGCGGTCTCCTGAGAGCAATCCAGGTATGCCTGGCCTTCCAGGTAGGCGTTGCTGACAGAAGCGGGAGCCATCAAGCCCAGCGCTTCGCTCATACCGTACAGGGTCACCATATTCTTGGCAAGAGAAGTTGCCCGCTGAATATCGTTGGCAGCGCCGGTGGTCTGCACGCCGAATACCAGCTGCTCCGCTGCCCGGCCGCCTACCAAAGTACGCAGCTCGGTACGCAGCTCTGCTGCAGTATGCAAATATTTTTCTTCCTCAGGCATCTGCATGGTGTAACCCAGCGCACCGGAGGTATGGGGTACGATGGTGATTTTAGACACAGGCTGGGCATGCTTTTCCAGCGCCGCCACCAGGGCGTGACCCACCTCGTGGTAAGCGATGATTCGCTTTTCCGTATCAGTCAGCACGGTATTCTTCTTTTCTGTTCCGGCGATCACCGTTTCAAAGCTCACCAGCAAATCTTCCTGGTTGACCGCTTTTCTGCCCTGACGCACCGCCCGCAAAGCAGCTTCATTTACAAGGTTCGCCAGGTCTGCACCCACCGCGCCTGCGGTGGCCTGCGCCAGTTTCTTCAAATCCACATCCTCGGCAAGCTTAATTTTCCGGGTGTGTACCTTCAAGGTATCCAGACGGCCCTGCATATTAGGGCGGTCGACAATGATCCGCCGGTCAAACCGACCGGGACGCAGCAGCGCCTTATCCAGAATCTCCGGGCGGTTGGTTGCCGCCAGACATACGATACCCTTAGAGCTATCAAAGCCGTCGATCTCACCCAAAAGCTGATTCAGGGTCTGCTCATGTTCGGAATTACCGCCGTACCGGGAATCCCGGGAGCGGCCCACCGCATCGATCTCATCAATGAAAATAATACAGGGAGCTACCTTAGCCGCCTGCTGGAACAGATCCCGCACCCGGCTTGCGCCCACACCAACGAACATCTCCACAAAGTCAGAGCCGGAAATGGAGAAGAAAGGTACGTTCGCTTCACCGGCAACTGCCTTGGCAAGCAACGTCTTACCTGTACCGGGAGAGCCTACCAGCAGCGCGCCCTTAGGCAGCTTTGCGCCGATCTCTGCATACTTCTGGGGATTGTGAAGAAAATCAATGATCTCCTGCAAGGATTCTTTCGCCTCATCCTGACCGGCCACATCCTGGAAGGTAACACCGGTCTGCTTTTCCATATACATCTTGGCCTTGCTGGCGCCGATACCGCCCATCATACCCTCGCCGCTGAAGCGCTTGGTGACAGAACGGATCAGCAGGAAGAAGATGGCGAACATACCCACATAGTAAAGGATCATAATGATAAAGGAATTATCTTCCTCGATCACTTCATTGACCTTGATACCGTCAGCCGCCAGCTGTCTTGCCAGGGTCAGCATATCGCCGCCTCTGGGCAGGCCTGTAAAGCAAGCTTTTTGCTGAGAACCGGGCTTTGCCGCTTCCTCCCGCGTCAGATATACCACCCGGTCAGCCTGCAATTCCACTTCTGCCAGGTTGCCATTTTCCCAGGCAGTGAGGAAATGATTGAAGTCCGTCTGGTTATACTGAGAGTTGCTGATAAAATTATAAACAACACTGACCACCAGCACCAATATCACAGTAATAATCAGGGCCATCCATATACCCTTAGGCTTTTTATCCTCGTTTTTCGGATTCTTTTTGGGATCTTCCCGTTTGGGATCCATAAGCTTTACCTCGCTTTCATCCGCATTTTTCCTATCATATCACATTTTTTCGCTAAGGGCAACGAAAGATACCCCCAAAGCAGGTAAATTTTCTGTTAATTTCTTCCGCAAAAGGGTTGCCGTTCGTGATTTTTTTGTTGTGCAAGAAAGAAAACTTTGCTATAATAGATTTAATATGAGGAAACTGTATCCTTTAGCAAGGAGATTGAACTATGAAAGATAATTACCGCCGTAAAAACGATGTGCGCCCCGTAGAGGAAAACGAAGGTCAGCTGGAGGGCCGCAACGCCCTGACCGAGGCGCTGCGCAGCGGCCGCACCATTGATAAAGTATTCATCGCCACCGGCGATATTGACCGGGGCTTGCAACGTCTTGCCGCCCAGGCAAAGGAGGCCGGCGCTGTTGTCGTGCCGGTAGACAGAAGAAAGCTGGACGCCATGAGTACCACCGGCGCTCACCAGGGTGTGATCGCTCTGGCCGCCGCCCGGGAATACTATTCTATCGACGATCTTTTGCAGGAAGCTGCCGACCGGGGCGAAGCGCCCCTGCTGGTGATCTGCGATGAGCTATCTGACCCCCATAATTTGGGTGCGATCCTCCGGTGCGCCGAATGCGCCGGCGCGCATGGCGTGATCATTCCCAAGCGTCGAAGCGTAAGCCTCACCGCTACCGTAGCCAAGGCTTCCGCCGGCGCTGTGGAATATATGAAGGTGGCACGAGTCACCAACATCACCGCCACTATGGAAGAATTAAAGCAAAAAGGCGTTTGGATCTTTGGCACAGCTGCCGAGGGCTCTGTGCCTATGTACCAGGCTGACCTGACCGGCCCTACCGCCATAGTTATTGGCAACGAGGGCGAGGGCATGAGCCGCTTGGTGCAAAAAACCTGCGATGTAACGGTGCATATCCCTATGAAGGGCAGGATCTCCTCCCTGAACGCATCTGCCGCCGCATCTATTTTACTGTACGAAGCCGTCCGTCAACGCCTTGGAAAGTAGGAGAACGCCTATGACAAAACGAGAATTCGACGATTTTGATTTAGAGGATATTATCCGGGAATTCGGCTCTGCATCGGAAGAAGAAACTGCCGAAGAACCTGTCCAGCCGGAAGCGGATATGGACAGCACCGTAGTTCTGCCCGACTTGAGCCAACTGGAGCTTCCCCAAGAAGAAACGGCAGGAGATGCCGATACTATGGTGCTGCCCGACCTGACGGATTTTACCATTGACGAGCAAGCCATTGAACCGCCCCAGGAAGAGCTGGAGCTTTCCCAGGAGCTGTTCGAAGACCAAAATACCCCGGATGACGATCCGGAGGCAGATACCATCCGTTTGGACGATGAACTGCCTAAGGCTGTCGCCCCGGAACAGGCGACCAACGTGGAATTTACCCAAAGCTGGGATCCGGAAGAAGTAGAGCAGGCTCAGGAAGTCAAGCCGGTCGAGCCCATACCTTTCCACCCCCAATCCCGGTTAAAGGAGCTGAAAAAGCAGCTGGTAAACGGCCCGGAGCGTCGTTATTATGCGCTCTTGGAAAAAGGCACTGGCAAGCTGCAGGCTGCCATCTTCGGCAGCTGCGCGGTCACCGTTTTAAGCGCAGGCGCTACCATCCTTCATGCGTTGGGGTGGGTGCCGGAAGACCGGCTGCGGCTGATGATCTTCGGTCAGATCTTCTTTATGCTCCTCAGCGCCCTTTTTGGCAGCTTCCAGCTGATTCAAGGCGCAGCGGATCTGCTGCGCAAGCGTTTCTCCCTGAACACCCTTTTGGGGTTCGCTTTCCTTGTATGCTGCGCTGACGCCGCATTCTGTTTGCAGGATCTGCGTATCCCCTGCTGCGCCGCCTTTGGTTTGCTCACCACCATGTCCCTGTGGGCAACCTACCATCAGCGCACCACCAGGCTTTCCCAGCTGGATACCATCCGCAGAGCCACCTTCTTAAACGCTATCGGTACCGGCAGAAACGAGGACGGCACCGATGTGATCCTGCGGGGCGAAGGCCAGGTTTCCGACTTTATGGATACCTACACCGATCCCCACCCCGCCCACAAGCTGCAATCTATTTACGCCCTTTGCGCGCTAACGCTTTCTGTAGCCATTGGCGTTACCGGCGGTGTGCTGCACGGTCTTTCTGCTGGCTTCCAGGCAGCCTCCGTTTCCCTGCTGGCTGCTGTGCCCGCCGTATCCTTCATTTGTACCACCCGTCCTTTGGCCATACTGCAGCGCCGTCTGCATAAGCTGGGCTGCGCCCTCTGCGGTTGGAAGGGCATCCAGGGACTGAAAGATAAGATCATCTTCCCGGTGCTGCATCAGGATCTTTTCCCCGCCGGTACTGTGCGCTTAAACGGCGTTAAGTACTTTGGCGCTTGCCCTCCGGAGCATGTAGCCGCCTATGCAGCCTCTATTGCTGCTGCCACAGAAAGCGGTCTTGCAGCCTTGCTGGACGGGCTTTTGGAAAATCAAAACGGCCGCCACTACGCTTTACAGGAGCTGCAAGCCTACGAGCGGGGCTATAGCTGCAAAATTGCCGGCAATACCGTTTTATGGGGCAGACCCTCCTTTATGAAGGAAATGGACATCCCCATGGAAGAAAACAAGAACCTGGCAAACGCCCTTTGCGTTGCCGTCAACGGTGAGCTTTCCGGTATTTTCGCTATCTCCTATGAAAAGAATCGGGCAGCCGCCGCAGGCTTAAATACGCTTTGTTCCTACAGTAAGCTCTCTCCCGCTCTGGCCGCCAGCGATCCTATGCTCTCCGGCAGCTTCCTGCGGAGCAAAATGGGCGCAAATCCCAAGCACATCCTGTTCCCCGACCAGGATACCCGTACCGCTCTGCGGCATTTAGAAAAGGACGCCGATACCCCCACCCTGCTTATCACCACCCAGGCAGGCCTTGCCCCAATGGCCTTTGGTGTCACCGGCGCCCGCTCTGCTTGGACCGCCACCCGGCTGGGCCTTTTGATTCAGCTCATCGGCGGCATCGTAGGTCTCGGCGCCATGCTGACTCTGACGATTTTAGGCGCATTTTATTTGCTGACCCCCTTTAGAGTGTTCCTCTATCAGCTCATCTGGCTGGTGCCGGGTCTGCTCATTACTGAGTGGACACGCTCCATCTGATATCAAAACCGTTTTTGGAGGGTTTCTCATGGAAACCTTACGTTTATTCCCCCAAGAAGAAAACTGCGCTGAAATTGCCGCCCGGATCATTCGGGAAGGCGGCTTGGTGGCAGTACCCACAGAAACTGTATACGGCCTGGGTGCGGACGGATTAAATCCTGCCGCTGTTGCCAAAATATTTGCAGCCAAGGGCCGTCCTCAGGATAATCCTCTGATCCTTCACGTAACAGGCGCAGAGCAGATCGAACAGTTCTGCCATCATATCCCCGAAAGTGCCTACCGGCTGGCAGAAGCCTTTTGGCCCGGCCCGCTGACTATGGTGCTGCCGGCACGCAGCGCCGTTCCCAAATGTACCACTGCCGGTCTTCCCACCGTGGCGGTGCGCTGCCCGGATAGCGATATTACACGTAAAATCATCGCCCTTGCCGGTGTGCCGATTGCCGCTCCCTCTGCCAATATCTCCGGCAAGCCCTCCACCACCACAGCCCAGCACGTGCTTCACGATCACGACGGCAGGATCGATGCGGTGGTAGACGGCGGAGACTGCCGTGTAGGTGTGGAATCCACCATTGTGGACTTAACGGAAACCCCGCCCCGGCTGCTTCGCCCCGGTGGCATTACCCCGGAGCAGCTTACGGAAATTTTGGGAGATCTGGTGATCGACAAAGCCATCACCTCTCAATTGAAAGCCGACGAGGTGGCCAAAGCGCCGGGTATGAAATACCGCCACTATGCTCCCCAATGTCAGGTCATCATCGTTTCCGGCAGCCGGGAAGCCGCAAGTCAGTACATTCATAAGCATTTTCAGGAAAACGACCGGGTGCTGTGCTTTATGGAAGAACTGGAGCTGTACAGCGATTGCAGCCCTTTAAGCTACGGCAGCGAGCAGGATGCAGAATCTTTGTCCCACGGCCTGTTTGCCGCTTTGCGGCTGCTGGATGAACCCAGCGTCGGCACGGTCTACGCCCGATGCCCCGAAGGCGGCGGTGTCGCCTATGCCGTGCAAAACCGGCTGAAAAAAGCAGCCGCTTTCCAAGTTGTAAATGCGGAGGAAATGGTATGATCATCGGTATTACCGGCTCAAGCGGCTGCGGAAAGACTACCGCCCTCAACACGCTGCAGCAGCTGGGCGCAACTATACTGGACTGCGATGCCATCTATCACCGGCTGTTAAAAGAGAATAATGCTTTGCTCAGCGCCATCGGCAACCGCTTTCCCGGCACAGTAAAAGACGGCGCTTTAGACAGAGCCGCCCTGGCTACCACCGTTTTTTCTGACCCGGCTGCCCTGGAAGATTTGAACAAAATCACCCACGGCGCTGTTGTTAACGAGGTGAAACGGCAGCTCGCCTCCGCTCCCACACTGGCTGCCATCGATGCCTACGCCCTGTTTGAAAGCGGCCTGGATAGGCTTTGTGACATAACCGTAGCCATCACAGCTCCGGAGGAGCTGCGTATTGCGCGCATTGTAAACCGGGATGGCATCACCCCGGAAAAAGCAAAAGAGCGGATTTCCGCCCAACGCCCCCAGGAAGAGATTTCCGCTTTATGCGACTATACCCTGTGTAACAACGGCACACAGGCAGAATTTGAAGCAAAATGCCTTGCCTTTTGGAAAGGCTTTGTATAATGTAATTATTCCACGAAAAGGAGAATCATTATGACCAACGAAGAATTGCGTGAAAACCTGCTGCGCGCTCCCAAGAACGGCTACAATGTGCTGAATGAGGAGCAAAAGGCAGAAATGGAAGCTTACTGCAAGCGCTATATGGCCTTTATGGATGCCTGCAAGACCGAGCGGGAGGCTACCGCCTGGACTGTAGAAGTGGCTGAAAAGCACGGCTTTAAGGCGCTCGTCCCCGGTATGGAATTAAAGCCCGGCGACAAGGTATATAAGAACAACCGTAATAAGAGCATCCTGCTGGCTGTTATCGGTGAAAAGAGCCTGGACGAGGGCGCAAACATCTGCGCCGCCCACGTGGACTCCCCCCGTATGGACTTAAAGCCCAATCCCCTGTATGAAGATAGCGAAATCGCTTATTTCAAGACCCATTACTACGGCGGCATCAAGAAATACCAGTGGACCGCTGTTCCTCTGGCCCTCCACGGCGTTGTGTGCCGCAAGGACGGCTCTACTGTGACTATCACCATCGGTGAAGATGAGAGCGATCCCATTTTGTATGTTTCCGACCTGCTGATCCACCTGTCTGCCGACCAGATGAAAAAGACCCTGGCTGAAGGCATCGTAGGCGAGCAGCTGAATGTGATCCTGGGCACTGAGCCCCTTTCCGGCGAAGGCAGCGACCTGGTAAAGCTCCACGTGATGAAGCTGCTGAACGAAAAGTACGGCATTGTGGAAGCAGACTTCCAGTGCGCCGAGCTGACCATCGTACCTGCCGGCAAGTGCCGTGAGGTAGGCCTGGACCGCAGCTTGCTGGGCGCTTACGGCCACGATGACCGGGTTTGCGCTTACGCAGAGATCGAGCCCCTGCTGGAGATGGACGTTCCCGCGCACACCGCTGTGTGCATCCTGGCAGACAAAGAAGAGATCGGTTCAGTGGGCATTTCCGGTATGCAGAGCCAGGCATTTGATACCTTTATGCAGGATCTGTGCGATTCCACCGGCGCTAACCTGAATCGCTGCCTGGAAAATTCCTTCTGCCTGTCCGCTGACGTTTCCAACGCCTTCGACCCCAACTTTGCCGAAACCTGCGACCGCCGGAACAACAGCCTGCTGAACTACGGCGTTTCCATCTGCAAGTACACCGCCTCCCGTGGCAAGGGCGGCGCATCCGACGCTTCTGCTGAAGCGATGCAGCACGTCCGCAGCACCTTTGATAAGGCCGGCGTTCTGTGGCAAATCGCTACCCTGGGTAAGGTTGATCAGGGCGGCGGCGGCACAGTTGCTGCCTATATGGCTAACCGGAACATCGTTACCGTGGATGCCGGTGTACCTGTACTGAGCATGCACGCACCTATGGAACTGGTAAGCAAGCTGGATTGCTATATGACAATGCTGGCCTGCAAAGCTATCTACCTGGCCTAAAGACGAAGTCATAGAAGCCCCAAAGCAAAAGAGCCGGAGTGCATTTGCACTCCGGCTCTCGTCTTCACTTTTTATACTTCCACTAACACCTTTTTCTTCCTCGTAGCCAGCAGAACTGTCAACGTGACGATCAAGGCGATCACCAGTAAACCGGCAACACCTGCTAAAACCATCAGCTCCACAGGCACCTGCCAGGACTGCACTTGCAGAGCCGCACCGCAGCTGGCGCAGACCTTACGGGAAATATCCCACTGATGCTCCTCAGGGCCAAAACTGGCGCCGCATTCACAGCTGCCCCAATGCTGATTTGCGTTATACTCCAGGGGCATAAAATTATGTACGTGTACTACCTTAGGGGCGATCTCATAATCACACACCGTGCAGGTCTGCGCGGCTTCTTCCGTAGCCTCCGGGCCGGGAATGTGGGCTTCCACCGTTTGCCGGTAGCCACAAGTCGTGCAAGGGTAATAATGGCCCTGTTTATCGCCGACATATTCCACACTAAAGGTGTGGGGCATAAAACCCACCTGCTGCAAGCAGGCGTCACAGCCGTAATAATGACCGGTTTCGCTCATATCCCAGCTGGTATGAAGCTTATGTCCGCCTTCCCGGATATAGCCGCAGATTTCGCAAGGATTTTCGCAGCTATCATTAAAATCGTGATCGCCCAGGTTGATAAGCTCCTGACAGTCGGCGCATTCGAACCAGTGTTGGGCATCGCTGGTGGACCATTCTTCCGGGCAGTTGTGCGCCTGGCTTTCCACCTTATCACACACAAGACACTTGCGGCTGTGCGTTTCCTCATCTACCTTTTCCCAAGCGGTATACGTATGGGTCTGCAGCTTGGCGATCTCCACCGTGCGCTGGGCGCCGCAGCCGGCGCAAGTCTGCTTTTTCGAGCCAGCTTCCTTACAGGTTGCATTCTTTGTAACCGTTCCGGCATCCCAGCTGTGGTTTGCGCCCTCCACCTTGCCGCAAATGCTGCAAATATGCTGATGCTGGCTATCCCCTGTGCTGGCCCAACTGCCGTAGCTGTGGGCGCAATTGGCCTGAATACAGGCAGTACAATCCGCCACCGTTTTCGTATTACCAGTGTATTGCTTAGCATTACAAATGGAACATTGCTTGTACTCTTTATGGGGATGGGCACTTTCAAAACCGGTATTAAACTGGTGGGCGTGATCAGAAGTATAATTGGGAGAGCCAAAGGTATACCGACTATCGGTAAGAGCGTGATACCGGATAAATACACCGATGCCATCCCAACCGCTGTCATTGGTATTGCCCTCAATGGTAACAAAGGTATTGTTGGCAACATCCACCTGATACACGATACCTGCGTGCTGGCCCTCTCTTGTAAACAGGTCGCCGGGCTGGGGAACTCTGCCGGAACTGTATTTAAACGTATCTGTAATGCCGAAACCACCAAGATCCGCAAAGCTGCAAAGCTTCAATGCGGAAGTAGGGATTCCCGCCTGATTGGCGCACCAGCTGATAAACATAGCGCACCAGGGCTGATAGTTCATACTCCAGCCTACGGCGGTACTGTACCAGGCGCCATACTTGGTATCGTTGTTCCAGCCTTCCCGATAGCCCACCTGGGTCAAGGCAACACCAATGATGTCCTGCCGCTGGTTGCCGGTATTGGTATATGTATTCTCGTGAGCTGCATAAGCCTGCAGCACCGGGATTGCCGTTATAAACAGCAAAACCGCCAAAAGCAAACCGCCAATGGCTTTATATATGGTCTTTTGTTTCATTGGCCGATTCGCCTCCATTTTACAGTATCAGCACTAAATAATAACAGTTTTGTAACCAAAAATCAAGAGGAATTTTGCATTTTTCCGGTTAAAACAAGAAAAAACGGCATTTTTTTACAATATATGTGCCGTTTCCCAAAGATTAACGTCATAAATATTTACCGGAAAAGCGGTTTACTTTTTCATTCCTTAATGGTAGAATACTAGAAAGGAGGTGACACTATGCGTCGATTCGCTCAATATTGCTGGCAGACTTTCCGTAAAAGCGACCTGATCTTGCTTTTGCTCTGTATCTGCGCCTCTGCCTTCGGTGTGCTGGTCATCGCCAGTGCCACCGGCTATACCGGCAATCCCCGATATGTGCCTACCCAACTTTCTGCGATCCTCATCGGCATCGTCGCTTATGTAATCACCTCCAACGTGGATGTGAACTTCCTTTCTGAGCACCGCCGTTTCTTTTTTGGCGCGAACCTGTTCTTCCTGCTGCTGCTTATTCCTTTCGGCACGGATAACGGCACCGGCAACAAGAGCTGGCTGGACATCCCCGGTGTTCCCGTTGACATCCAGCCTGCAGAAGTTTGTAAAGTATTATATATCCTGGTCACCGCATCCGTGATGGCCTCCCATCAAAGTAAGCCCTCCTCTCCCAAGAGCGTGCTGCACAGCTTTTTTCATCTGGCGATCCTGGCCGGTCTGAATATGTTCCTCTCAGGAGACCTGGGTGTTACCATGATCTTTGTCGCCACCTTCGTGTGCATGGCGATCACCGCCGGCATCAACTGGCTGTGGTTTATTGCGGGCGGTGGTCTATGTGTGGCAGCATTCCCTGTATTGTGGTCTTTCCTCAGCCAGTATCAGAAAAACCGTATTCTGATCCTTTTTGATCCGTCTATCGACCCCAACGGCATTAACGAACGTTATCACACGGTGCAAAGTATCCGCACCCTTACCGGCGGCGGTATGACCGGTCAGGGCTTATTCCAGGGCATCCGTACTCGCAGCGGCTCTTTGTACGCCCAGCATACCGACTATATCTTCTCCGTTATCGGCGAAGAGCTGGGCTATCTTGCCTGTATTGGCGTAATTTTGCTGCTTTTCCTCATCGTTGCCCGGTGCTTCTGGGTAGGTATGAGAAGTCCGGACTATATGCGCCGTCTCATCTGTTTCGGCACAGCCTCCGCCCTCATTTTCCAAATCGTCATCAACGTGGGTATGTGCTTTGGCGTTATGCCGGTTATCGGTCTGACCCTGCCCTTTATCAGCTACGGCGGCTCTTCCATCATATCCCTGTTTGCCACGGTGGGCTTTGTGTCCGGTGTCTACGCCCGACCATCCCCCGCCAGCCACGAACGGTATATAAGGCCGCCTTATATGTCCCGTTCTTTAATATAGAACAAAAATATGTCCCCAATTGTGTAAATGCCGCAATTGGGGCATTCTATTTGTGTGCTGCGCCCCCTATTGACGGCTTAATCAAAATAAAATATAATAAAACTAACCATACAACCCTAAAGGAGTGTCCTATGGATCCGGTAAGAATCATATTTTTTGATGTAGACGGCACATTGATAGACCCTGCCACCGGCTGCATTTCCCATAAGACCTTTGAAGCCCTGCATCGGCTGCAGCAAAAAGGCATCCTGATCTGTATTGCCACCGGCCGTCCCACCGCCAGCCTTCCGAATCTGAAAGATCTGCGTCCGGATGTCATCTGCGCCTTTAACGGCTCTCTATGCTACACGGATAGCGCCATTATTCATTCTGTCCCCATTAACCGGCAGGATGTAGCCACGGTAATGGAAAATGCCGCCCGTATAGGCCGTCCGGTTTCCCTGGCGACAAAAGACCGATTGGTTGCCAACGGCATTGACAAAGACCTATCCGACTATTATCGGCTTGCCGACCTGACCTTAACGGTTTCCGAAGATTTTGATAAGGCCAGTCAGGAAGATATTTATCAAATTATGCTGGGTTACCGGGAAGGCGACCGGGCGCAGCTGCTGCAAAATACCAGGCAAGTAAAAATCGCTCTGTCATGGGACAGAGCAGCGGACGTAATCCCTTCAAAAAGTGGAAAAGGCAATGCCATCAGCAAAATTCTTTCCTATTTTGACCTGCAGGTATCGCAGGCTATGGCCTTTGGCGACAGCTACAACGATATCCAGATGCTCCAGGCAGTAGGCCACGGTATTGCTATGGGAAATGCTCCGGAAGAACTAAAAGCAGTTGCGGCAGAGGTATGCGGCTCCGTATCCCAGGATGGCATCTATCACTACTGTCTTACAAAAGGTCTTATATAATGTGACCTTATCACAGATATTCTTGCAAGCTGTGTTATAATAAAGAAAAACAATCTAGGGAGGTTATTTATATGTTCTATAAAAATGCCCGAATCTTTTGTAACGACTTTTCTTTCCATAAAGGCGCTTTTGAAGTAGTAGACGGCAAGTTCGGCCAGATCTTGCCGGAAAATGTGCCTGCAGATGCCATCGACCTGCAGGGCGCTACCGTGATCCCCGGTCTTGTTGACGTGCACAGCCACGGCAACTCCGGTTTTGACTTTTCTGACGGCGATTACGAAGGTCTGAAGGCTATGGCAGCCTACTATGCTTCCGTTGGCGTTACCTCTTTTGCCCCCGCTTCCATGACCCTGCCTTACGAAGTGCTGGAAAAGGCCTTTGGGAATGCAAGACGATTGGTAGACGAAAACCTGGAGGGGCTGAGCGTACTGCGGGGCATCCAGATGGAAGGCCCCTACTTCTCCTACAAAAAGCGGGGCGCGCAGAACCCCGATTACCTGAAAGAACCGGACTTTGAAGGCTTCAAAGCTTTGCAGGATGGCTGCGGTGGTCTGGTGCGGATCGTGGATATCGCCCCCGAGCTGCCCGGCGCTGAGGAATTTGTAAAGCAGGCCAAGGAGCTTTGCACCGTTTCCATCGCCCACACCGATTCTGACTATGACCACGCCAAGGCTGCCATTGATGCCGGTGTGACCCACCTGACCCACCTGTATAACGCCATGCCCGGCATCCACCACCGCAACCCCGGTGTGATCCCCGCCGCGGCAGAAAACCCCAATGTGCGGGTAGAACTGATCTGCGATGGCTTGCACGCCCACCCTGCTATGGTGCGGTTTGCCTTCTCCATCTTTGGCGGTGAGCGGATGGTGCTGGTTTCCGATTCCGGCCGCTGCTGCGGCATGGATGATGGTAGTAAGTTTGAACTTGGCGGCCAGGATGCCTGGCTGCGAGACGGCATCGCCCGCCTGGCCGACGGCACTATTGCCTGCTCTGCAGTAAACCTTTATGACAGCATGGTCAATGCCATCAAATTCGGTATCAAAGAAGAAGACGCCGTTCGGGCCTCTTCCTATAACCCCGCCTGCGCCATCAGCGCCCAGGACAAGGTTGGTTCTATCGAAACCGGCAAGGTGGCAGACTTCCTGATCTGCTCCCCGGATTACGCCCACAGACGGGTATTCCTGGCAGGTAAGGAACTGTAATAATTGGGAGGTTTCCCTATGGCAAACCTATTGGAAGTGTGTGTGGATTCTTTGGCTTCTGCCAGAGCAGCCATCAAAGGCGGCGCTGACCGGCTGGAGCTTTGCAGCGCCCTGGCCGTAGGCGGCCTGACCCCTTATACGGAATTGCTAAAACAAATCCGCGAGGAAAGCAGCATTCCGATCCGCTGCCTGATGCGTCCCCGCGCCGGTGATTTCCTTTATACGCAAGAAGAAATCCAGCTGATGGCCGGGCAGATCAAAAGCCTGCGTAATGCAGGCGCCGACGGCTTTGTGATCGGCTGTTTAACCGCCCAGGGTGAACTGAATGCGGCTGCTATGAAGCCTCTGCTGGAGGCAGCGCAGGGCTGTGGCGTCACCCTGCACCGATGTGTCGATGTATCCCAAGATCCCTGCAAGACCTATTTGGATGCCAAAGCAATTGGCATCGACACGGTGCTTACCAGCGGCGCAGCAAGCTCCTGCCTGGAGGGATTGGAAACCATTCGCAAGCTTTTGCAGCTGCGAGATAGGGAAAACGGCCCGGAAGTGCTCATTGGTGCAGGTGTAAACGCTGCCGCCATTACTTCCATTCGCAAAGCCTGTCCTCAGGCCCGTGCTTTCCACATGAGCGGCAAAGCCGATATAGAAAGCGGTATGCTTTTCCGTCGGGAAAACGTGCCTATGGGCATCCCCGGCCTGGATGAATGGCATATACAGCTTACCAGCGCAGAGAAAGTCCATGCCGCCCGACTTGCATTAGATACATAAAAAAACACCGCCAACGGGCGGTGTTTTTTTAAAAAAGCTGCCCCTGCGTTACCGCAGGGGCAGCACCGTTATTTACCGCGTGGGCCGCAGCTTTGCAGTTAAGTCTTACTCAGCGATCTTCTTGAACTCTTCGTAGACGAACTGTACCTTAGGTCCGATAACGACCTGCACAGCGGTCTTACCGGGACGGATTACGCCGGAAGCGCCGGAGGACTTGATCTTCTTCTCGTCAACCAGCAGGCGGTCCTTAACTTCCAGTCTCAGACGGGTGATGCAGTGATCGACAGAAGCGATGTTCTCCTTACCGCCCAGGCCTTCCAGAATGATCTGGGCCATAGCGGTGTAGTCGTCGTTAGCCAGCTCGATCTTCAGCTCGCCTTCCTGATCATCTTCACGGCCGGGGGTCTTCAGATCCCACTTGGTGATGGCGAAACGGAATACGAAGTAGAAGACAACAAATGCAGCGATGCCCAGGGGGATGATCAGCCAGGTGTTGGCTGCTGCGGGCAGGGATGCAGAGAACAGCAGGTCAGTTGCACCGGCGGAGAAGCAGAAGCCAGCGCGGAAGCCCAGAGCAACGGTAATGGTAGTGAAGATACCGTACAGCAGAGCGTAAACAACGTACAGGGGGAATGCCAGGAACATAAATGCGAACTCGAAGGGCTCGGTAACGCCGCAGATGAATGCACACAGAGCAGCGGAGCCAACGATACCGGCAGCGATCTTACGCTTGTTGGTCTTAGCAGTCTGGATAATAGCCAGAGCAGCGCCGGGGATACCGAACATCATGCAGGGGAAGAAGCCTGCCATGTACATACCAACAGACCAACCCATATCAGCGGAGGTCTTGCCAGCCCAGTAAGCGCCCAGGTCGCCCAGACCGATGGTGTCAAACCAGAACACATTGTTCAGAGCGTGGTGCAGACCGGTGGGGATCAGCAGACGGTTCAGGAAAGCGTAGATACCTGCGCCAACAGCGTCGATGCTGACGATAGCCTGACCCAGAGCATACAGGCCCTTGAAGATCAGAGGCCATACGAACAGCAGAACTGCGGAAACAACAATGGAAACCACAGCGGTCACGATAGCGACGGAGCGCTTGCCGCTAAAGAATGCCAGAGCGTCAGGCAGCTTGGTGCCCTTAAACTTGTTGTAGCAAATACCGCCGATGATACCAGCCAGAATGCCGATGAATGCGTTGCCGGCAACCTTGGAGAATGCCACTTCATTAATCTTTTCAGCAATCATGCTGGGAGCGATAACGCCCACGGAGCCGGGAGCCAGCAAAGTGGTGATCATCAGGTAAGAAACGATACCTGCCAGACCGGCAGTGCCATCGTTGTCCTTAGCCAGGCCAACGCCAACACCAACGGCGAACAGGATTGCCATGTTGTCGATCAGGGCGCCGCCTGCCTTAACCAGGAAGAAGCCGATGATCTGAAGAATGCCTTCGGGAGTACCACCCTGCATGGTGGAGGGACACAGTAAGTAGCCCAAGCCCATCAGGATACCGCAGATGGGAAGTGCAGCGACGGGAAGCATCATAGCTTTGCCCAATTTCTGCAGAGTTTTCATCATAATGAAATATCCTCCTTAAAAATCTCTTTTGCCTTTATATAAGACCGTCGGCCCACGACAGTCATTTGGCCAAAAATAAGTTACAGATTGGCACTGAGGAAAGCCTGCAGTTCTGCAGCAGCCTTCTCTTCGTCGGCGCCGTCTATGGTAATGGTCAGCTCCATGCCCTGCTTGGCAGCCAGCTTCATCAGAGCCATCAGGCGGCGTGCATCAGCAGTGCCGGTGGGAGCGGTGACGGTGATCTTGGATGCGTAGGGAGCCACAGCCTTCACCAGCATACCGGCGGGGCGGGCGTGCATACCAAGGGGATCAGTAATGACATATTTGATTTCTTTCATTTGGTTATTTCCTCACTTTCGTGATTTTTAAACATTAGAATCGCAAACCAGCTTCCGGGTTTCCAAGATCCGGCCGGCGGCCATACTCAGCTCGGTGTAGCCCATTTCAATGAACTTCTCCTGCAGCTTGGGGTCAGCGCCCAATTCGCCGCAAATACCGGCCCAGATGCCATTATCCTGAGCAGCCTTTGCGATATGGGCCATCAAAGCCAGCAGCGCCGGATGGTAAGGATCGTAGAATTCACCCAGCTTGGCATTCTGCCGGTCAACCGCCAGGGTGTACTGGGTCAAATCGTTAGTACCAACAGAGAAGAATGCGGCTTCCTTAGCCAGCTCGTGGGCAAGAACAGCAGCAGCAGGGGTTTCCACCATCACGCCGATGGGCACTTCCTTGGTGGGGCAGCCCTCGTCCTCCAGCTCCTTACGCACCTTGGCACACAGGGCCTTAGCCGCCTTCAGCTCCCAAACGGATGCCACCATGGGGAACATCACGTGAAGGTTGCCGTAAGCAGAAGCCCGATAAATCGCCCGCAGCTGAGGGCGGAAGATCTCCTCCCGAGTCAGGCAAATACGCAGGCCACGCAGACCCAAAGCAGGGTTTTCCTCTGCTTCCAGGCCCATATAGCTCACTTGCTTGTCAGCGCCAATATCCAAGGTGCGGATAACCACAGGCCGATCGCCCATCGTCTGGGCAACCTTTTTATAAGCTTCAAACAGCTCATCTTCTGTGGGCAGGGAATCTCTGCCCAGATAAAGGAACTCACTACGCATCAGGCCAACGCCCTCAGCATCTGCCTTAATGGCGTCCTCTGCATCCTCAGGGCAGCCGATGTTTGCCACCAGCAGCACCTTCTTGCCTGATTTGGTAATGCTTTCCTTGCCCCGGTAGGCTTCCAGGGCACTGCGCTCAGCAGCAGCTTCTGCCTGCTTGACGCGGAGCATTGCCAAGGTTTCTTCATCAGGGTCAGCATACCAAGTGCCGGTAAAGCCGTCAACGGCCAACACTTCACAGCCCTCGGCATCTTCAAAGGTGATGTCAGACTGCACCAAAGAAGGGATATTCAAGGTTCTTGCCAAAATAGCGGTATGGCTGGAAGAAGAACCCTGCCGGGTCACAAAAGCCATGATCCGATCTCTGGGCAGCTGAATAGTCTCACTGGGAGCCAGATCCTCCGCTACCAGCAGGAAAGCGCCCTCCGGCAGCTGGAAGCCGGTGTTTCCGCAGAGGATATCATAAAGCCGGTGGGACATATCCCGGATATCCGCGCTTCTTGCATTCATGTACTCATCGTCCATAGCAGCAAACACCTGGGCAAATTCTTCGCCGGTGTCCAAAGCTGCGATGGCAGCGGCTGCGCCATCTTCGATAGCCATATTTACGCCGTCTAAGTAATCCAAATCGTCCAGCATCAAAAGCTGCACTTCCACAATCGCTGCCTGCTCTTCACCGATCTCTACCTTTGCCTTTTCAAACAAAGCGGTGAGCTGCTCACGGGCAGTTTCCAGGGCAGCTTCGAACTTTGCCTTTTCTACAGCCACATCGCCGGAGGAAACAGGCAGGGTACGCTGCGCCTTACGGTAAACAACGGCAGGACCGATGGCTACGCCGGGAAATACCGGCAAACCGATACCTTTTTTCATTACTTTGCCAACTCCATCACCACATCGTCATTGGTAACGTCTTTACCGACGATGGTATTGAAAGTAGAATAATCGTCTGTATTGCAAACCACCATAGGGGTGATGGTGGGAAGGCCCGCAGCCTTAACGGCTTCCAGGTCTACTTCTATCAGTAGCTGACCCTTCTTGACCTTATCGCCATTGGCGACGTGAACGGTAAAGGGCTTACCCTCCAGACTGACGGTCTCCAAACCAACGTGGATCAGAATCTCAGCGCCGCAATCGGCAACCAGGCTCACTGCGTGGCCGGTGGTAAACATCATATCCACAGTGGCATCACAGGGGGCGTAAACCTTGCCCTCTGCCGGCTCAATGGCGATACCGTTGCCCAGCATACCCTCTGCAAAGGTGGGATCCGGCACTTCGGTAATGGCTACAGCCTTACCTGCCATAGGCGCGTAAAAATCGTCTGTGTTCTTACCAAACAGTTTCTTAAACAAGCCCATAAAGAAACAACATCCTTTCTGTGTGCAGACAATGTCTCACAGTTATCATATATGTAAAGAATATCAAAAATACCCACTTATGTCAATCAGCCCAGGCGTTTCCTTAGCCTCTACGGCGCATTTTCGGCGAAAGCAACATTATTTTCAAACACTTTTTGTGCATTGTGACAATAATAAAAATTTTTGCCCCAAAAGTTTAATTTTTGTGATATACTTAATAAAAAAGGGGGTTATTTTATGAAAAGAATATTAGATTGTCAAGCTTCCGATTTTCGCAATATGTCCCGGCAAGAGCTTCTGGATGCCATTTCCGGCAGCGAGGGTCGCACCGTAGCCTGCGAAACCATCGGCTCTATTATGCCTATGCTGGGAGATATCACCAACGCAGAATTTGTTTCCGCTATGGGTGCGGATATTCTGCTGCTGAATATGTTTGACGTGCAAAATCCCAAAATTCTAGGGCTTCCCAAGGTAGAACCGGAAAATGTGATCCACAAGCTCAGGGAGCTCACCGGCCGCCCCATCGGCATTAACTTAGAGCCTGTGGAGCAAGTGCTTTCTTCCCAAGACCCGGAAGAGAATATGTGGGCTATGACGGGCGGCAGAAAAGCCACTTTGGAAAACGCCAAAAAGGCTGCCGATATGGGTGTAAACTTTATTCTGCTTACCGGCAACCCCGGCATCGGTGTCACCAACGAAGCCATTGAGCAGACCCTTCGGGTATATAAGGAAGCGCTGGGTGACCGGCTCATCCTTGCCGCCGGCAAGATGCACGCCTCCGGCATCCTTACGGAAGGCGCAGAAAAGATCATCACCAAGGAAGACATTTCTGCCTTTGCCGCCGCCGGCGCAGACATCATCCTCCTCCCTGCCCCCGGCACAGTGCCCGGCATCACCGTAGAATACGTGCGGGAGCTGGTAAACTATGCCCACAGCTTAGGGTGCCTGACTATCACCGCCATCGGCACTTCCCAGGAAGGCGCAGACGTTGCCACCATCCGACAGATCGCCCTGATGTGCAAAATGACCGGCACGGATATCCACCATTTAGGCGATGCCGGTTACGGCGGTATGTCGCTGCCTGAAAATATCCAGGCCTATTCCATCGCCATCCGCGGTATCCGCCACACCTACCGCCGCATGGCCGGCTCTGTTAACCGCTGAGCTATATATTGCAAAAGCCCCGTAAGAATATCTTACGGGGCGTTTTTTCCATTTTTTGCGTATATTTGCAAAATGATACAATCATATATCTTGCATTTCCGGTAAAGCTATGTTTGCGGCGGAACTTTCCGTCAAAAAAGAAAAAGAGGTGTAAAGATTATGAAAAACAACAATCAGATCAATGTGCCCCAGGCTCGTGAGGCAATGGACCGTTTCAAGATGCAGGCTGCTTCCGAAGTTGGCGTTAACCTGACCAACGGTTACAACGGTCACCTGACCTCCCGTGAGGCTGGCTCCGTTGGCGGCCAGATGGTCAAGAAAATGATCGAGGCTTACGAGCAGGGCATGCAGTAAATCCCAGGAACTACCAATCGAAGCACTGCCTCCGGTTTTCCGGCGGCAGGTACATAGTTGCATTTTCCTGTGCAGTGTGTTAAAATAAATCTACACTTGCTAAGGGGGCGATATCTTGGCCATTCAGGAATCCGGAGAAATGTATTTGGAATCCATCCACGTGCTGCTGCAGCAAAAGAGCGCTGTGCGTTCTGTGGACATCAGCGAATATATGGGGTATTCCAAGCCCAGTGTCAGCCGGGCTGTTGGTCTGCTGAAAAACGGCGGCTATATCCTTGTAGATAAAGATGGCTATATCACCTTAACAGAAGATGGTCTTGCCATCGCAAACAAAATTTATCAGCGGCACACCCTGATCTCCAACTTACTGGTGCAGCTGGGTGTTGACCCGGAGGTAGCCGCAGAGGATGCCTGCAAAATCGAGCACGCCATCAGCGACGAATCCTTTGAAGCCATAAGGAAATATGCTGAAAGCCTATAACAAAACGAGCAGATGCTAAGCATCTGCTCGTTTCTATTTAAACTTCAACCGGAGCTTTTACCTGCCAGGAAAGGGCCTTGGGATAGAAAAACCGCAGTTTTTCCTTGGCTATGGACATTTCAATGACCTGGGCTTTCCGCAATTCACCGTCCAGGTTGATGCCGGTAGGCTTATCGCATATAATCTTCAGCTTGTCAGTACGGAAATAACGGATCAGCTTAGAAAGCTTTTTATACTGTCCGTTTTTATATTTTCCAATAACACCGGCCACCTGCAGCCGGGAGACCTTTTCTACCAAAAGCACATCCAGCAGGCCATCGGTGGGATCAGCTTCCGGAACGGGGTTAAAGCCGCCGCCGTAGAACCGGCCGTTGCAAGCGCAGATCATGGTCTTATCCCCGTCAATCCGCTCTCCGTTTATCTCCACCACATAATGCTCCGCAATACCCCGGATCACATTCACCACCGCAGACACAGCATAAGCCCGGAAGCCGCTGAGCAAAGGGATGCGCTTATAATTGGCAACATCGTGACCAATGCGGGCATCCAAGCCCACAGAGCAGATATTCAGGCTGATGTCATCATTACACCGGATTAAATCAAAGGTAACTTCCTTGCAGTCCAAAAGCTTTTCCAAATCCCGGAAAGCATCCGGATCATCAAAAACCTTGGCAAAATCGTTGCCGCTGCCGCCGGAGAACACCGTCACCGCCACGTTATCAAAACCGGCAACTCCGGACACAACTTCATTCAGCGTACCGTCGCCGCCGCAAGCATAGATGCGGTATTCCTCCCCTGTTTCAGCAGCTGCCTTTGCCAGCTCCCGACAGTTACCCGGTGCCTGAGACACCTTGATCTCATAGTCCAGATCTCTTTCATGACAAATGGTATGGATCTGCTCAGAATACTTAGCCGTTCTGTCCCGGCTGCCCGCTGCGGGATTGATGATAAACAGATGCTTCATAAAAGCCTCCTATTTCTTTCTATGGCTTTCGGTAAACATATAATAATCGCACTTGATCATGCCATTATAAAGCTTGCGTTTTTTATCTGCTCTGCGGCCAAAATAATGCTCAAATTCCGGCTCAGAAGTGATAATGAACTTCTTCCAGCCATCAGCAAATTTCAGATGTCTGCCCAATGCGCCATAAAGCCGCTGGGCGCTTTGCTGTTCCAGCATCCGCTGACCGTAGGGCGGGTTGCACACCAGAATGCCGCTGTCACAGGGCAGGCTCATTTTGGTAGCATCCCCATCGGCAAAACGGATACAATCCGCCACCCCGGCTTTCCGGGCATTGGCCATGGAAAGGGACACGCACTTAGGGTCGTTATCTGAACCTAAGATGCGATACTCACCCTTAAACTCTTTATCCTTTGCCTCCTGGCGCACCTGCTCCCAGGTTGCCTCCTTGCTCCAGGCAAAGCTTTGTGCGGCAAATTTCCGGTTCAAGCCCGGCGCCCTGTTCTTGGCGATCAAGGCCGCTTCAATAGGAATGGTTCCCGAGCCGCAGAAAGGATCCCAAAAGAACTCTCTGCCCCGGTAGCGGGTCAGCTGCACCATGGCCGCCGCCAAGGTTTCCCGCAATGGCGCTTCGTTACCTACCGCCCGGTAGCCCCGCTTGTGCAGACCAACGCCGGAAGTATCCAGATACAGCGTCACCTTATCCTGCATAATGGAAAACTGAAGCTGATATTTGACTCCGGTTTCCGGCAGCCAGTTGACCCCGTATTTTTCTCCCAGCCGCTTGGAAGCCGCCTTTTTGATAATAGCCTGACAATCCGGCACACTCATAAGGGTACTGTTCAGACAATGCCCCTTTACCGGGAACTGACCGTCTTTCGGGATAAATTCTTCCAGCGGACTTCTATAAACGCCCTGAAACAGCTCTTCAAAAGTTTTCGCAGTAAACTCTGCCAGTACAATAAGCACCCGTTCACCGGTACGCAGGCACACGTTGGCCTTGGCCATAGCATAGTCGTCACCGCTAAACAGCACCCGTCCGTTTTCCGCCCGCACATTTTCTATATTCAGCCGCTTTAATTCATCCGCGGCGATGCCCTCCAAGCCAAACAGGCAAGGCACAGCAAATTCCATAGGTTTTCCTCCTAAGGGATAATTTTCTTTGCTTTCAAATAGCGCTCTTCTTCGGAAAATACACAGCCGCAGTATTTCTGCATATAAAAGCCGTGTTCCCGGGCAAAATTCTGCCCGTCCTTAAAATAGGGCCTAAAATCCCGATACAAAAATTCCACGCCGTATTCATCCGCCGCACGTTGGGCAACGGCAGCCATCAGCTCGTGATTTTGATAGGGGCTAATGAACAGGCTGGAAGTAAAGCTGTCGAAGCCACCCTCTTTTGCCTGCCGGGCAGTTTCAAACAGCCGCATTTCATAGCACTTCACGCAGCGACCGCCAATATCCTCCGCCACCGCCCTTACGAAGGGGCGCAGGGCATAATCGTTCTTTTCAATAAGGGGCAAGCTAATCTCCTCAGCATACTGCCGCAGGCAGTCCCGCCGAGCCCGGTATTCGGTAAAAGGATGGATATTGGGATTATACCAAAAACCGGTAACCCCGATCCCATCCGTGCGCAGCGCTTCAATGCATTGGTTGGCGCAGGGCGCGCAGCAAATATGCAAAAGGGTATTCATCCTAAGTTCACCTACTCCCCCAATTTTATTCCATTATAACACCAAAAGTAATGCTTGGCAATATTCTCTTTGTTTTGCGTTTTTCTTTTGTTACCATATAAGCACTTGACGCCCCAGTTCCTTTTGGGTATGATAAGAAAAAAGGGGGCGCTACTATGGAACACGAATTTTATATGGACCGGGCGCTGGCCCTGGCAAAGGAAGCTGCCCTGGATGGTGAAGTGCCGGTAGGCTGCGTCATCGTCCGGGATGGCGTGATCGTAGGCGAAGGCCGCAACCGCCGGGAAACCGGGCGTACCGCTTTAGGCCATGCCGAAATTGAAGCTATCCGGCAAGCCTGCGAAAATTTAGGCGGCTGGCGGCTTTGGGATTGCACCCTGTATGTAACCTTAGAACCTTGCCCTATGTGCGCCGGCGCCATTATCAACGCCCGGATCCCCACGGTGGTCTTCGGTGCAAGTGATGCCAAATGCGGCGCCTGCGGCTCGGTGTGCGACCTGTTTTCCATGGAGTTTAACCACCATCCCCAAGTAATCCAGGGTATTCGGGAGGCAGAAGCCTCCGCCTTGCTCACTGAATTTTTCCAACAGCTGCGCCTGACGCTTAGAACACGCCCCAAATGGCAAAAAGATAAATAAAACGTCCCGATGGGCTACTGCGCAAGCGGCAGCCCATCTTTATTTTTAAGGGGCGTTTTATATGAAATTGGAAGAAAAGACTTTGCGTATGGGCGCAGCCGCTGTGCTGATTGCCGTAGTTTTGCGAATATTTGCCCCCGCCGATTTTGGGTATCTGTTTTCTAAAGATGGTCTTTTTTCTGTTATGACCTTTCTGGGGACAGGCCGCTGGGTGCAAAATGTGCAGCCCCCGGAAGCCCAAAACCCCAGCTTTATTCCGGAAGAACCGGCCCAGGCGGTATTTTCTTTGCAGGAGCTGGATGCCATTTCTTTACATAATCCCAACGGCTATACCGCCGACCTGCAAAGCGCCCTATGTACGCCCCTGGGCTGGCAATTGGCTAACGGACAACCGGCGGTGCTCATCGTCCATTCACACGCATCAGAAGCTTTTTCGGGTTGCGCCGGTTGGCGCTCTGAGAACACCGCCTACAATATGGTATCCATTGGTGACCGGGTGGGGGCGCTTTTGGAACAAGCCGGTATTCAGGTCATCCATGACCGGTCTATTCACGACTCTCCCTCCTATGATGCCGCCTATGGTAACAGCCGTACATCCATCGAAAGCTACCTGACCCAGTACCCCTCCATCCGCCTGGTGCTGGATCTGCACCGGGATGCAGGGGAAGACGGAAACGGCAATCAGGTAGGCTACACCGCTGACTACAACGGTCAGGACGCCGCCACCATGATGCTGGTGGTCAGCGCCTACGATTATGGTGGGAACGCCACCTGGCAGCGGAATCTATCCTTTGCCACCAAGCTGCAGTTGCAGTTAGAGCAGCTCAGCCCCGGCATCTGCCGCCCCTTAGTCCTGCGGTCTTACCATTATAACCAGGACATCTGCCCCACCGGCCTGTTAATTGAAATGGGCTTTGCCGGAAACGAACAGGAAGAGGTGCTCCGCTCCGCGGAAGCCCTGGCCGAAGCCATCATCGCCCTGCAAAACGGCAGCGAAGTCATCACCGCTGTCAGCGCCGAATAAACAAACCTGCTGCAGAGGCCATAGAAGGCCCAAAGGCAAACAAAACGAGCCTGTCGGCGTACATAGGTACGGTAAGGCTCGTTTTGTGCAGCAAATCAAAATTCTTGATCTGTTGAAACCTTTCGTTTTTTACAGGACTAATATCATCAGCCCACATACCAAATCTTCGGCAATCCGATTTAATAAAAGATTTTGATGTTTTGGGTCTTATTATGGCATCTGAAACCCCCCGGGGGGCTTACCCTGGGGGATTTTCTATGGTAATATGCGTTCATAAAGAAAAAGGAGCGCAAAACTATGAAAATGAATTACACAAAACGTTTGGTATTTACCGCTGTATGCGCCGCCCTGTGCGTGGTGCTGCCTATGGCTTTCCATGCGGTGCAAAATGCCGGCCAGGTCTTCCTGCCTATGCACATCCCTGTGCTGCTGTGCGGCCTTGCCTGCGGCTGGCCCTTCGGCCTTGTGGGCGGTATTTTAGGTCCGGTGCTAAGCTCCTTGCTCACCGGTATGCCCCCCGCCGCTATGCTGCCCTCTATGGCGATTGAGTGCGCTGTCTACGGCGGCGCCAGCGGTCTGCTGATGCAGCTCGTACGCACCAAAAAGACTTATCTGGATCTTTATATCAGTATGACCGCGGCTATGATTTTAGGCCGTGTCATCGCAGGCCTTGCCAAGAGCCTGATCCTCTCCCCCGGCACAGCTCCCTTCGCCTGGGTCACCACCTCTTTGGTATCCGGCGTTCCCGGCATTATCATTCAGCTGATTCTGATCCCCACGCTGGTATATACCATGATGCGGGCCAAGCTGCTGCCCCAGCGGTACGAAAAGGAAGAAACCAAATGAATAAAACTGACGTCATCGCCTTTTTTGACCGGCTCGCCCCCGGTTGGGATGCAGATATGATCCGCAGCGATGCCATCATCGGCAAGATCTTGGATAACGCCGGTGTAGCTGCCGGCAAGGATGTGCTGGATGTGGCCTGCGGCACAGGCGTCCTGTTTCCGGACTATCTGGCGCGGAAGGTAAATAGCCTGACCGCTATCGATATTTCCCCCGAAATGGTAAAAATCGCCCGGGAGAAATTCCCGAAAGTAACGGTGCTTTGCGGCGATGTGGAAAGCGCAGAATTTGACCGCAAGTTCGATTGTATCGTGATCTACAACGCCTTCCCCCACTTCCCCGACCCGGAAAACCTCATCCGTGTGCTCAGCGCCCACCTAAAACCCGGCGGCACGTTAACCGTTGCCCACGGTATGAGCAGAGCCGCCATTGACCGCCACCACGAAGGAAAGGCCAGTAAGGTCAGCATCGGCCTGATGCACGAAGACGACCTTTCCGCCATCTTTGAAAACTACTTAACCGTAACAACCAAAATCTCCGATGACCATATGTATCAAGTCACAGGCCAACGCAAATAAAAATCCGCTGTCCGGTTGGACAGCGGGTTTTATTATTTACTTTTTCGCCTTACACAGCTCATTTCTATTCTGTAGTAATACGTGAATCATATGCGCTTTTTGAACAATACTATCAGCGTCTCCAGACATAACTAATGTTTTTAGCGCTGTTAAAGCAACAGCAATTTCTCCCTCGAGTTTTTCTGTTGCAGCACTGGAAATAGGATCGCTATACTTGAAAGCATCGTTTAAGGCCAACAGCTCTTCCTTCACTTCTTCTACTTCACAGAAATTTACAATCGCAGACATAGCAAGCTGAAGTTGCATCATCATTCTTGTGGCGCCTTGCGCCTTCGTTTCCACGCCCAAAACGGTATCTCTAACATTGTCTGTAACTATTAAACCAACAATCGCTGTACCAAGCATCAACGCAAATAATACTAACGGTATCCAATAAGACACAGGCACAAGGCAGCCAATAATACAAATTACCACACCGCAAATCAGCTGAAGCACTGCGTATATAAGACCTACACGAAAAACGGGATAACTATATACCGCAGAGATCGCGCTATCACAGTTTCTATATGCCACCCAGCAAGAATAAAGGCTAAATAAAAATGCAATTAAAGTAAATGCAAAGCTTATCCAAGCTGCAATGCCCTTAGAAAACGGAATTGTCAGAAACAACAACAAATATATGCAAAAAACTATCGCATATATTGCAATTACCGACCTTGCCTTCTTATCTTTCAGCATATCCATAATCACACCTCTCGCTTAGTGCCGCAGTCAGGGCAGAATTTTGTAGCTATCCCTTTACGGCCGCAAGCACAATCCCATGCCGCATCCACTGTTGCAGGTTTGGCAGCACCGCAATCCGGGCAAAAACGGGTCATGATATTCTTTTTGCCACAAACACAAGTCCAACCGATTTCCGTAGGTGCAACCGCTGTTGCGCCCATATTCATCATAGGCGTCATGGCTTCCTTAGTCATATCAATAACACTGCCCATTGCGCCCAACGCAACGCCCAATCCAGCTACATCGCCCAACATACCACCGCCGGTACCACCACCATTAGCGCCCATCTGCCCCAATGCATTGGCATACGCCTTCTGTACATCCGTCTGCAGCACATCTTTTTGGCTATAACCCTTCAAGTGCATTTCCTCTGCCTCAGCCATCGCCTGAGCTCGATAAACATCAGCTGAAGCACCGCCCTCCAATTTAATGCGCTGCGCTTCTCCCTGTGCAATAGTCGCAGTGGAATCAGCCACACCAAGGGAAGAAATTCTTGCACTCTCCGCTTCGACCTGTGTTTCAAAAAGATTTGCCTTAGCCTTTGTTTCCAATTCGGCCATTGTTCTCGCACGCACGGCCTCCTCTTTAGCAACCGCCAATTTTTCTCTATGAATCTCCAAAACAGCTGCTGTATCCTGCTCTATGATCTGCTTATAATTTTCATCATCATTGAGAATATCCGTAACATAGAACTGCCCTTCTGGAATATGTAAGCCAAAGGCTTCCAGCTCCCGATTAATTGCAGCTGCTAATATAGCCGAAATCTGCGGCTTCATAATGTCAATGGTATACAACCTAAGATTGTTCTCCATAATAACACGCGCCAGTAAAGAAGTAACATGCATAGCAATCATATCCGAGAACTTGCCACGCATATATTCCACACTATAACCCTTACCGGAATCCACCACATCTGCTGTCCCAAAAGCAGATGCCGTACCAACCAGTTTTAAAATCAGTTTTCGAGCGTCACTGATCTCCAGGTTAAATGTACCTCTAGCACCGATCTCAACAGGCATATTCGTCACAGGCTCTATAATACGTACTCTACTGGGCGTGCCCCATTTAATACCTGTCTGTACTGTTTTATTGAAAAAATATACTTCAGAATGAAGCGACCTGTCTGCATCCGGCGGCAGCTTATATATTTCGCTGAGCATAGGTATCTTCTGCGTTTCCAGTGTATATCTGCCTGCTCCAAAAAGGTCTAAGGCGCGGCCATCCCGGAAAAACAATGCCTCCTGTGATGCATGTACCGTCAACTGCGTCCCCATATTAAAATCTTCAACGGGATGTTTCCACACCAAAACACCTTCCGAACTATCCCATTTAATATCACTTACTGCATTGCTGTTTTTAATTTTCTCCTGTGCAATACGTTTCTGCACATCGATTTCAGACCCACACAAAACGCACGTGATTTTTTCCGCATTCTTATCCGTTGTCAGCTCACATGCGCAAGAAGGACAGGTTATTTTTATCAATCCAACCTTATCCGCTGAAGCATTGATTTTCTTGTGACACACGGGGCAAAGCGCTTCCTCCCCCTTGCTTTGGTCATACACAACTTCATTTCCGCAATGAGGGCATTTTTTCTTACTCATTTTAGTTTGGTTTACATCAATTTCGCACCCACAAGCACAAACAACCTTCTTCTTTGCAAAAACGCCTGTAGAAGCCTCTACATAACTACCGCACTCAGGACAAGTGATAACAAACTTTTTCATATTGACCTCCTTCTACGCTCACGAATAATGTCCATTTTAGTATTTTATACTCTATCCCTAGTGACATCTTTTACGCCATCTTCTTCCAACTTACTTAGCTCTCCACATACAACAGAAAGACGTGTCGATAAATTTCTCTCCCGTTCTCTATTCTCTTTAATGTTTGCTTCCTCACGCATACAGTCTACAGAAAATTTAATCAACCAACCCCCAATCACACCAGCAATTATCACGAGGGGCGTCAATCCTTTAAGGATGAGCAAAATCAGTCCCATAACACAGAAAAGAAATCCTATGATTGCTACAAACCATACTACTGCCATTCCAGCATAACCATATCCAGTCATTTTCCCAGTATGCGCAGGTATTTTTGTGAGTTCTTCCTCTAAACGTTCCTTTTCCCGCTTTAGTCTGGTTAACTCTTTCTCATACTTATCTTTTTTGACTCTTTCCTGCTGTCTTTTTGAAATAGATATACACTGCTTTTGTCTGCGGTCATCTACAAGAGACAAATACTTATTAAACTCAGGTACATCCTTCAAAAGATTGTTCTGTGCTATAATCGCATCTTCTGAGGACGCCTTTACCCGCATAAGGCAGAGCAACCAATATATATCCGGGTTCTGTGCATCAAAAGACACTGCTAAATTCAGAAAATACTCTGCTTCAGCAAACAAGCGCATCTGTATGATCTTCTTGCATAAAGATACAAGCTGTGCCTTAAGTGTTGACAATTCCCCTGTGTAATATTGCAAAACCCTTTTCGCAAACGCACAATGACCAGAATCCGCAAGGTTTTTACCCAACCATGATAAACAGCTACGGATTTCCTCACTAATATCCGGCGCAAATTTTAAGAGATTTTCAAAATCCTCAATTCTTTTATTCGCATACTTTGCGCTGATTAAATCGACCGCTACAATCTCACGCAGTGCCGCAATATTTCCTTCATCTACCGATAGAACTCGCTGCAAGCATTCTATCTTTTCCCCAACATCGTTTGCCGCAACTGCATATCGATAGTTATATGCTATATATTTATCCACATCGTCAGGCTGTAATGTATCCAACAATCTTTTAAAGGGCTCCAGCTTGCTTTGGGCGATCGTTTCAGAAAACGCCGTATCAATACAATTCTGTCGCTTACCAAAAGAAAACGGCAAAACCACATCCAGTATTCTTTTATATGTGGCTGCTGTCACTTTTCTGGTCGCTCCGTACAGCAAAACCAGCAAAGTTTGCGCAAGGCTTTGAGAAGCATAATTAAGCACCTTTTCAACGTTCGCAAAATCGGTAGCTGAAAATTTATCCAGCCTATCGATTAATTTCTCATTGTTCGGCACCTGATGTGCGACCAATAGCTTACACCAAATTGCCTCAGCGCAAGTAGGATTGTCGAAAAGAACATCACTTACCAGATTGGACGCCTCCTGCCATTGATGCTCTGACAAATATGCGTAAACTAGATTGATCGATTGCTTCTCACTCAAGCTTGTTTCCGCAATAGCTCCCATTCCGACTTCTCGGGTCTTTACAGCATTTACGGATATAGCTGTAGCCTTTTTTGCTATTTGTCCGCTGGCTATCTCGATCTTCTCGAGATGAACATTTCTCTTTGTTTCGTCGATCACCCGTTTAACATGAGCAATAAGATCAGAAAGAAACGTTATATCGGCAGCATTTAAACACTGTTTTTTAAGAACACTGGGAAGATCACCGGGATTCATATTTTTAAAAGCAACAACCAAAGAATTCTTATGCTTTTCCCCTTTCTCAA
This sequence comes from Faecousia sp., assembly GCA_045537165.1. GTDB lineage: Bacteria > Bacillota > Clostridia > Oscillospirales > Oscillospiraceae > Faecousia. The sequence goes on from JAZSPA010000027.1 coordinate 49,856, forward strand.
TTCGCGCCTTAAAACGGCTCCACTCGTTCTTCACCCATATAGCATTAAAATACTCTGCCTTTTCACCAAACACGATCATAACCTTTGCTGTTTTAATCGCGTTATAGATATACGGCTCATACTGTTCCGAAGTTTTATTGCGCAAACTAACATGGCTAAAAAATACCTTATAGCCCTTTTCCACAAGTGCATAGTAAAGATCCTGCGCATCATAGCTATCCTGTGTACGTTCGATACCATTCTCTTTATCGCTGTCCTTATAGCTTATAAAAATGTCATAAGCAGGTTCCTTACTGGCTTTCTCCAGCCATTCAACACGCACCTTTTCTATGTACTGCGCCTGCTTTCTGTATTCATCTGCTATTTCCTTAGGCGCTAAAGATATTGCCATCTGTACATCTTTATGATTCAGGAAGGATATTTCTGTAATATTATGACAGGTTGGAACCTTCTTATCCTCTCGCAAATCATTAACATACACAATACCGCTCAAGGCGAGTGCACGTCCCCAATATGCCTCATAATTTTTAGATTCTTTTATTATGATCTCTTCAAACAACTCTGCCGCTTTTTCAAAATCGCCATTGCGAAGTGCTTCCCATGCGTTTGCCCGATGCACAGCATGAATATCGTCAGCACTATCGATTTCCCACTTATGTCTGCAATACTCACAAATATAGTAGTTTCCCGATCGAACAAGCGGGCCTCCACAAGTTTGACAAGCTCTCATTACTCAATCACTCCGCTTTCTAAAAAAGTGTTTTTCTTCCTATCATTATGCTATTTTTCTTCCTATTTGTCAAGGTAAAATGGAAGTATAATTCCTATATAGACCTATACGGGGGGAAGTAAAATGCTGGTATACGATCTTCATATCATAGGAAACAGGCTGCTTGGTTTTCGCAAGCGAATCGGACTGACCCAGGCTGAAGTAGCGGAGGCTGCTGGGCTCTCTGACCGCACCTACGCAGACATAGAGCGGGGTACAGTAAATATGCGCATTGAAACTTTGCTCCACATTTGCGATGTACTGCACATCACCCCCGATGAAGTGCTCACCCAGGACGTCAGCCCCGAGATTCCTCAGCAAGATACCCTGCTTAGCCGTCTGAACGCCTGCAACCCCAAGGACAAGGAAACCGCCCTGCAGCTCCTCTCTGTCTTCCTCAAATCTCTAAACTAAAGCCGCTGCTCACGCAGCGGCTTTTCGTTTGCGTACCATAAGTATGTATGTTAGCATACTTACTTACACGCATCATATATCAGTGTCCACTAAAAAGTGGACATAAAATTCAAACGCATCCCTAAGGGATACATTTATTGTGCATTGTCCATTATGTATTGTGCATTAAAAAACCGCTGTCCGGTTGGACAGCGGATTTTATTATTCTTACTTGCAGAAGTCCTTGGCCACTTCCACGATATGCTCGGCGCACAGGCCGAACTGCTTTAAGAGCGCTACTGCAGGGCCGGAGTGGCCGTACTCATCGTTTACACCGATGCGGCGCACGGGAGTGGGCAGCTTCTCAGCCAGGACACCGCAAACTGCTTCGCCCAGACCGCCGATGACGGAGTGCTCTTCGCAGGTGATGACCTTGCCACACTTCTTAGCGACCTGGAGCACCAGCTCCTCGTCCAGAGGCTTGATGGTAGCCATATTCACAACGCAAGCGCTGATGCCCTCGGCCTTCAAAGCCTCGGCAGCTTCCATAGCCTCGTAAACCATCAGGCCGTTAGCGATGATGGCAACATCGGTGCCGTCAACAACAACTTCACCCTTGCCAATTTCGAACTTGTAATCGTCGCCGTGGAACACAGGCACAGCCAGACGGCCAAAACGCAGGTACACGGGGCCGTTATGCTCGTAAGCAGCCTTAACAGCGGCTCTTGCCTCCACATCGTCAGCAGGGCAGATCACAGTCATACCGGGGATGACACGCATCAGAGCAAAGTCCTCGCAGCACTGGTGGCTTGCGCCGTCCTCACCAACGGAGATACCGCCGTGGGTAGCGCCGATCTTTACGTTCAGGTTGGGGTAGCCGATGGAGTTACGCACCTGCTCAAAGGCGCGGCCGGCAGCAAACATAGCAAAGCTGGATGCGAAAGGCACCAGACCTGCGGAAGCCATACCGGCGGCAGCGGCCACCATATTGCCTTCGGCAATACCGAAGTTAAAATGACGCTCGGGATAAACCTTCTTAAAAGTACCGGTCTTGGTAGCGCCTGCCAGGTCAGCGTCCAGCACCACCAGGTCGGGATGCTCAGCGCCCAGCTCTACCAGGGCGTTGCCGTAGCTGTCACGGGTTGCGATCTTCTTCATTTCAGCCATTTCTTAACCCTCCAGTTCTGCAAGCTGAGCCTTCAGCTCATTCATAGCCTGCTCGTATTCTGCATCATTGGGAGCCTTGCCGTGCCAGCCAGCCTGATTTTCCATGTAGGAAACACCCTTGCCCTTAACGGTGGTCATCACGATGGCATAGGGAGCGCCCTTGGTTTCACGGGCATTGGCAAACGCCTTCTCCAAAGCGTCAAAGTCGTGGCCGTCAACAGCCTCCACCTTGAAACCGAACGCTTCCAGCTTGCCAACGATGGGGTAAGGACTCATAACATCCTTAACAGCGCCGTCGATCTGCAGGCCGTTGTTATCCACTACGATGCACAGGTTGTCCAGCTTATAGTGGCTGGCAGCCATGCAGGCTTCCCAAACCTGGCCTTCCTGAATTTCGCCGTCGCCCAGCAGCGCATAGACCCGGTTGGTCTTATTTTGATACTTAGCAGCGATAGCCATACCCACGGCAGCAGAGATGCCCTGACCCAGAGAGCCGGTAGACATATCCACACCAGGAACGGTGTTCATATTGGGGTGGCCCTGGAGGTAGCTGTCGATGTGACGCAGGGTCTTCAGATCTTCCACAGGGAAGAAGCCGCGGTTTGCCAAAGCAGAGTACAGACCGGGAGCGGTATGGCCCTTACTAAGTACAAAACGGTCACGGCCGTCCCACTTAGGATTCTTAGGATCGATGTTCAGTTCCTTAAAATACAAGTAAGTAAATACGTCTGCAGCAGACAGGCTGCCGCCGGGGTGACCCGCCTTAGCGCTGTGGGTGGACTCGATAACGCCCATACGCACCTTGCAGGCAGTGATTTGCAGCTGCTTCTTTTCGTTCGGTGTCATGGAATTGCCTCCTAATTTAAAATACTCCTGTGAGCTTATTTCCTACAATATACTACCATCATTTCCCTTTGCTTGCAAGGGGTTTATACGTTTTCCGCCAAAAAACGGTTAAGATAATTGAGCACGCGTTTTTATCCCCTGACCATAGCGGGGCAACCAGCTCCCGTTTGGCTCCGTCACCGGTAATGCGATGCACCACAACATGCTTCGGCAGGCAATCCGGGCGCGTACCGATAGAAAGCCCTACGATCTGAGGATCTTCCATGGCGCAGCGGTACAGCTGCTCCAATCGGTCAACCGGTTCGTAAGTATTGGTAAAGGCCTGAAAGTAAGCGATAAACTTACCGCTCTTGTTTTTCGCCGCCACCTGCGCCTTTGCCAATGTGATTTGAGTCTTCAAGTCCTGACCCCGGTATGTAAACGCACCGCCGCCGGAGCCGGAACAAAAAATACAGCCGCCGGTAGCAATCGTGCCATCCCGGTTAGGACAGGTAAATCCTCCATCCAGGCTGATCTTATAGACCTTACAGCCAAAAAACTCCTGATATAAGCTATTTACATTCCGGTAGCTCATCCAATGATGCCACCCAGGATCTTCGTTAAATGCCGGGCTACGATCTTATGACCCTCTCTCAGTGGGTGAAGCGGCTGGGGTTCGATCCAGCTGCCGCCGTTAATAAAGACCACATCTGTACCCTTTTCACGGTTATAATCTGCAACTAATTCTTCCAACTCTTCGGCAAACGCACCGCAGAAAGGAGAAAGGCAGATGATTTTAACGGCGGGATGATGCTCCCGGATCACATCCAAAAGGCCCTCGTATTCACTCCGGAACATATCCTTATGCCCCCGATCATTGGCGCCGTGATTGATCAGTACATAATCCGGGTGATAATCAATGGGCGCGCCCTCAAAGCAGTAAGGATATGCTTCTGCCGCCTTAGGCACAGCGCCGCAGCCGGATTTTGTTGTGCCCACAGCGCCATAGCCCGTATGATAATGCCGCAAGCCCAATGCTTCCGCCGTCAGCCAGGCATAGGTAGCGGTGGAATCGTCCTGATAAGGTCTGTTCTCCATGGCTGTACCATATTCCACATCAATAAGCACGCCCTCGGTGATACTATCTCCCACCAGTTCGATGATCTTTCTGTTATCGGCAGGCAAAACGCCGGCGTTCTGCGCATCATAGCCCTTAAAGGAGATCTTACCCACCAAGGGGTGGAAGAACCGTGCTTGCATCTCCACAGCGCTCTTATAAATAATCTGCAAAATATGTTCACCGGGGCCTGCTTCGATCCGCAGGTATTCATCCACCGCAGTCTCCACCTTGATACCGCCATCCAGACGCAGCCACAAATGGGGCATATTCCGTTCATTGGTGGCCGTATCAAAATTCAGCAGAATATAATCGCCCTGAAAAGCGATCTCGATCTGGCTGCCGCAGGCCGTGGTGGTCATCGCGCCATCAAGAAGCGCAAACCGACCGGTGTAACGAATAGAGGGGTCATTATAAGAATAATACATTTATTTTGCCTCCTGTTTTTTATTAGTATCCAGGCTCTTGCCAAACACAAAAAAGCGCTGGAAAAGAAACTCAGTCACAAAGTTTAAGAGCATAACCAAAACTTCCACGACATAATTGTTCCACAGTAAAGTTCCGGTCAGATAGTTACCCAGCCACAAAGAGGTAGGCGTGTATACCACATAATACCCCAAGGTTTTCAGCATGGCTACCGGTACATTGGCTGCAGACTGGAAGGTAAACTTCCGGTTCAGGGTAAAGTTCCACAGCACCGACAGGGTCAAGCTGATCAGGTGACTGGGCCACCAAGGCCATTTCACAAGTTCATTGAGCAGCGTGAAGCTGCCAATCTGAATAATGCCGGCACTCAAAGAAAACAGGGTAAACTTAACTGCTCTTAAAACCTCTTTTTTATTCATAGTAAGTCCTCTTTCTATATCTTTTTTAGTATGGGATTTTCTTCCAGAGCAATTCCCAGTGTCTTCAGAAATTCCCTCGCTTGCTGTTCTGTTTGCGGGTCGTTCAGGCTTTGGGGATCGTGGGCATCCACGCCCAATACCGCAGTACAGCCTTCTTCCGCAGCCATTTCCCAAAATACAGGTACCGGGTATTCTCGTCCAGCCCGCAGACCCAGCAGATTATATTCCAGCAGCATACCGCAGCTTTTCGCTTCCTGACAAATGCCCCGCATTTCGGTTTTATACAGCGCCGGATCGCCGGTAAAATTAATCAGATCCGGATGGGCAAGATAAGTAAATATGCCCAGCTGCATTCCGTCCCGTACCTGCCGGCAATAATTCTTCAAAACCTGAGGATCATCGGTAGGCAGCCCGGAGTACTGAGTACCGATCTCGTTTTTCTGATAGTGCTGTCCCAGCAGCAGATATTCCACGCCGTGGTCCTTCAAAAAAGGCAGCAGCCGGGAAAACAAAGCAGGATAATATTCTACCTCCACGCCGATAGGCAGCTCGATTTTTCCCTTATATACTTCCTGTAATTTTTTGATCGTCGCTACATACTCAGGAAGCTCCTCAGGCCGCATACGGAACCAGGAATAATAATCGCCATCAAACAAATAGGGAGAATGATCGGAAAAGCCCAGCACCCGGATCCCAGCAGCCAAAGCATTTTCCACATACTCTGCCTCTGTGCCTTTGGCGTGATTGCAACGGGTAGTATGGGTATGATAATTGACGCGCATCAGGCTTCCTCCACCATCCGGGCAAACCGACGGGCAGAAAAAGCCAAATCTTCCATGCCCTTAAGCACCTGCTCCGGCGCAAAATTTTTCAAATAACGGTCAGCTTCCAATGTGGCATAGCCCTGATAGCCGATCTCCTTCAATGCCTTTGTAATAGCAACAAAATCCATCTTCATAGAAAAGGGGATCTGATGACTGTCATGCACCCGATCATTATCGTGAATATGCAGCGCCTGCAGCCGGTCACCCAGCGCCAAAATCATATTTACCGCGCCGTCACCGGAGCCCTGCATTTCTGCGTGACCCAAATCCAGACAAGCCACAAAATAAGGATCGTTCACTGCATCCAGGTGGGCATTAAAATCCCGGGAAGTAGCGCAGGCAGAAAAGGTGGAGTGATCCCACGTTTTGTTCCAATCCCACATATTTTCCGTGGCGATCTTAACGCCCATATCCTTGGCAAAAGGCAGCAGCTCTAAATACATTTCGGCATTTTCCTCTGCGCTTTTGTAGTTATCCGGGTGAATCACACAGATCTCAGCCCCGGCTTCTGCCGCGCATTCAAGCGCCCGTTTCATCATATCCCGAATGGCATCGCAATACAGCGGGAACGGTGCGTGGGACTGGTTGCAATGAATGCCGTTATCCAAGCCGATTTTCTTAAGCTCCCGGGCAAAGGCCAAATAGTCAGAACCTGCCAAAGGATGATCCGTAGGGTTCAGGCACTTAGCGCTCCAGTTATAATCGCACATAGCAAACATACTGAAATCCCAGGCATCAAAGCCCGCCTTTGCGCAATATTCCACTGCTTTTCGCTCGCCTACAATTTTGGCCGCAGACCCGATCTCCGTTGAAATCTTCATTATGCCAACCTCTTTTCATCTGTTTTTTCTATTAACGCCAGAAACAAGCAATATACAAACTGATAATTGGCATAGAAAAAGAAATTATCTACCATGGACATGGCCAGGATCATTCCCGGCACCGCTGCCAAAAGCAGCTTTTCTGCCGAGAATCGGCGAAATGTAGCCTTCCCCAAATCGAATAAATGCTTTGCAAAGGCGCAAATTCCCAAAATACCCATTGCCCCGTAAAACTGAGGAATGATACCGTGATACATATTGCTAAAAACATTGCCCAGTCGGTTCTCCGGTAGGCGAGCGCCTTCTTCAAAGCCTATGCCGAACAAAGGATTTTGGAGAAAATCTTCCCCAGCGGCACGCCACAGCACCCACCGCCCATCCTTTCCAATCTGATTCAATCTGGAAAAATCCACGATCCGGGAAATATCCAGCCGTTTCAACACCACCAATAACGCCGCCACACATATTCCCAGAATGACCAAGGCAGCCGTCATTCTGCGCATCAATTTTCTGTTCTCGCCCCACACACAACCCAGGATCGCACCAGCAGCCAAGAACAACACAGCAGCCACCATGGAAGATCGGCTTTGAGGAATCAAAGATGCTGCCGTAATCAGCAGGGCTATCCCATACCATATCCAACCCTTGCGCGCTGTAGCCGCCAGATACATGGCTGCAGGTACCCCCAGAACTAACACGCCACCCACAGAAGTCGCAATACCCCAGCCAAGGCTGGCAACACCTCTATCCGGATACCACGGTCCCTGCCAGCCATTCAGCAAATCTTCCTGCCAATGGATCTGACACATAATCAGAAGCTGCATCATCGCCGCAAAAGACATAAATACGATGATTTTGCAAACATAACGCCGATCCTCCGGATCTGTGCTTAAGCAGCCTTTAAATAAAGAATAGAAAAATGTCAGTACTGCACCGAAGATCAACCCATACAAAAGATTAACCGGCTGATACCGGGCGCTAAACATGCCGTTGAGCAGAAATGCCCCATCTATGGCCAATATCCCCGGCAGAAAGGCTCCCCAGCTGCCGCCTTGCCGGCTGAATACGCCCATACGAAACAATCGCACAAACAGAAACGCTGCCGCGATCACACCAACCGCACAAATCGCCAAAAAGCCATCCATATCATAGTAGCCCAAAAGCTGCTCATAGGAAAGATTAAAACCGTCCCGCTTGTCCACGCCGATACAGTAAAAGCTCATCAGCACCGGAGCAATAAACGACCTTTTGTTTTTCGCAAGAAAGCAGGAAAGGATGATCATCGTCGCCAGCACGCAGGCCATCGGCACATAAACCGCCTTGCCGTTGACGCCGGAAATCACGCACACGCCGGCATACAACGCCGGATACCAAGCAGAATCAAAAAATCGGCTCATAGAATCATAAATGCGGCTTTTCATATCATCCCTCCTTCTTGTTTACTTCCGGTCAAACCGGATTACGGTAGTATAGTGAAGATCCTGCTTGGCAAGTTCTTCTTCCAAACGCTTCTTATATTCCTGTCTGCGATTACTTAAATCATAAGGCACAGCCAGATCAAATACCAGCTTTCGCTCTTTTGCGCCTCTGGCAATACGGAAATCGTGAACAGACAATTCCGGCTCAATCCCAGTAAGGATCGCCTCCACCGTTCTTTGCATCTGCAGCCACTCTCCGTCATTTTGCAGCACCGGGTCGTAATGGATCACCAGATGCACATTCAGCTGCTGCAGCACCTGCCACTCGATCTCGTCGATCATGTCGTGACATTCCAGCAGGTCTTGCTCAGCGCTCAGCTCCACGTGAACGGTGGCGTGGCACTTGCCGGGGCCATAATCGTGGATCAGCAGATCGTGAAGGCCCAGCACCCTTTCGTTTTCCAGCACCAGCGCCCGGATTTTCTCTTCCAGCGCCTTATCCGCCCGCTGCCCCAGCAAAGGAGACATCGTCTCTTTAGCAAGATGAATGCCGGAATAAAGAATAAATGCTGCTACACCCAAACCCATATAGCCATCCAGCTCAAAGCCGGAAAAATGACTGATGAGGCAACCGGTAAGCACCGCCGCAGATGTGATCACATCATTGCGACTGTCTACCCCAGAAGCCTTTAAGGATTCTGCGTCGATTTTCTTTCCCAATTTACTGTAAAAATACCACAGCCAGCCTTTTACTATCAAAGAAAACACCAATACGCCCACAGTCACAGAGCTAAACAGCACTGGCTGAGGGGCAAATATCCGCTGGGCAGAGGTCTTTGCCAGCTCGAAGCCAATAAACAAAATGGACGCGGCCACCACCAAAGCGGAAATATACTCATACCGTGCGTGGCCGTAAGGATGCTCCTTATCCGCTGGTCTTTGGGCAAGGCGGAAGCCAAGCAAAGTCACAATGGAAGAAAAGAAATCGGAAAGGTTATTGAGGCCGTCAGCGATCACGGATACCGCTCCGGAGAAAACACCCACCGCCAGTTTTCCCAAGAACAAAAGGCAGTTAAATACGATGCCGGTTGTACCGGCCAGCTTGCCGATCGCAGAACGGGTCTGCCGATTTTCGGTATTCTCATGATCCTTGACAAACAGCTTCAACAAAAAATCCGTCACGGCATTCCCTCCCATTTTACTATTGCTTTTTATTATATCGCAAAATGCTTCCGGTAGCAAGTCTTTTGTAATCGCACCGCCCCTGCATGTGTCCTTGACATTTCCCTTTCTTATCATATAATAAAAACGTTGTACACCCATTTCCCAAGGAGACGCTTCTATGCTAGAAACATTTTATGCTGCGCTTACGCCTATCCTAACTCTTTTTATTTGCATCGCCGCCGGCTTTGCTGTGCGGAAAGCAAATATTGTAGACCGTTCCGCCGGAAAAACCCTGTCCAAGCTGGTACTCTGGATCTTCTGTCCGGCGCTGAACTTTTCAGTGATGGCAAAAAACTGCACCACCGAAACATTAAGCACCCACGCTATCAATATCATTCTTGGCTGCTGTGCCGTTGTGATTTCTATATTGATCGCCATTGTCCTTTCCCGCCTTTTTGTCCGCAAGAAATCACCTGAGCGGGGCATTTACGCCTACGCGTTGGCCTTTGCCAACAGCGGCTATATGGGCGATCCGCTGATCTTGATGCTTCTGGGGGAGCAGGCCTTTGCTTTCTATAAGCTTTTCACATTACCCATCACCTTTGCCATCTATTCCTGGGGATTTATCCAATTAGCACCCCAGGGAGCAGAAAAAGGCCGCCTCCTGAAAAATCTGTTGAATTTCCCTATAATCGCAACCCTTCTCGGCGCTATCTTAGGCATGAGCGGGCTGGGCGCGCACCTGCCCACCTTCGTGGGACAGGCTTTGGATACTCTAAAGGTCTGCATGGGTCCCGGTGCTATGCTGGTAGCCGGATTTACCATTGCCAATTACCCCTTTATGGAAATGCTCGCAAAGCCCAAAGTATATGCGGTATCCCTTTTGCGCCTGACCCTGATTCCGGCAGCGGTGATCTGCGCAGTATTTATCATTAAGGAGCTGGCAAATTCCACTTTTGGATTAAATATCGATAACAATGTTTTATATCTGGCTTTCTTTTCCACTGCCTCAGCGATCGGTTTAAACACAGTAGTGTTTCCGGAAGCCTATGGCGGTGACGCAGAAACCGGCGCAAGTATGACTATGATCTCCCATATTATGTGCGTTCCTCTTATGCCCTTGATGTATGCCCTCATGACCCTGATCTTCGGCCCGGCGATGTTCTGAAAAGCAAAATCCCACACCGCTTTGGTGTGGGATTTTTATGCGAAATAGTAACTAAGATCACAAAATCGAGGTAAAAGTAAGCAAAAATAGTGGAACTGCTCTGTTCGATAAATCGGGATTTATAGACACACTTGTTTAATTTCCAATTCTGTTGCCTCAGTAATCCATTTCCCAAAAGCTTGTGATTCTTTTGATGGAATATAACCTAAATCTTTATATCCTAGTTTTATTAACAACCCCATACTTGCTTCGTTTTTAGGGTCAGTAAAACTAATAAATTCCCAATCCTTAAATTTCTCGTGAAGAAAATCTATCAAAACAGCAAGCGACTCAAACGCATAGCCTTGTCTATGATGTTTGTATGAAAATGTATATCCCAAAGAAAACGTATTTTCATTTGGCATTACAACAATCTCACCAATCATTTCGTTTGTATCTTTTAATGCAACTGCCAGCATAAAAGGACTTTCTGTAGAGATTTTATCTTCTTTTCTTCGTTGAACCAAATCTTCAATCCCTTTATATGTTCTTGTTTGCCCTCTTTGATAGCGAGAACATATCTCATTATTTCTATAGTCAAACATTATATCCACATCATCTATTATTACATTTCGGAGTAACAATCGGTCTGTTTTTAAAAAAACCATATTTATATCCTCCATCATCGCTATTCAAAAAATCTTATTTATCATACTGATTATATCACAGAATAAGATGTTTTTCAATGATATAACACCCGTGCCGGCAGGAAAGGATTAACAGTCCGTCTTACTGTTGCGGTATGAAATTAATGCAAAGCATTGTATATCGTCAATTCCGCAAGGAATTGCATATCATCAAAGCGAAGTTTTGCATATCATCAAGCCGACAGTTTTTATACACACCTTGCGGTGTGATGAGATACAACGGCGGCTTGCCGCCGTTGATAATATACACGCTAACGCGTGATGATATGCCAAGCTTTGCGGCTTGGATAAAAAAAGAACGAAGCAAATGCTTCGTTCTTTTTTTGGGCCGACGTTCAAAATGGAACCGATCTAAAAACTTGATTGTATTTATTATTCAGCATCCAAACTGGCAAAAAACTGCTTGTTTCCCATAACATAATTTCTTATTGCAACAAAATAATATATAGAACCAACTACACCTATCACGCCACCGATAAGCAAATTATAGACAAGGGTGATCACAGGGCCTGCCAATGGCTCAAACTTGGCAACAATACCGGTAGGATGATCCGTCAGGGTCTTGCTGTAATTTCGATCCTGAACAGAAGAAATTATATTCAAGACTCCAACTATCAGCAAAAACCAGTTAAGGAAAACTCCACCTATTACCTGCAGAATACCAATTATCAACCAAATAACGCTGTTTGTGTTTAGTCGCTGCGCCAAGGTATTGATCTTCCCCGCCCTATCATTAGACGAGTAAAACGGCCGTTGGCCAACTGCACATCCACAGTTAATGCACAGCACCGCTTCATCAACGAGCTCTTTGCCACATTTTTGACAATATTTCATAATTTGTCTCTCCCTCTTATTCTCAAATCATTAGCGAAATAACCAGAATAATATAAAAGACTAATACAAGGGAAGAAAGGACTGTTGATATAATCCCGCAAACGTAACCCACTTTTGCCGAGGAACACATTTTCCCCTCTGTATCTTCTTTACTGATGTTTGCTAAAACAATAGCAGTTATTCCCAAAGCAAGCCAACCGAAGAAAAAACTAACAATTCCACAAATCTTTGCCCAAACTGCAAGCTGTGGCTCACGATCTTCAACGATTACTTTTGTTGTAGGTACAGCGTTATATGCATTCGGTTGCCCCGTTACGCATCCACAGTTTAAGCATATTACAGCCTCATCCACTATTTCCTTTCCGCAATGCGTACAGTATTTCATATTAAACGCCACCAAACAGGCTCAGCAGGCAAATACCCCACCAACACAAACCAATAATGCCACACACAAAACCAGTCTTTGCCTGCTTGCACATCACACCGGCAGTCTCTGCCTTGCTCTGATTCGCAAGGATAATTGCAGGAATTCCAAAGGGCGCAAGCAAGAGAATGCTCAGAATGCCAAAAACGGATGCTGTTTTTGCTTTCTTTGGCGTTTCCACAGTTTTAATTGTGCTCTGTTCTTTTTCGGTTGCACAGCCGCAGCCGGTACAAATCACAGCATCATCCACCAATTCTTTTCCGCACTTTGCACAGTATTTCATAATCGTTTTCCTCCATATAACGAATTTTGTTCTTAGATATCAGAAAAATTTTGCATATTCGACATCTATAAGCAAATAATATGACATCTTGTCATAATTGTCAAGTGAAAATATGACAAAATGTCATTGGGTGATATTTATGAAAACCAATCTCAAAAAGCTGCGGAAAGAGCGGAAGCTAACGCAGATCGCGCTACAAATGCAGACCGGAGTAGAGCAAGCACTGCTTTCAAAATTTGAAAACGAAGAGCGTACACCCCCAACAGAGACTCTTATGATTTTAGCCGACTTCTATAATGTCAGCATCGACTATATCCTCTGCAGAACAGATAACCCTCGTATAAATCAGTAACTGTGTATCTAAACTGTTGGACTTAAGGGGCGACCTGCAGATTAACAGTACGTCTTACTGTTGCGGTATGAAATCAATGCAAAGCATTGTATATCGTCAATTCCGCAGGAATTGCATATCATCAAAGCGAAGTTTTGCATATCATCAAGCCGCAGTTAATACAGCCTTCGGCTGATGATATGCGCCTACGGCGATGATATACACGCTAATGCGTGATGATATGCCAAGCTTTGCGGCTTGGATAAAAAAAGAACGAAGCAAATGCTTCGTTCTTTTTTGGCTCCCCCTGTTGGACTTGCTTTTCTGCGGAAAAGCCACGGCGGTTGCAAGTGTCCACCGGACACTTGCCAAGAGCCGCCTTTCAAGTCCAACAAAATTGGGATCAAATGGCCAAGAAAAAACCACACCCAAAAGGTGTGGTTTTTTCTTGGCTCCCCCTGTTGGACTTGAACCAACGACCTGCGGATTAACAGTCCGTCGCTCTACCGACTGAGCTAAGGGGGAATATTGGTGTTCGCGTTACTTATTTTCCCGGCCAGTCGCCCGGCAAGTATCGTCAGCGTACATGAGCTTAACTTCTGTGTTCGGGATGGGAACAGGTGGACCCTCATGACAATCAACACGAACTCACTATGGGTGGCTTTTAACCACCTTTTATATCAAAAGCCATCAGGCTTTTAATAGCATTAGGATTATAGCACTCTCGGCCTTACTTGTCAACATCTGTTTTTCAAGAAAGAGGAATGGTGACCCATACCGGATTCGAACCGATGTTAACGGCGTGAGAGGCCGCTGTCTTAACCACTTGACCAATGGGCCTTTGGTGCACCTTCACGGACTCGAACCGGGGACCCACTGATTAAGAGTCAGTTGCTCTACCAACTGAGCTAAAGAGGAATATGAGTGTTGGCATTACCTATCTTCCCGGGCAGTCGCCCGCCAAGTATTGTCGGCGCAAATGAGCTTAACTTCTGTGTTCGGGATGGGAACAGGTGGACCCTCACTGCAATCAATACCAACTCAGTATGGGTGGCTTTTAACCACCTTTTATATCAAAAGCCTTGCGGCTTGTGATGTAACTGGATTATAGCACTTCGTATTCAACTTGTCAATAATAATTTCACAACATTATTGAACAAATCCTGACAAAAT
>JAZSPA010000024.1:0-59014 GCA_045537165.1 Faecousia sp.
GATTTGACTATAAAGCTTGTCTTCCTAAGACCGCTTGGCCTCCGACTTAGTCAATGCGCTTGGCTTTCTATTTATGCTGTCCGATAAAATGAAAGCCAGAAAAAATAAGTGGAGGATCCCGGAAGCCACACTGATGGCCATCGCAATCATTGGCGGTAGTTTGGGGGTAATGATCGGAATGAGATCATTCCGCCACAAAACACTGCATGCCAAGTTTGCAATGGGTGTGCCGATGATTTTGGCTGTGCAAATAATTGTCCTGATTATTTTCCTTACCTTATAACCAAAAATTCCCTTAGCCGGGTTGACAATTGCATTTCATTCGTATATACTGATGATACAAGTTAATATTCCGTTTAAGTGCTTGTGGATGCGGTGACAGCACCACAAGAGAATAGGAAACCGGGTGAGATTCCCGGACGGTACCGCCACTGTATGCGTGGAGGTTCTCTATTTGGCGAAAGCCGGTCATTGGCGCAAGCTGAGAAGGCTATAGGGAACTTATGATGCGTAAGACAGGAGAACTGCTTAAATGAGGGAAAACACAAGGGTCTGCAAGTACGGAGCCTGTGATTTTTTGTTGCGGAAATACGGCTGCAGCAGCTCTTTACAGGGTTGCTGCAGTTTTTTTGTGACCGTCTGCGTGGAACGCCCCCTTCCACAATTGCCCGGACGGTCACACCCGCAAACCAACTGAATATTGCTTATTGGTATAGCAAGGTGATCCGGTCAGAATCCGGAACAACCGTCCATTGCTGTGTTTGGCATTTGCCATAAGTCAGAGAGCCTGCTGTGTCAATTGGGCCTATCACGCTTTGACAGGAGAGTGCAGCCTAATTTATCCGTACTTGCGGATAAGTTGGTTGTGCTCTTTTTGCGTATAGACCACAAAGATGTAAAGGAGGGATGCAAGTGACACCGGAAGAGAAGAAGGCCTGGGCGGAGGACCTTCTGCGACAAAAGTACCGGGAGCTGAGAAGGCTCCCCACGAAAAAGGATTTCGACAATGCTGCTTGCGCCCAGATCAAAGCGTACCTTGGGCCATGGCCTCGGGCATTGGAGTCCGCAGGATTAAAAAAGCCCAAGGAAAATAAGTAATTCAGAAAGGACATTACTTCAATGAAATTTACGAAGAAGCTTTTAAGTGTGTTGCTGGTGTTGGTAATGGTAATCAGTATGGTTCCGTTTTCTACCTATGCAGCAACAGCGGATACAGTATATATTTCCGTTAGCCTTGATGGTTCGTACCTGACAGCCGGTACCGGTACATACAAAAGTAAGTCTATGGTTTACCTGCCGGTAACGCTGAAGGTCTTGAAGAATACAGTAAAACTGACCAGTTACGGGCTGGCCGACTATGCTTACGATGCAGACGGTGACGGTACCGACGATATCACCGCCCTGCATCTGCTCATATACGCCCACGAAAAGATCTATGGCACCAAGTGGAAGAACAATGTTACTGTCAGCGGTGACCCCGGAAGTCTGACTATCCAGAATGGCTTGTTTGGATTTACTGATAATAAAGCCTGCTATCTGAACGGAACGACAGACCTGAGTATCGCCGCCGATCGAGTTGTTTTGAATGGCGGAGATTTTATAGACGTTGCCGGTTACACCACCGGGGATTTTAGTACCAAGCCCACGGCGGGGTTCCGTTATTTCGTGGATGCCCAGAACAAAATCACCCACAAGTACACCGGTAAATTGAATGAGCCTCTGACCGTTTCCCTGATTCCGGGAGCAACCAGCACGCTGTTCTATAGCCGTACTTTCATGGACACCAACGCCAAGACTGTAACCACCGATGCCGACGGCAAGGCAGCCATCACACTGGATTCCTGCGGCACCTGGTATGTATGGTCCTTGGGTGACGGCGCTTCTGCTCCTGCTTACACAGAAGTGTTTGTGCCCTGGGAAAACACCGGCAATGTAACTGCTTACTGGGCCAATTTCCGCAACAGCCAGTATAACATGGCTATCACCGATGCCAAGACTCCTGTCTCTGCGGCTACTACCGTGGAAAAGTGGGCTGTTTCAAAAGGCACCAGTTGGACAGATACACCCAGCGGTATGATTATTGCTGATAATGCACTGATCTTTATGGGTCAAACAACTATAACAAAGGCAGACCTTCAAACAGGTGAAGTGCTGGCTACTAACAAAATGAGCGGAAACTCCGGCTTTGCCATCATATCCCCAACCTTCGGTGACGGACTGATTTTCTGTCCCCAGTCCGGTGGAAAGATCGAAGCCTTTAATGCCAAGACGCTGGATTCTGTGTGGGTCTTTGCTGATGCACTGGGCGGCCAGAATAATACGCCCATTACTTACTATGACGGCTATGTTTATACCGGCTACTGGAATGGTGAAGCCAAGGACGGAAACTTTGTTTGCGTCAATGCTGCTACCGGTGATCTGGTGTGGAGCAAAACAACGCTTGGTGGACACTACTGGTCCGGTGCTGTCGTGGTGGGTGATGCTGTTATCTTCGGCAGTGACGACGGTGCCAGCGGTTGGGAGGGCGACTCCCATCTGTATGCCGTCAACCGTCTGACAGGTGAAATGATTACCGACATCACCCTGACCGGCATGGGTGACCAGCGCTCCACTATGGCCTACAGCGCGGAAAAGGGCCGTGTGTACTTTACAACCAAGAACGGCTACATTGCCTCTTCCGCTGTAAATGCCACCACCGGTGCGCTGTCCGATCTGAAGAGCACCAAAATTGCTTCTCAGGCAACTGCCACCCCCGTCGTGTATGGCGATAAGGTTTATGTAGGTGCAGGTGGCGGTATGCAGGTAGGCAGCACCAACGGCAACCTCTTTGCTGTGGATGCAAACACCCTGGAATACCTGTACGAAGTTCCCTTGAGGGGCTATCCCCAGGGTTCTATCCTGATTTCCACCGCATACCTGGCAGAGACCGGCAAGCTGTACTGCTATGCTACCTATAACAGTCAGCCCGGTGGTATGACCCTCATTAAGATCGACCCCAATGGCACTACTGTGGACAGCATAGAGTTAGAAGAAATTTATGATGCTGAGAAATACCCACAGTATTGCCTGATCAGTCCTATCTGTGGCCCAGACGGCACTCTTTACTATCGTAACGACAGCGCAACCCTCATTGCACTGACTACCAACAACGCCTACCTGACCGGCTTAACTGCTGACCTGGGCACATTTACAAAGGGATTTGCATCTAACCGTCATGACTATGAGCTGGTCGTACCTGTAGGAACCCAAAGTGTTACCTTGACCCCCATCGCTTGCGAAGGCGGTACGACCCAGGCCACTACCGTCACTTTGGTCGACGGCGCTGCCACTGCAACCCTGAGCGTGACCAAGGGTAGCGAGTCCCGCGCCTACACCGTTACGGTTCGTACGGTATCCCAAAATGCTTCTTTGGGCAGTCTGAAAGTGAATCAAACCAACTCCTATGGCGGTACTGTCAGTCCGGAAGTTACTGCCGAAGAGCACTACTATACCTTCCTTACCGCAGGTAGTACACGGACCTTCATGAATGTATGGCCCGATGTTGCTGACGACCGCGCAAGTTTGAAAGTCTATCTTATGGACAATGCAAAAGGTCAAAAAGACAGCTCCATTGATACAGATGGCAGCCTGAAAGTTACTGCAACCAATCAAGGACACGGCCGCTATGCGGTATACTTTGTAGATGCAGATAAACCGATGGCTGTCCGCATCGAGATAACCTCCGAAAACGGTGAAATTGACAATTACTATTTGGTGATCAGCAAAGAAACTTCTGCAGAGGACGGCAAGGCACTTCTGGAAAGAATCAAGGCTGACAATAAGCTTGCTGCGGATCAGGGTGCTGCCGATCCTGTAATTGAGCAAATCAATGCAATCGGTACTGTCACTTTGGAATCCAAGAACGCTATCGAAGCTGCCCGTGCTGCCTATGATGCACTGACCGCTGAGCAAAAGGCTTTGGTTGTCAACTACGAAACCCTGACCGCTGCCGAGACTTCTTTAAAAGCCTTGCAGGATGCCGCCAACAAGGCTGCTGCCGATCAGGCTGCCGCCAATCCTGTAATTGAGCAAATCAATGCAATCGGCACTGTCACTTTGGAATCCAAGAACGCTATCGAAGCTGCCCGTGCCGCCTATGATGCACTGACCGCTGACCAAAAGGCTTTGGTTACCAACTACGAAACCCTGACCGCTGCCGAGACTTCCTTGAAAGCCTTGCAGGATGCCGCCGATAAGGCTGCTGCCGATCAGGCTGCCGCCAATGCGGTTATTGAAAAGATTACTGCTATTGGCACGGTCACGCTGGACTCCAAGAACGCTATCGAAGCTGCTCGTACTGCTTATGATGCGCTGACTGCTGAGCAGAGAATTTTGGTCACGAACTACAGCGTATTGACTGCTGCAGAAAAGACGCTGTCTTCTCTTATTTCCGGCAATCCCCAAACCGGTGATAACACCAACATTATGCTGTACACCACAATTATGCTTGTGTCCCTTATGGGCATTGCAGCATTACTGCTGACTTCTAAGAAGAAGTATAAGACCGAATAACCCGGTAACAGGAGGGCAGGCTGCCTGCCCTCCAAGTGAAAAGGGCTGATCAACATTGGATGTGCAGAAGTCGTCCCCCTTCTTCTGCTGATTGCTCTCTGATTTTGATCAGCCCACCCCGTTAACTTTGAACATTCATGCGTTCGCATTTGATATATACCATCGGTCAGACTTTTCTGGCAGATGGGTTTTTGCGTTTTTTATAGCACAGAAAACTCCGGGAGGATTCAATATGAAAAAGAAGCAGATTGCCAACTTGATTATGGTTGCTGTTATCCTGCTGATTGTGGCAGGCGGAATTTTGGGCGTGGGTTATATCCGAGGGTGGTTCGATACAGCCTCAGAGGATATTGCCTGCCTGACAGAATTACAAGGCACCGTGAATATGGAGCGCAGCGGTGTGATCTATCCGGTTGAACAGGACACCGTTCTTCGCTCAGGGGATAGAATCACGACCAATCCCGGTGCAACTGCGGTCATTCGTCGAGGAAAGGATACGGTTACATTGGGCGGTAATACGGAATTGACCGTTACCGATCCGGGAAACAAGCAGTTTTCATTGACCGTTACCAAGGGTGAACTGTTTGCAAACATCCAGCAGACCGTTCAGCTTACTTATGCTTTGGGAGAAGCCACAGTGGAAAATGCCACGGCTGCTCTTAGTGTTCGTGACGGCGCACAAACCGTCTACGTATTCCGCGGAACGGTTAATGGAGCCAATGCCGGGCAGACAACGGAGTATGTGGGTGATACTGTTTCTACCCAAGATATGCAATTGGAAGGGTTGAATGATTTTCTCCTTACACAGATTCGAAAGGCAAACAACACCATTACCCTTTGTTATACCAATCAGGATCTGGATGACCTGGAAGTCAAGCGTCAGCAGGCAATTCAGGATATGCTGAACGGTCAGAGCAAGCCGGACGCACATACACACAGCTATACTGTTTCGGTTGTAGAGCCCAGCTGCAATACCGGAGGTTACACAGAATATGTTTGCGAGTGCGGCGACAAATACCGGGATGAAGAAACTGCAGCATTGTCGCATACTTGGGGTCCGTGGACAGTAGAAAAACCGGCGACGACCCAAGAGGAAGGTCTGCAAAAACGAACCTGTTCCAATTGTCAGATCACGGAAGAAAAGAAAACCGATAAGATCAGTGAAAATCATACCCACAGTTACACAGAACAAGTTGTACAGCCGACCTGCACTGCAGAAGGATATACAGTCTATACCTGCAATTGCGGTCACACCTACACAGGCAATACCGTTTCTGCAAAGAACCATAGTTATACTGACCAAGTAGTGAAACCCACTTGTGAAGCTCAGGGATATACAATCCACAAGTGTACTTGCGGTAAAACATATACGGATGCTAAAACCCAGCCTACCGGTCACGCCTGGGGAAATTGGAAAACAGTTAAGGAAGCTACGGAAACAGCGGAAGGATTGAAAGAACGGACCTGTTCTGCCTGTGCAAAAAAAGAAGAACAGACAATTGCCAAGAAGGAGCCGGGAATCGTAGGCTACGTGTATATCGAAATCCGCTGTGATACGATTCTCAGCAATATGAGTGACCTTACGCCCGGCAAGGAAGAATTTGTGCCGTCTAACGGAACAATTTTGCCTATGGTGCAAGTGCCGTTTTATGAGAATGAGACTGTTTTTGAGGTTCTGAACCGAATTTGCAAAAAGACAAACATTCAAATCGAGTACAGTTGGACACCGCTGTATGGCAGCTACTATATTGAAGGCATCAACCATCTGTATGAGTTTGACTGCGGCGAACAATCCGGTTGGATGTATAAGGTTAACGAGTGGTTCCCCAATTATGGCTGTTCCAGCTATTATGTAGAGGATGGAGATGTGATCGTCTGGTGCTATACCTGTAAGGGCTTAGGTGTAGATGTAGGCTGTGACTGGATGGAGTAAACAATGAATTCAGATGCTTTTTCCAAATGCCATCCGGCTGTGAATTTTCTCTTTTTTGGTGGAGCCATTGGTATGTCGGTGGTGATCCAGCATCCGGCATATTTGCTTGCCGGAATCGTAACAGGAGCTGTCTACTATCTGCTTCTGAACGGCAAAAAAGGCTGGAAGACTATACTGAGCCTGCTACCTATGTTTGTCATCTTGACAGCAATCAACCCTCTGTTCAACACCCTGGGCGCAACGAAACTGTTTGAGGTTTTTGGCAGACGGTACACTTTGGAAGCACTGATATACGGTGGTGCACTTGCCAGTATGTTCGTGATAATGATGCTGTGGTTTGGCTGCTATAACAAAGTGCTAACCTCAGACAAATTTACCTGTCTGTTTGGTAACCTGATTCCCTCTATCTCGTTGCTTCTTGTGATGGTCTTCCGTATGGTCCCCAATTTCATCCGAAAGACACAGGGAATCATCGGCGCAAGGAAGTCCATCGGCAAAGGTGCCGGGGAAACTGCCACAACAAAAGATAAATTGCACGATGGCGGAACGGTATTGGGTGCACTCACAAGCTGGGCCTTAGAGGGCAGTGTTGTCACCGGCGATTCTATGCGTGCCCGGGGCTACGGCACAGCTAAACGCAGCAGTTTTATGATCTACCGTATGACCACAACAGATTGGATTCTGCTAAGCATTATGGTAATCTTGGTCAGCTTAACGGTTGTGGCTGCCTGCTGTGGTCAGTTTACAGCCGTTTTTGTACCTGTAATAGAGCTAGCTCCTGTTTCCTGGGGACTTGCAGCGTATACTTGCTATCTTCTAATCCCCACTGCATTACATATAAAGGAGGCCATCCAATGGCACATTTCGAGATCAAGGATTTGAGTTTTTCTTATCCAACCGCCAAGGGCAAAAAGTCCCTGGACGGTGTAAATCTCTCTATCGAAAAGGGAGAATATATTGTTCTTTGTGGAAAGTCCGGCAGCGGCAAAACGACACTTTTGCGACAACTAAAGTCCGTATTGGCACCCCACGGTAAGAAGATCGGTGAGATACTGTTCAATGGAACACCTATCGAGAAAATCAGTCAGCGGGACCAATCTGCTAAGATCGGCTATGTGATGCAGAATCCCGATGACCAAATCGTCACAGACAAGGTGTGGCACGAGCTGGCTTTCGGCTTGGAAAGCCTCGGCTGTGACCAAAAGACTATGCGTTCCCGTGTTGCGGAAATGGCTTGCTATTTCGGTATTCAGGATTGGTTCCATCGGGAAGTAGCAAATCTCTCCGGCGGTCAGAAGCAACTTCTGAATTTGGCTTCCATTATGGCAATGCAGCCGGAAGTTTTGATTTTGGACGAGCCTACCAGCCAGCTTGATCCTATTGCGGCTTCTGACTTTTTGAATACCGTTCGTAAAATCAATACGGAACTGGGCACCACTGTGATTATCACGGAGCATCGGCTTGAAGATATTTTCCCGTATGCTGACCGGGCTGTTGTGATGGATGGTGGTCGGGTGATCGCCGATGATACACCTCGAAACATTGGTAAACTCTTATACGAGCAGAAGAATGATATGTTTGCCGCTATGCCTACTCCTGTCCGTGTGTTTTACGGGTCAAATGGTGTTGGTGATTGCCCATTAACCGTCCGGGAGGGCAGAACCTGGCTCAGCAAAACCTATTCGGAACCCAAGGTAACAGCATTGCCTGTGAAGGAATTGGACGATGAGGTTGATAGTTCTGCCCTTTCCTTAAAGGAACTGTGGTTCCGGTACGAGAAGGACAGCCCGGACGTGCTCCGGGGTGTGTCGGCAGAAGTCCCCAAAGGTTCCCTGTACGCCATTGTGGGTGGCAACGGTGCAGGCAAGTCCACCACCTTAAAGGCTGTCTGCGGCATTTGTAAGCCTTACCGCGGCAAGGTAAAGGTCTTCGGTAAGGCGGTGGAGAAATATAAGGCAAGCGAGCTCTTCGGTGGTTGCCTTGCTATGCTGCCTCAAGACCCCAAAAGTCTGTTTGTGAAGAAAACAGTCCGGGAAGATCTTGCGGAAATGACTAAGGACGAAAAAAGAATTGCGGAGATTGCTGCAATTTGCGAAATTGAGAGCCTGTTGGGTAGCCATCCCTATGACCTCTCCGGAGGTGAACAACAGCGGTCTGCTTTGGCGAAGGTACTGCTGACCAATCCCAAGCTATTGCTGCTGGACGAGCCTACCAAGGGCATCGACAGCTTCTTTAAGGAAAAGCTGGCCGCTATTCTTTGCAAGCTGAAAGCGCAAGGGATCACCATCGTTATGGTTTCTCACGATGTGGAGTTCTGTGCCAAGTACGCAGATATGGTATCAATGTTCTTTGACGGACAAATTTTGACCACTGATACGCCCCGCCGCTTCTTTGGAAACAACAGCTTCTATACCACAGCAGCGAACCGCATGAGCCGCCATGTATTCTCCTTGGCTGTTACAGCCGATGATGTGGTGCAGCTGTGCCGACAAAATCAAGAGGTGGTAATATGAAAAAATCAAACATTGCCACCTTGGTCGTATTCTTTCTGCTGATTCCTGTTACCTTGTTTTTAGGCAGCAAACTGCCCGGCAGAGGTTACTACATTACCGGTACTGCTATCATCATTGAACTAATGATTCCTTTCTTCATGGCTTTTGAAGGCAGACGCCCTCAGGCAAGAGAGCTGGTGGTAATCGCAGTTATGTGTGCCATCGCCATTGCAGGCCGTGCAGCGATTCCCATTCCCAATTTTAAGGCGATCTTTGCCATCATTATGCTCAGTGGTATTGCCTTTGGCCCGGAAGCGGGCTTTATGATCGGCGCTGTTTCTGCCTTCGGCAGTAACTTTTTCTACGGTCAAGGTGCTTACACGCCGTGGCAGATGATGGCCTACGGCGCAGGCGGTATGCTGGCTGGCTTTTGCTTTGCGAAAGGAAGACTTCCCCAAAAGCCTTGGGTTATGGCTGCGTTCGGGTTTCTGGCAACGATCCTTTGGGTCGGTCCATTGCTGGACTGTTCGCATATCTTCTTGATGGTGAGCGTTATCAACTGGGATTCTGTGATTGCATCGTTTCTTTCCGGTTTTCCTGTGAATCTCAGTCAGGCGATTTGTTCTGTACTGGTTATGCTCCTGTTTGGGAGACCCTTGCTTGACAAATTGGACAGAATCAAGGTCAAGTACGGTATGATGGAGGACGAAAATGGGCTTTGAAAAATGCCATCCGGCAGTGAATTTTATCTACTTCACTACCGTAATTGCCGGGATGATCGTATTTCAGCATCCGATTTTTCTGCTGATATCCTTCGTTTGTGCTTTTATTTACAGCATCAAACGAAACGGATGGAAGGCGTTAGCATTTAACATCGTATTGATTCCGCTTGTGGTGGCATATGCCTTTTATTACAGCAGCTACAATCATTTTGGTGTAACGGTGATGCATCAAAATAGCATCGGCAACAATATAACACTGGAGAGCCTTGTCTATGGTTTTGTTTTAAGTTTTGTAATCGCCGGTGTTCTGATTTGGTTTTCTTGCGTGTACTCTGTGTTCACTACGGACAAGGTGGTATACCTTTTCGGCAAGGCAAGTCCCCGTCTTTCTCTGTTTTTGGCAATCATCTTAAGAATGGTGCCGAGAATCAAGAAGGAAGCAAAGAAAATCAACACCGCGCAGAGGGGCATTGGCAGAGGTGCAAACCAAGGAAATATCTTTCGCCGGTTGTGTAACAGCATCCGTATCCTTTCTATGCTGATTACTTGGACCATCGATTCTCTAACGATGGTTTCAGAGTCTATGCGCAGCCGTGGAAGCTCGCTTCGGGGAAGAAAGGCTTTTTCCATCTATCGTTTTGATAACCGGGACCGGGCCTATGTCATAGGCAATTTTGCCTGCCTGACCGTAGTTTTTATGGCGGTAATGCTGAAGCAAACGGATATCCTCTATGATCCCAGAATCATTATGACTCCAATCACTTCAATGTCCTACCTGTTCTACATAGGTTATGCGGTGTTCTGCTTGATGCCGCTGGGATTGGAGCTGTGGACGGAATACCGCTTTTGGAAAGCAAGAAAAGCATTATGAAATATGAAAAGGACGGTGACCAAAATCAGTCACCGTCCTTTTGACGTAGATGCCTAACAGCCATTTAGTGTACCTGCTATAGGCAATATTTGTTTTCATTTATAAGGATAACTTTTTAATATCCGTACCAGCTATGTGGCGATTATAAAATATTTCCCCTTATTTTTCCCCTTACTGGGGAGGTATATGATGATTTGCTATGGTTAAAGGTGGGGATAAAAGTTTGAAATACCCTGAGAATTGGTGTTAAATGGTTAATAAATACAAGAAAAAGCAATTCTCTTAAGCAATTCAAATCCCTCCTTCTCCGCCAAAATAAAAAGACCACCCAACGGGTGGTCTTTTTATTTTGGCCTAGGTGGGATTTGAAAGGACGGCCTGCCCGCAGGGCAGGTAACCAAGTGTCCGGTGGACACTTGGTTAGTCCGTGGGAAAATCCCACGGTTTGCCGGACGCATCCATAAGGATGTGGACGGAAACCGTGTTGATGCTAAGATGTATATATAAAAGGAAAACGGGTGGTCTTTTTATTTTGGCCTAGGTGGGATTTGAAAGGACGGCCTGTCCTTAAAGAAAAGTGTCTGGCTTGTATTAATAAGTCTTTTGTGTTATTCTATATACGGTGGTGATTACATTGCAAAAATATCTTTCGAAGATTTTTGAGCCTGCTTCGCTTATTCGTCGGCTGATTTTAAGTTGGCTGATGGCAGCACTGGTTGAATATTTGCTTTTGCCTGCTCCTTTACGTTCCTTGCATGGTCTTGTTGGATTGGCCGAGATGTCCCTAGTCCGTGTTTTGTTTATTACTGCAGCGGGTTTTTGCCTGCTTTCTGCCATTGGTTTGTGGGAAGATACCGGGAAGGCGGAGCGGTGGTGCATCGTTGCTGCCTTTGCCCTTTTGAGTTTGTTATCTTTAGCGGCAAGCTTCAGCTGGGCGTTTTTGATCCTCTGCGTACTTGTTTTGGCCGTATTGACTGTGTATGCCCTTATGGGCTGGAACAACAAGCCTATGGAAACCTATGTGCAAAAGCGGCCGGATGTGGCGTGTATCGTTATCACCGGATTGCTGACTGTTGGCTTTACTGTGTTTGTCAGTTTTTGGACAGTCAGCCGTGTGCTTTGCTTTAGCACACCCACTTACGATATGGGCATTTTCTCCCAGATGTTTTACAGCATGCGTACCACCGGTCTGCCCATCACCACCGTAGAACGGGATGGCCCACTTTCTCATTTCATGGTTCACGTTTCGCCTATCTATTATCTGATGCTGCCTTTTTACTGTCTTTTCCCCAAAGCAGAGACTTTGCAGGTATTGCAGGCAGTTGTGCTGGCAAGCTCGGTGATCCCACTTTGGCTGCTGGCAGGAAGGAAGAATTTGCCTGCCTGGCAAAGAACGGCTTTGTGCGCGCTGCTGCTGTTTTATCCTGCCCTTTCCGGCGGTACAAGCTACGATCTGCATGAAAACTGTTTCCTGACACCGCTGCTGTTGTGGCTGTTTTATGCTTTGGAGCGACGTAGCCTACCCTTAACAGTTTTGTTTTCTTTGCTTACCTTAGGCGTTAAGGAAGACGCAGCTGTATACGTGGCTGTGGCTGCTCTTTACTGGATCGTCAAGGCGCTTCTGAACAAAGAAAAGAAAGACCTGTTTACCGGTATTGGTATGCTTGCGGCTGCGCTGATTTGGTTCTTTGCAGTAACAGGATTCCTGGCGGCCTACGGCGACGGGGTGATGACTTATCGTTACGATAATTTTATTTATGATGGCTCCGGTTCTTTACTGACGGTTGTAAAATCTGTGCTGCTTAATCCTATGAAGGCGCTGTTTGAATGCGTTGACCCGGAAAAGCTTTTCTTTATCGGCTTTACTATGCTGCCCCTTTTGGGCTTGCCCTTCTTTACAAGACGTTTTGAGCGGTATCTGCTTTTGATCCCCTACGTGCTTATAAATTTGATGTCGGATTACCGGTATCAGCACGATATTTTCTTCCAATATACCTTTGGCGCTACGGCGTTTTTGTTTTATATGACGGTGCTGAATTTGGCGGATATGAAACTGCCGCTGCACCGGTTGGCAGCTCTGGCAGGCGCTTTGGTGCTGACGATAGGCGCATTTTTCCAGCAGGTATATCCTGTGGGTATCCGGTATCCCCAGCAGTACAAGGAGTATGAAGATTACTATGCCTATGTGCGGCAGACCTTGGACTTGATCCCCAAGGACGCATCCCTGGCAACTACCACTTATTACACCACCTATCTTTGTGATCGGGATGCGTTGTATGACGTAAAATACTGCTCTAAGGAAAATCTGCTATCCTGCGAATATGTAGCGCTGCATACTACCTCTGCTACTAACTATACTCGTTATGCCGTGAACGGGGAAAGGGGTTATGAGAACCTGGTAGCCGTTTTGGAGGAAAACGGCTATACAGTTTTTGCAACTGCCGGAAATTATTTGGTTATTTATGTGAAGACCGTTGGTTAAAATATGCCCTGGGCGCGTTTGCACCCAGGGCATTGTAATATTTTGAATATTGAAAAATATTGGGAATACTGTTATAATTATTTTAGAAGAGCTTATATGTATACCAAGGAAGGAGGGCGGTGCCTGCGGGCACTGTACTGGATTATGAATTGTAGAAAATGTGGTAAACCTGTAGAGGAAGATATGCTGTTCTGCACGAATTGTGGTGCCGATCTGCAGCAAGCGCCTGAGGTGGATTTTGCTTTAAATACCCAGGTGAGCGCGCCTGCTAAGAAAAAGAACAAAAAGCTGCTGGCGATTTTAATTCCTGTGATCGCTGTGGTGATTGCTGCGGCGGTAGCTTTGGCGATGTTCCTGCCCGGCTTGCTGGCTGCAAAGCAAGACCCTCAAACTGTGCTGCATAATGCCTTTAATGGTGCTGGTGCTGCCGCCAGTTCCGAGATTATTCAGTATCTTACTGCCTATGAGCAGGCAGCAGTTGAACCTTACAATGCTGTATCCGGTACACTGGAACTGGAAATTTCCAAGACTCTGCTGGAACTTCTTAGCGTTGGCAGCGGCGAGAATATGAACTGGCTGAACAATATCAGCATTAGCTATCTTACCGCTATTGAAGCTAATAAGATGCAGCTGGATATGAGCCTTTCTCTGGCACAGACTTATATTCTCGGCATGGAGATGTCCTACGATCTGGAAAACGGCAAAGCCTGGATGGGTCTTCCTGACCTGCACGATGAACTTCTGCTTGTACCCTTGGATCCCAATGAAATCGATGTACAGTCCGCGCCTCCTTATGCGCAGATGCTCAAGATCCTTGCTGAGGAGAAGGAAACCGTTTCTCTGCTGGTGGAAAAGGGCCTTAATGCTATCTGTTCCTCTATTCAGGCAGAACGGATCGAGGAAAAGACAGTCACCATCGGTGATAACGAGTATACGGTGAAAGCGGTTTGCTGTTATGTGGATAACCAAACTTCTTTAGAACCTCAAAAAGAGTTCCTGACCTGGCTGTCTGATTACGATGCATTCTATGATCTGCTGGATCAGCTGGAGGACCTATTCCGGGAGTACTATGGATATGAGAATTTGCATTTGTCAGATTCTACCCGTGATGGTATTGAAGCTGCGTTGGATCAGTTGGCTGAGGGCGCGGGAACCGGTGAGCCTGTGGAATTTTGCATTTATCTGGATGATTCCGGCAATTTTGTCGGTATGAGTGGAATTGAGGATGGCGTTTCCGTTTTTGAGATCATCGCTATTACAGAGGGTGGCAGGACATTCGGCCGGTTTGCTGCTGATACGGTAGGTTTTTTCTTTGATCTTACCGAAGATAACGGTGTTACCAACGGCGAAATTACGATTATGGATGCAGAAGAGTTGAGTATTACCTTCCGTCTGGAAGACCTGATGGTTAAGCAGGGGGCATACAACGGTACTGTTGCCATGGTGATCCCCAGAGAGTTTGTCGTTGCAATGTCTGGCAGCACAGGCTTTGCTCCAGAGATTGAGCTGCGCCTGATTATGGATGGCAATGCGACCGAAGCGAAGACGAAGCTGGAGCTGGTGATGGCGGATATGACTATGCTTACTTTGACCAGCACCGGTAAGACTATGTCTGACTATTCAGTGAGCCTTCCTGAGGGCGGCGTGGACACAACTGACCTTGATGCATTGGAGGCCTGGACCATGGGTCTGGATTATGAGCAGATCTTAACGAATATTCTGGAAGCCGGTGTTCCGGAGTCCGTTGTGATGGCTATGCTTTACGGTGTAGCGGGTCAATAATAATTTATAATTGGCGCCGGTCCTTACTGGCGCCAATTTTTACTAAGGGGCGATACTTATGATCTTTAAGGCTGACCATATTAAAAAGAACTACGGTAAAAAACAGGTGCTAAAAGATGTTTCCTTTGACCTTTCTTCCGGCCAGTGCTTGGGTATTTTAGGCGGAAACGGCAGCGGAAAATCTACCCTTCTTTCCATACTTGCAGGTGTAATGCCGGCAGATGGGGGGCTGGTTTTGGCAGATGATACAGATGTTCTTGGAAACCGGAAAATCGGCAGTAGATTGGTTGGCTATGTTCCTCAGGGAACGCCTTTAATGGAGGAGCTGACTGCCTGGGATAATCTTCGCCTTTGGTATGACAAAGATGTACTGCAGAAGGAACTGAAAAGCGGCATTTTGTCGGTATTGGGTATTGCAGATTTTTTGAAGGTGCCGGTAAAAAAGCTTTCCGGCGGTATGAAAAAGCGGCTTAGTATTGGCTGCGCCATGGCAGGCCGTCCGCCCATTCTTTTGCTGGATGAGCCTACTGCTGCTTTGGATCTTGCCTGCAAGCAGGATATTATGGCCTATCTTACTCGGTATAAACAGGCAGGCGGAATTTTGATACTGACCACGCACGATGCTTCGGAGCTTTCCTTGTGCGATCAGTGCTGTATTCTAAAGAACGGCGTGCTTGAGCCTTTTACCTTTACAGGGGATGTGGACGCTCTGGTCAAGAGTTTGTGATTATGAAAAAATACTGTATTTTACAAGTGAAAAGGCTGCTCAGCGTCCTGCCATTGGTGCTTTTGGCAGCGGCGGTGCTTTTTGGCGCTCTGGCTGTCATATACGGCGGCGCTTTGAGGGAAGATATGAGCAGCGAGGAGCGCAATCCCTTTGTGGTCGCTTTGGTGGGAACAGGGGAGGATGCCATATTGCAGATGGGTATTTCTGCGCTTGACAGCATGGATTCTTCCCGGTTTGCGCTGCAAGTGGTGCAGATGGATGAGATTGAAGCTCGTTCTTCCCTGGAATTGGGGACGATCTCTGCCTATGTGGTGTTCCCGGAAGATTTTATGGAAAATGCAATGCGGGGTAATATTTTGCCCCTGCGGTTTGTTAGCCCGGCAGGCGCATCCAATATCGCTTCCATCCTGCGGATCGAGCTTACACGGGTGATCACGGATGTTTTGGATGCGGCGCAAAAAGGTACATACGGCTCTGTGACCGCTCTTCAGGAGCTGGCCGGGGTGCATGACCCTTGGCCTTTTGCCCAAGGGCTGGCCCTTTCCTATACACAGCTGATTTTGATGCGTGGCAACATATATGAGGCAGAAAGCCTGGGCCTTTCCGATGGCCTTGGTCTGGAAGGCTACCTGTTTTGCGGACTGTGCGTATTGTTTTTGCTCCTGTGTACACTTCCTCTTGCTCCTGTGATGATCCGCAAGAACTTTTCTCTGAACAGACTTTTATCGGCAAAGGGTGTTAACGGTTTTTGTCAGGCGCTTTGTGAGCAGGGCGTGCTGTTTGCGGGCTACTATCTCCTTATGGGCTTGCTGCTTACAGCTCTGCTGCATTTTTGCGGCAGCTGGCTGCCCTTGAATGTGGATGGCGTTGGTTTTGTAACCTGGCTGCCGATGATTTTTACTGTTACAGCTTTTTGCTTTTTCCTTTACGAGATTTCTACCGATCTTATCAGCGGTGTGCTGCTGCAGTTTTTCCTTTTTGTTTTCCTAAGCTTTGTTTCCGGCTGCTTTTATCCCAGTTATTTCTTCCCGGATACGCTGCAGCGTATAGGCAATGTTCTGCCCACAGGCCTTGCCCGGATGCACCTGGCCAATGCCGTTACCGGACAAGATCCGTTCATTACCGGCCTGGGTCTGACTGCTTGGGGCGCTGGCTTTACTGCTTTGACCGCATTTTTGCGTGTTAAGCGGCTGAAAAGCGGGGAGGGAACAGTATGAAAAAGCTTTGGATATGGCTAAAGCTGCTGACAAAGCGGCAGTATAAGTATCGTTCTTTCTTATGTCTGCTTCTGCTGATTCCTGCACTGGTATTTGGTTACAGCGCTCTTGCCCAAGGGCAAAGCGGCGCAGTAACAGTTGCTCTAGCTTTTGAAAAAGAGGATGCGCTTGCCCGGTCTATTTGCCATAAGCTGCAAGAGGAAAGTATGCTGATCCGCTTTGTTGTTTGCGATACTCAGCAGGCAGAAAATGCGGTAAAATCCGGAAAAGCTGATGCTGCATGGATATTTCCTGCAGATACGCAGGCAGCTTTAAGGGAGTTTGTAAAAGGGGAGTATACGCCCTTTATTCGCATTGTTGAGCATCAGCAATCTACCAGCTTGCTGCTTTGCCGGGAAAAATTGTCCGCGGCAGTATTTACTGTTAGCGCTGAGCTGCATTATGAAACTTACCTGCGGGATAATGTGCCGGCTTTGAAGCATGCCACTACAGAGGCATTGATGGAACACTACCGGGGCATTATGATGGCAGGGGAGCTATTCCAGTTTGAGGATATTACCGGCGCTGCAGAACGCCTGGAGGATCAGCAGAGTTATCTGCTTAGCCCTTTGC
Source organism: Faecousia sp. (assembly GCA_045537165.1). GTDB lineage: Bacteria > Bacillota > Clostridia > Oscillospirales > Oscillospiraceae > Faecousia. The sequence continues at coordinate 17,390 of JAZSPA010000024.1, forward strand.
GGGGTCTTTTAGGCGTGCTGGCAGCTGTGTGCGCTATGGCCAGCGCCATGCACTATTGCCGGGATATGGAGCAAGGCGTATTCTCCTGGGTGCGGGAAGACCGCAGGATTTGGGTAGAACTGGCTGGGCAGCTGATTAGTCTTCTCGGCGTTTTGGCGGTTTCTGCCCTATGCCTGGCTTTTGCCGGGCTTGCAGCAAGCTTATGGAACGAGCTTTTGCTGCTGGCAGTTTACAGCCTGTGCTGCGCCGGATTTGGAATGCTGCTGCGCTTGATTTTTGGAAATCGTAAAGGTTTGGCAACCGCAATTCCCTTGGTAAGCATCGTTATGCTGGCGATGTGTCCGGTGTTTTTCCAACTGGATGCTCTGCGATACTTGGCGTTGCTGCTGCCGCCGACCTATTACATTAACGGAATGTACAGCTCCTGGTATCTGCTTGGCGGCATTGTTTACGGCGGTGTGTGTTTGCTTTTGTATTTCCTGATAAAGGCCATGAAAAAAGGTGTGTCCTAAGACACACCTTTTTAATATAGTTTAGACTTTGTTTTCGTCGTCTTCCAGACGGGCAAATTGAGATGCGCCTTTAACATATACCAGTATATAATCAATAAAGGCGTACAGCAGGAACAAACTGTCGATAATGGTGATTACTGTAACGGCAGTTTCACCGATGTAGGGTATCAATACCAAGAGGGTAAGGGTGGTAAAAAGCACAGTTGTGCAGATCTTACCGGAAAGCTGCGCGCCCTTTAGGATCCAACCCTTGAACCAGCATACGGCGCCTGCGATAAGCTGGAACAGCTCCTTTACCACAAACAGACCGATGGTCCACCAAAGCACAGGATAACGAATGCCAACACAGATGATCAAAGTGAATTGGGTGGCTTTGTCAGCCAGAGGATCTAAGATCTTACCCACAGTAGAGATCATATGATAGTGCCTTGCGATGTAGCCATCCACCAGGTCGGTCAGGCAGGAAACTGTTAAAATGGCAGCTGCAATGATGTAATCGGTGGTGGAGGCTGCATTCAGATATATAACCACATATACCGGGATCAGCAGCAGCCGAAACAGGCTCAGTAAATTAGGAATGGTGAATATCTGCTTTTTCCAATCCTTCTTTTTCATAGAACGAATAACTCCTTCGTGCAGGAACGCAATAATACTTATATAAACATTATATTCTCATTTTAGTTGCGAATCAAGAGGAAAACCATATTCTTTTTAGAAAAAAACAGGATTTCATCAAAAATTGCGGCTTTGCCCCTGATTATATATGTGGGGCGCAGTATTATGATGGGCGTTGAGGGTAAATTGCTTGGATAGATTTTTCCACGTCAGCCGGTCTAATTGCCCGTTATCCGGCAGATCGTTCAGCTGCTGGAACTGGATAATAGCCAGCTGGGTTGGTCGATCCAGTATGCCGGTGTGCTCGGGAGCGTTGATGCTGGTATGATCTTTGGCAAGGTAGATAAGCATACTTTGCGCTAAATACAAATATGGGCTTTCATCCCCAAGGATAAACACTTGCCCGGGGTCTAAAATGATCTCAATGGGTTCTGCTTTGCCGATGCGGATCAGCGCCGGTTCGTAGTCTTCTATTATGGCATTCCAGGTTCTTTCGTCTGTTACACCGGTAACCGGCAGACCTTTTTGCCGCTGGAGTGCGGAAACAGCCTGCATCGTGCTTTGGCCGTATATGCCGTCAGGAACGACAGTCGGTATTCTGCCTGCATCTTCAGCGATCACCCGCAGCATAGTTTGCAGACTTCTGACCGGTTGCTGTACAAAGGATTCACCGGGTCTCATCTGACCACCTCCTGTTTTACAGGGTCTTGCGTACCCATAGCCAAATCTCTGCCCGGGAACTGGGTGAGGGTTGTAGCGCGGTTATATCCGCCGCCGTTATTGTTCCTTGTTCTGCCGAAATTCGCTGCCTGCACAGCTCCCTGTTGGGCTTGAGGGAAGGCTTCGCCGGAACGCAGAGTTGTGTTCTCTATGCCGGAATATTGGTCATATATCTCATCCCAGGTATTTGCATCCACCACACCGGTTTCCGGCAGCCTAAATTGCCGCTGAGTTGCAAGCACTGCAGCCCGCGTGGCTGAGCCGTAGACCCCGTCCACAGTGACAGGCGGTATATAAGGGATATAGGTAGACAGTACAGAAAGCATATATTGCAGCAGGCGCACTTTTTCACCGGTGCTGCCGTTTTGCAGGGCGTTGGGGGGCGACCAGTTGACTGCGTAAAACTGCTGCCCTTGGCTGCGCAGCTCCGAAAGCCGGGTGACTGCGGTATAAAGCCGCACGATCTCATACCAGGTGGCAGGGCCTACGATGCCGTCCGGTGTCAGGCCGAAGATCCGCTGAAAGGCGGTGACAGCCGCTTGCGTACGTGAGCCGAATATGCCGTCGGCTGTGGGGATCTTGGGGATGGCGGGGTAGTTTTGAGAGATCCGGTTCAGGGCTACCTGCAATGTCACCACATTCGGCCCTGTGCTGCCGTTTCTCAGCGGTGTACCCGGGTAAGAGGACATAAGCCCCAATACCGGTGCATTGGTCACGATCTCCACATCGCCGTAGTAGCTGCGTAAGATCTGGTCATAGGTATAACCTTGTCTTGCCAAGTTTTGGCTGCCCCATTGGCTTAGCCCTTCGCAGGTAACGGTAGTGCCGTTGCAGAATTTTGCGGCAAGGGGTTCTACAAAGCCGGGGCGGCGTAAATAATCGTTAAACAGCTCATCTACCAGCCGGGATACATTTTCAAAATAGCTTCTGCCGTTGACAAAGGCCTGGTCAAAGGCGGTGTTGTTGGTGATCTCAAAATCATAGCCTCGGCTGCGGTAAAACTCGGTGTATACCCGATTTAGAGCAAAGGATGTAATGGCAAGAATGTTGGCTCTCAGGGCGGATTCATCCCAGGTGGGATAGATCTCGCTGGAGGCCACATTTTTTACATAGTCAGAAAAATTAACGGTCACGTTCGCCGCATTGGAGGACGGTGACCCCAGATGCACGGTGATCCGCTGAGGTACATAGGGATTTACCGGTGGCAAAATATCCCTCCTTTATAGATTTTGGGTTTGGGTTTGGAACAATTCTGCTTTGTTCCATGCTTTTGGTAGTTCGCTTAAGGGTATCATTTCTAAATTCTGCCCGGTTATGGTGCCGGGGAATACCTGTACGCCCTGTACGTCGATCTCTTCAAAGTCGGCGAGTTTTGCGTAGAGATTTACGGTCGTGTAGGGGATGACCCCGGTATCCGGTGTCAGACCTGCGTTTCGGTCCGGTACGGAAATGGGAATCGGGGCATCCAGCTGCCCACTGCGGTTGGTAAGACGCATAGCGATGGCGCTTCCGTTTTCATCTGTAACTGTTACAGCCACATCCTGCAAAGGGATTTGGGCGTAGGTGGTAAAGGCGTGTACCTGTATATAACCTGTATCCGGCAGATGACATTCCTCCTTAACTGTTTTCTCAGTATGCTATGCAATAGATACCTAATGTGTGAACGAGGTATGCACAAAGGTTAGGTGGCGGCATAGTATGTAGGGATGAAAGGATGGGATGCCAATGTGTGGAATTGCAGGAATGGTAGGTCTACCCAATATTGCCCAGGAGAAAATGCTCCTGACTATGGGCCGCCGCGGGCCGGACGGACAGGGCGTTTATACAAATTCAATGGTGACCCTTCTGCATAGCCGCCTTGCAATTATTGATCCCCAAAACGGCAAGCAGCCCATGGCTTTCCAGCAGGGCAGCGAACGTTATGTGATCTGCTACAATGGGGAGCTTTATAATACAGAGGAATTGCGGCAAGAACTAAAGCGCCTAGGTCATAGCTTTGTCAGCCGCTGCGATACAGAGGTGCTGCTCCATGCCTACTCCCAGTGGCAGGAGAAGTGCCTGGATAAGCTAAACGGCATTTTCGCTTTCGCGGTGTGGCACGAAAGGGAAAATAAGCTGTTTTTTGCAAGAGACCCTATGGGGGTAAAGCCCCTGTTTTATATGCGGCACGCCGGTGGACTTTTGTTTGCCTCAGAAATCAAAACCATTTTGGCATATCCTACAGTGACGGCTAGGCTTGATTGTGATGGGGTGGGGGAAATTCTGCTTTTGGGGCCGGGGCGCACACCGGGCAGCGGTGTATTTAAGGATATTTATGAGTTAGAGCCGGGCTGGTATGGCATATATGAGAATGATAAACTGATAACCCGGCAGTATTGGAAGCTGACCGACCGGGAACATACCGAAAATTTTGAAGAAACCTGTGAAAATGTGCGCTATTTGGTAACAGATGCGATCTCGCGGCAGATGGTATCGGATGTTCCTATTGGCACGTTCCTTTCCGGCGGCCTGGATTCCAGCCTGATCAGCGCTGTTTGTGCGAAAAAAACAGCGGAAAAAGGGGAAAGGCTTCCCACATTTTCACTGGACTATGAAAATAATGACCGTTATTTTGTACCGGGGAAGTTTCAGCCCACTTCGGATAACGATTATATCCGCATTATGTGCGACGAATTGGGGTGCTTGCAAAACTGGACGGTGCTGACGGCTGACGATCTGGTAAATGCCCTTGAAGATGGAACGAGAGCAAGAGATCTGCCCGGTATGGCGGATGTGGATTTTTCCTTGCTTTGTTTCTGTAAGGATATACGTAAGCAGGTAAAGGTTGCCCTCTCCGGAGAATGCGCCGATGAAATATTTGGCGGTTACCCCTGGTTTCGTGATCCTCAGGTAAGGGCTAAATCCGGCTTCCCCTGGGCGCAGAATACCGCCAAACGGGCGGCTTTGCTATCAGGGGCATATAAGGGAATCGATGCAGAGAGTTTTGTAAATGACCGCTATAACCAAACGATTGCTCAATGCGATATCTTGCCCGGTACAGACCCGGAAAACAGGCGTATGAAGGAAATGGTTAACCTGAATTACCGCTGGTTTATGCAGACCCTTTTGGACCGGAAAGACCGTATGAGCATGTACTGCAGTTTAGAGGTGCGAGTGCCTTTTTGCGATAAGCGGATCGCTCAGTATTTGTATGGCGTGCCTTGGGCCTTTAAGGACTATCAGGGCAGGGAAAAGGGCCTGTTGCGGCAAGCTATGGACGGCATATTGCCGGAAGCGGTTGTCAAGCGGAAAAAGAGCCCTTATCCAAAGACCTATGACCCAGCCTATGCAGAAGCTATGCGTCAACGTTTGCTTTCACTTATGGATGATTTTAATGCGCCCGTGTGGCAGATCGTTGATAGAAATGCTTTGCAGCAGCTTGTTGACGGAGAATCCCCATGGCCCTGGTATGGGCAGCTTATGGGCACACCGCAGACCATGGCCTATATGCTGCAGGTGGATTTTTGGCTGCGTGAGTATAGCGTTTGTCTGATATAATGGGGAAAACATACAAAAAGTAAACGGCTATCTTTCCAATTATGACGGAACTTACGAAAAACACTTGGGGTTCTTGCAAAATTGACAAGAAAGTGCTACTATGTTAAAAACAAATGTGCGTCTGCTGCGGACAAAAGCGGAGCGCAAAAGGAGGACGGTTATGGCACGTGTATACAACTTTTCTGCAGGTCCTGCAGTGCTTCCCGAGAAGGTGCTTCAGGAGGCAGCCAATGAAATGATGGACTATAACGGATGCGGTATGTCCGTTATGGAAATGAGTCACCGTACGGATACCTACCAGCGCATCATTGATACCGCCGAGGCGGATCTTCGGGAGCTGATGGGTATTCCGGACAACTACAAGGTTCTGTTTATGCAGGGCGGCGCATCCCAACAGTTTGCTGCTGTGCCTATGAACCTGATGAAGAACAAGGTGGCGGATTATATCATCACCGGCGTGTGGGCCAAGAAGGCTTGCCAGGAGGCCGCTATGTACGGCACAGCCAACGCCATCGCTTCCTCTGCGGATAAGACCTTCAGCTATATTCCGGATTGCTCTGATTTGCCTGTGAGTGAAAATGCGGACTATGTGTATATCTGCGAGAATAACACCATTTATGGCACTAAATTTAAGAAACTGCCCAATACCAAGGGTAAGGATCTGGTGGCGGACGTTTCTTCCTGCTTCCTGTCTGAGCCTGTGGATGTGACTAAGTATGGTATGCTCTACGGCGGCGCCCAGAAGAACATCGGTCCTGCCGGCGTGGTGATCGCTGTGGTGCGGGAGGATTTGATCCGGGACGATGTGCTGCCCGGCACGCCTACCATGCTGAAATATAAGACCCACGCAGATAACGGCTCTATGTATAATACGCCCCCGGCCTACGGCATTTATATTTGCGGCAAGGTATTTAAGTGGCTCAAGGATATGGGCGGCCTGACCGCTATTGATGCTTACAATCAGGAAAAGGCAGCCATCCTTTACGATTTCCTGGACAATAACGATATGTTTAAGGGTACTGTTGTTGCCAAGGATCGGTCTTTAATGAACGTGCCCTTTGTTATCGGTAATGATGAGCTGGAAAAGAAGTTTATCCGGGAAGCAACCCAGGCTGGCTTTGTGAATCTGAAGGGTCACCGCAGCGTAGGCGGTATGCGGGCAAGTATTTATAACGCCATGCCCATTGAGGGCGTAAAGGCGCTTGTGGCATTTATGGATAAGTTCCAAAAGGAAAACAGATAGGAAGTGTTTACTGTGTATCAGGTCCATTATTTGAATCCCATTTCCTCCAAAGGCACCGAGCTGTGGAAGGAATGCTATAAAACAGCCGAAAATGTAGAGGATGCGCAGGCCATTTTGGTCAGAAGCGGCAATATGCTGGATATGGAGTTTTCTCCTGAACTTTTGACGGTGGCAAGAGCCGGCGCAGGCGTCAATAATATTCCTTTGGAGCGCTGTGCTCAACAGGGTATCGTGGTGTTCAATACCCCCGGCGCCAACGCCAACGGCGTGGTGGAGCTTGCCCTCTGCGGTATGCTTTTGGGCTGCCGGGATGTGGTAGGCGGCATTAACTGGGTCAAGACCATTGCCGGCACAACCGATGTTGCCAAACAGGTGGAAAAGGGTAAAAATAAGTTTGCAGGTCACGAGATCCTCAATAAGAAGCTGGGTGTGATTGGATTAGGTGCCATTGGCGGTCCTTTGGCCAACGCCGCAAGAAAGCTGCACATGGAGGTTTACGGCTGCGACCCCTATATTTCCATTGAAGCTGCCTGGCACCTGGATCACCATATCATCAAGGTCAACAGCCGGGATGAAATTTATGCAAACTGTGATATTATTTCTTTGCATACGCCCTTGCTGGATTCTACCCGCAAGATGATCAACCGGGAAGCCCTGGAAAAGATGAAGGACGGCGTGATCATCCTGAACTTTGCCCGGGATCAGCTGGTGGATGACGATGCGATGGAATGGGCGCTGAAGACCGGTAAGGTGAAGCGCTATGTTACCGATTTCCCCAATGACAGAACTGCCGGTATGCAGGGCGTTATTGCCATTCCCCACCTGGGCGCTTCTACAGAAGAATCGGAAGATAACTGCGCCCGCATGGCGGTAAAGCAGGTAATGAATTACCTGGAAAACGGTAATATTGTCAATTCTGTGAATTTCCCCGCTTGCGATATGGGCGTTTGCACCAAGCCCTGCCGCTTGGTGATCCTCCATAAGAACCTGCCCAATACCATCGGTAAGTTTACGGCAGCGATCTCTAAGGAGAATGTAAATATTTCTGATATGCTTAACCGTAGTAAGGGCGAATTTGCCTGTACTATGCTGGATTTGGATTCTGATGTGACCCAGCAGGTGATTGATGAGCTTTCCGCCATTGATGAGGTTGTTCGGGTCAGAGCCATTCGTTTGTAACATAAAAATGCCATTTGCCTAGCGCAAATGGCATTTTTGCACAGTTTTTGTCCTACAAAATTCGTCAAAATTGCCACGTGAAATTTTCTAAAAATGTGGTATAATAAATATCATAGGATAACAGGGAGGGGATAGGACTATGCTGGAAACGGGCCAATTGGTACTCTATGGCATTCATGGTGTTTGCCGTATTACCGGTACGCAGCTGCAAAGGGTTGACCGGAAAATGGTAGAATACTATGTCCTCGCTCCTTTAGAGCAGGCTACTTCCTGTTTCTATGTCCCTGTGAATAATGAAGCAGCCGTTTCCAAGCTGCGTCCCTTGCTTGCCGCCGATGAACTCAAGGCGCTGCTTGTTTGTGAGGAAGTAAAGCAGGATTGCTGGATCGCTGATGAAAATCAGCGGCGACTGCGTTATAAGGAGTGGATCGGCAGCGGCGACCGGGTAGCGCTGATCCGTATTGTGCGGACTTTGAACCGGCATAGGCAGCAGCAGCTGAAAGAGGGTAAGAAGTTCCACGTCAGCGATGAAAACTTCCTCCGGGATGCTTTGAAACTGCTGAGCGCAGAGTGCTCTGTAGTATTAGGGATCTCTGCCGATAAAGTTGGAGAATATTTAACAGAAAATCTGGATTGAATGTTAAAAGCGTTAATGCATTCGTCAAAGTTAACAAATCGCCCTGCACGGAATTGTGCAGGGCGATAAAATGTCTTTTCAGATGGAAAAATAAATAGACCGAGAAAACACACTATGGTAAAATATACATAAGAAAGATAAAAACGAGAAGCAAAGGAGAAAAGAGAACCGTCCCCTTGTCTCCTGGGCTTTTCAGTTAACCGATGAAAGGGAACTGAGATGAAAAAGCTACGAGTGGTTAAACTGCTGATGTTTTCTTCTTTAATTGCTTTTTGTGGAGCACTTATGCTTTTGCCAAATTTGATGCAAGAACATAATTACACAGAGGGAAATACAAAGGCCTACACAGCTGTTGTTTCAGACGTTAAAGTGACACGTTCGGGAGAACAAATGTATGTCGATATTTATACAGAAGGTAATAAAACCGTACTATCAATATCTACTATTACAGATAAAAATATGAGTGAAGTGGATATTGAAGCGTTGTATCCTGGACAAACTATAGAGTTTCGTATAGATGATAGTCAAGAACAGAACTGGGGAAGTGCGAACATAATCAACATTGTATCTTTGAGGGCTGGGAGCATAGATATATTGACCCTTGAAGAGTATAGCGTTGTTATGCATAGCTCATCCAAAACACGAAGAAGCTTCTGTGTCGGGATTATGATATTATTAATTGGTATATTTATGTGGAGTTTATATTTAGTAAGAAGTTATAAAAAGAAGTGACACAGAGAAAGGAAAGAAGACAGGGGACGGTTCTGTGTCTTCGGCGAATGGTTGACAAAGCGAAAGGGCAAGGGTAATGCCCTTGCCCAATCACCCACAAACAATGCGGACAACCTGACTGCATTTCCCCTTGTGGGCGAAAAGCCCTCCTTGTGTAAAGGAGGGTGGCAGCCGCAGGCTGACGGGAGGATTGTTTTATAGTGACAATCCCTCAGTCAAAACCGATGGTTTTGACAGCTCGCTGCGCCGACTGCGCTACGCTTACCCTTTGCACAAGGGAGCCTGACAGGGCAGCGGACGGTTCTGCTGCCTCCTCAGAAGATACATAAAGGGCAAGCGGGAAATTTCTCGCTTGCCCTTATTTATGATGTTGCCCTGCGGGCAAATGATGTGTGCCTGCGGCGAAATTTTTAATTTTCTGTTCTGATGTGCTGACAGAAGGATAGCGGATAGGTGATCAGTTCTTTGCTGTTTAGGTTTTCGTGGTACAGGTGTACGGCGGTGATTTGGCTGTTTTCGTAGGTGGTATAATAGTAAATGCCCTTATCCAGATTGCAGCAGCTGGAATATACTGTTTTTTCCAGCTTGCCCTTTACATTTACACAGCCTTCTATTTGCTTTACTGTTTCCAAAATGTGAAAGAACTGGCCCAGGTTAGCGTCTTCATCAGCGCACGGCATTGCATTTTGCCGGGTAAAGGCTGCCCGTACAAATCGGGAAACGGAGGAAGAATCACCGGGAAGACCAAGTCCGCCCATACCTTGGGAATATAAAGGCAGCTCTGCGTCTGGGCAAAGCGTATTTGGGGGCTGGTCAGGTGACAGGCGCATATAGTTTGCCAAATTGGTCATCTGGTAGGGAAAGGGCGGCTCATTGGTAAGCACGCCTACCGGATTGTTGTATATTTGCAGACCGTATTTGGTTTGCTCAATGGTAACACATTGCTCCTGATCACACAGCATCCAGTGAAGCTTTGATTGTGGGAAGCCGGTAAAAGGAATATCACAAATGCTGATTTTTTTAATTTCCTCCATCGCTTGGCTTACAGATATAAATTGCCGCAGCACCCAGGGGATAAATTCGTAAGGCGCAACGCCGTTTTTGCAGCCTTTTTCAGGGGCATAATGGGCGCTGAGGGGGAAATTCAGCCCGGCCATAGCAAGGCCCGCTTCATTCATTGCGTCATAATACAGAGGATAATTTTTCGCAACTGTAGCTATACCGATGAGGGCAAGGCCTGGATTTTTTTCAAAAGGAAAGAGATATTCCCTGGGGCTTATGGTAACGTTTTCCTTGTAATGGTATTCTAAATCCAGGTTTCTGCCGAAATAACTGTCAGCGCCCCGGTAGGTAATGGCTGTACACATAATACCCGTCCTTTCTGTTAATGGGTATTCCTATTGTGTCATATCATTTACGGAAAATTCATTTCCAATCTGTAAATAATATGTTATAATATAGAAAAGGAGGTTATATTATGCTGACTTATGAACAGGTATCCGGCAGTGATGCCATTAAAACATATATTATTCGTGCCGACGAGTCTTTGGGCGCATTGGGATATACAGAGCACAGCTTTGCCCATGTGGTACACGTTGCAGAAACAGCCGGTTATATTCTGCAGACTTTAGGATATGACGAGCGCACGGTAGAGCTTGCCAAGATCGCAGGCTATTTGCACGACATCGGCAATTTGGTAAACCGGAAGGATCATTCTCAATCCGGCGCGGTCATGGCCTGGAGCCTTTTGCACGATATGGGGTGCGATCCCGGAGAAATGGCCACTATCGTCACGGCTATCGGCAATCACGATGAAGGTACCGGCGTGCCGGTAAATGCGGTTGCCGCGGCGCTGATTTTGGCCGACAAGGCGGATGTGCGCTGGACGAGAGTACGCAACAAGGATATTTCAACCTTTGATATTCACGACCGGGTGAATTACTCCGTGAAAAAGTCCCTTTTGAAGATCAATGAGGACAAGACCATTGTAAAGTTAAAGCTGACTATCGATAGTAAGTTCGGCTCGGTGATGGATTATTTTGAGATATTTATGGGCCGTATGATCCTTTGCCGTAAGGCAGCGGAGCGGTTGGGTCTGCAATTTAAGCTGATTATTAACGAGCAGCAGCTCATTTAAGCATAAATTTTATTTTCCCGAATATGCTTATCGAGATCCTTGGGAAGGAGGCTTTTTATGCAATTGTGTATGGATGGTAAGGCGATAACGGCTCAGCCGGGGCAATCGCTTTTGGAGATGGTGGGTGTATTGGGCTTTGACAGCCCCTTGCTTTCTCAAAAACCTCTGGCGGCTAAGATCGCCGGCGAGGTGTTTAACCTGAATTATATTCCTGTCCGCAATCCCCGGCCTGACCGGCCGTCCATTCGGGCAGCTATGGCAGCATCCGGCGGTAAGGTGCAGCTGCTGCGTTATGCTGATCCTGTGGGCAGAGATGTATATGCAAGGACTGCCCAGTTTGTGCTGTTTTTGGCGATCCGGCAGCTATGGCCTGATGCAGTTGCCAGAGCAGGCTGTACCGTAGGCCCAAGCCTGTTTATTGAGGTTTCCGGCTGCGATTTTTCCTGGCAGCGCTTGAAAGAGCGGGTGCAAAGCCTTGTGGAGCAGGATATCCCTTTGATCCGCCAGCGGATCACCACAAAGCAGGCTAAGGAAATGTACCTGGCTGACGGCCAAATCGATAAGGCTAAGCTTCTTGATTGGCGGGATATCCAGCATTTTGATGTGTATACTTATGGGGATTTCGCCGAGTACTATTACGGTGAGCTTGCCCCTTCTACCGGTTATTTGAAGGTATGGGAGATCTTGCCCCATCCTGAGGGCTTTTTGTTCTTGTATCCGGATGATGCAGACCCGGATCGGGTGGCGACCTATCAGCCTATGCCCAATTTCCAAAAGGTCAGTCAGCAGGGCAAGCAATGGTGCCGCCTGATGGAATGTCAGACCGTTGCTGACCTGAATGAGCTGGTGCAAAACGGAAAGATTCGGGAGCTGATCCGGGTCAATGAGGCGCTGCACGAAAAGCAGTTTTCTCAGGTGGCGGATATGGTGTGCAGCGCCGGAGCGCAGGTAGTGTTCCTGGCAGGCCCAAGCTCTTCTGGTAAGACTACTTCTGCTAACCGCCTGGCTACCCAACTGCGGGTTCACGGTAAAAAGCCGGTGCTCATGAGTTTGGACGATTATTATCTTGATCGTCATTTGATTAAGCCCGGAGAGGACGGAAAGGTAGATCTTGAGCATATCAATACCATTGACACGGCTCTGTTTAGCCGTCAGCTTGGTCAGCTTCTGGATGGAGAGCAAGTGGAATTGCCCACTTTTAATTTTAAGACCGGTAGACGTGAGTGGAAAGGCCATACGATGACCTTGGCGGATGATACCGTTATAATCGTGGAAGGTCTGCACGCGTTAAATCCGATACTGACGCCGGACGGTCTGGACAGAAAGCGGATCTTTAAGCTTTATGTGAGCCCCTTGCTCCCCCTGAACTTGGATAACCATAACCGCATACCCACCAGCTATTTGCGGCTTTTGCGTCGCATTGTGCGTGACTATGCCACCCGTGGCTCTTCCGTGCAGCAGACTATGGCTATGTGGGACAGCGTGCGTAGGGGAGAGAAGCTGTGGATCTATCCTTTCCAGGAGCAGGCGGATTGGATATTGAACAGCTCTACCCTTTATGAGCTTTCCGTGCTGAAAAAGTACATTTATCCGCTGCTGACAGCCATTACACCGGAGGAGGACTGCTACGAGCAGGTTCGTTCGGTGGTAAAGGTATTAAATTATGTTTTGGAAGCAGATGTGGATGATGAGATTCCACCCACAAGTCTGGTTCGTGAGTTTATTGGCGGCAACAGCTTTTATAAATAAAAAATCCCCGGTCCTTTGACCGGGGATTTTGCTTGTTCAGGGGCAGCCGGTAATCAGGCTGACAACGGTGCATAAAAAGGCTGCGGTTGCCGATACAGTCATCCACTGGCTGCGGCGCTTGGCAAATTCACCGTTTAAATACAAAAGGACAAGGCATAAAAGGCTGGCTAAAATGGTTAAAATACTCAGTATCACCTTCAGCCACACAATGCCTGCCATGGCAAAGACAAGATAAAGGACAAAAAGTCCGAATATACCCAGCAGTACCTTGATCATTTGCTTTTCCCATTCCAAATAGCGATTCTTTCGTTCCATATGCGATCCCTCCGTTTGAAGCCACTTTATCACATTTTGCCGAAAATAGCAATCTTTTCCCGAAAAATAATAAATTGCATATTTTCTTGCAAAAAGTAGGGGGAAATTCTGCAAGACCCTTGCAAGAAACGGGGATTAATGCTATAATGTATGCAAGTATGTGCAAGGAGATTTGCTATGTCAGAGCCGCAATACAGGCTGGAGGGCATCGTCCATACCCGTAATGAGGGTGTGGAGGATTTTGAAGGCCCTCTGGATGTTATTTTCCTGTTACTGAGTAAAAATAAAATAGAGATACAGGATGTTTCCATTACGGCTATTTTGGAGCAGTATTTGGCATATCTTGAGGTAATGAAGCGATTGGATATGGAGATCGCCAGCGAGTTTATCACCATGGCCTCCCACCTGATGCTTATTAAGACCAAGATGCTCCTGTCCGCTGCCGAAGCGGCCGAGGCCCAAAGCGAATTGGATGTGCTGCGGCAATCCCTGATCGAGCGTCAGCGCAGAGAAGCCCTGGATCAGATCCGCATGGCGGTCACGGTTTTAGAGCCGAGAAACGAAGTAGGTCGCTGCCTGTTCGTCAAGCAGCCGGAGCCCCTGCGCCGGGATGCTACTTATCGCTACCGCCATGAGAGCGCGGATATGCTCCGGGCTTTGGACGAGATTGCAGAAAGAAGTCAGCGCCGTCTGCCGCCTCCTACGGTGAACTTTAAGGGCATTGTAGGTAAAGAACCCTATCCTGTGACCCGGAAGGCTACAGAACTGATCCGCAACTTGGTACTCCGGGGCATCGAGCGGCTAAAGAATCTCTTTAAGGGCAGCAAGACCCGCTCTGAGATCGTCGCCACATTCCTGGCGGTGCTGGAGCTGTGCAAGACCAATTCTGTGTCTTTGGAAGATGATATTTCCGGCGAAAATCCCAATGTTCGCCTGATTAAGGATACCCAAACTACGATGGAGGAAGAGCCGAATGGAACAAACTGAATTACAGCGCATCATTGAGGCCATCCTCTTTGCCGCAGGTGAGCCAATCGAAGTTTCCCGGCTGGCTATGGTGCTGGAAACGGATGAGAGCGATATTATTGCTGCCGCTGATGCTTTGGCGGACGAGCTTTCTTTTAACCGCAGAGGTATCCGCATTTTGAAGCTGGAAAACCGCTATCAGATGGTGTCTTCCGGTGAGATGGCGGATCATATCACCAAGGCTTTGGAGACCCGTAAGCCCCCCAAGCTTTCCGCTTCCCAGCTGGAAGCCCTTACTATCGTGGCTTATTATCAGCCGGCAACCAAGGCGATGGTAGAGCAGATCCGGGGCGTGGACAGCTCCTATTCTATCGGCGCGCTGCTGAACAAAAAGCTCATTGAGGATGCAGGCCGCCTGAATGTGCCTGGCAGACCCATTCTTTACCGCACTACGCCGGACTTTTTGCGTACCTTTGGCCTGAGCTCTTTGGAGGAGCTTCCGCCCATTGAAAAGGTGAGCCTGGGTGAGCCCATTATGGAAGACCAGATCCAGATGGATATGGAGGGCGAGCCTGTTGCCCAGGAGGCTCAGGTATGATCTGGCAGGTGCTGGCGGTCATCGCTCTGGCGGTGACGTTAGTGGCTTGCTTGCCCTTGTCGGTTAAGGGGATATATGATGCCGGTGGCTTTGCAGCAAAGCTGTATATTGGCCCGTTTCCTTATACCCTTTATCCCCGGGATAAGAAGGAAAAGAAAGAAAAGACTGTAAAAACAGATAAGAAGCCGGAAGTACAAAAGGAAAGTGAGCCTGCTGAAAAAAAGGAAAAAGGCGGGAGTTCCCAGACATTAAAGCTACTGCTGAAGCAGCTGCCGGATTTTCTTTCCGATTTTCGCCGTAAGCTGCGGGTCAAGAATATTCGGCTGCATTATGTGATGGCCGGCGGTGACCCTGCGGATATGGCGCTGAATTACGGCAGAGCCTGGGCAGCCATCGGTAATCTTTGGCCTTATCTGGAACGGTTTTTTATAATCAAAAAGCGGGATGTTTCTGTAGGCTGTGACTTTGAAGGAACAGAGCCTACCATATATGCCCAGCTGCATATTTCCATTACAGTTGGACGTGTGATAGCCCTTGCCTGCAAATACGGCTGGCGGCTAATAAAGAATATGAAACTTAGTGAAGGCGGTGCAAATAATGAGTAAGAATTTACCTAATATGCTGGATGCTACTATCGAAAAGATCCGTCAGATGGTGGACGTGAATTCCGTGGTTGGCGACCCCATTACCACAGCAGAGGGCGTTACCATTATCCCCATTTCCACGGTGAGCGTGGGCTTTGCCGGCGGCGGTTCTGATTTTGTTTCCAAGAATGCAAACAAGGGCGAAAATCCCTTTGGCGGCGGCGTTGGCGCCGGCGCAAAGGTAACCCCTGTTGCCTTCCTGATCATTAAGGACGGCAATGTGCGTATGATGCCTGTGGCAACGCCTGCCAACACCACTACCGATCGCTTGGTGGAGATGATCCCTGAAACGTTGGACAGAATTACCAGCTTTATCGATTCCAAAACCAAGAAGACCGAGGAATAAAGCCAATCACCCGGGCAAAACTATACCGGGGTGATCAATTTGAAACGATTTTTTGCCGGGATGGCAGCTGCTTTGCTGGCTGCCGTCCTTCTTTCTAATCAGCCGGTTTCGGCGGTTTCTGCAAGCAACGCAATCGTAGTGGATGCCCAGACCGGGCGTGTGCTTTACGAAAAGAGCGCGGATAAGCAGGTGCTTATCGCAAGCACTACTAAAATTATGACGGCCCTTTTGATCTGTGAGCAATGCAATGTTTTGGATCGGGTTTCTATCCCCAAGCAGGCGGTGGGCATTGAAGGCTCATCTATGTACCTGCGTGAAGGGGAGATCCTGACGGTGCAGGATCTGCTTTACGGCCTGATGCTTCAAAGCGGCAACGATGCTGCCGTGGCCTTAGCCATCTATTGTGGTGGTACTGTGGAAGGTTTTGCGGAAATGATGAACGATAAGGCACGGGTCTTGGGGATGGATAATACTCATTTTGTCAATCCCAACGGTCTGGATGCTCCGGGCCATTATTCCACCGCCCGGGATATGGCGAAGCTTGCCGCCTATGCTATGGAAAATCCCATTTTCTACCAAACCGTATCTACTAAAAATGTGCGGGTAGGGGAGCGCAGTCTGCAAAATCACAATAAGCTTTTGTGGCGTGTGGAAGGGGCTGACGGTGTAAAAACCGGCTATACCAAAGCTTCCGGTCGGATACTGGTGTCCAGCGCCACCCGGCAGGGCAGGCGGATCATCGTGGTCACTATGAATGACCCAAATGATTGGAAGGATCACGCAACCCTTTTGGAGAATGGCTTTTCCCAGTTTTGCGTCAAGGAGCTTGTGGCAGAGGGTGTGGTGTTAGGTCACGCAGAGGTGGCTGGCGGTGCGTGCGGTCATGTAGAGCTGATTACAGAAGAAAGCTTTTCTTTTGCAGTTACAGAAAGTGAAACTATGGAACTTGTGCTTCCCACGCCGGGATTTGTGTATGCACCTGTTGTTCAGGGGCAGGATGCTGGCTTTGCTCACGTGCTGCTCGATGGTGTACCGGTTGGGAAAGTTCCTTTGATTTACGGTGCTACTGTGGAACGCACACCGGACGAAAAGCCTGGACTCATGGAAAAAATAAAACAGATTTTTACCTGATCACCGCTTTTGCGGTGATATACATAAAGGAGGGGCGAGGATGACTGCCCGTATTCAAAAGATCCTGTCGGACAGAGGGCTTGCCTCCCGCCGCCAGGCTGAAAGCTGGATCAAAGAGGGTCGGGTGACCTGTAACGGTGAAGTATGCCAGCTGGGGCAAACTGCTGACCCGGATGTGGATGTGATCCGTGTGGATGGCAAAGCCATTGGCGAAAAGCAGGAATATGTGTACATTATGCTCCATAAGCCCAGAGGCTACGTTACCACCCTTTCTGACGAAAAGGGGAGACAAAATGCAGCGCAACTGGTTATGGGTTGCGGAAAGCGGGTCTACCCGGTAGGCCGGCTGGATATGGACTCTGAGGGGCTTTTGCTTTTTACCAACGACGGCGCATTTGCCAATACGATGATGCACCCTAAGGGGGAAGTGGATAAGACCTATTTGGTGCTTGTCAGCGGCTATAGTCCTGAAAAGCTGGGTGAATTGGAAAAACCGGTCACCTTGGACGGATATACAATAGCAAAACCGGATATTCGGTTACTGAGTGCCGATGGCGATAAGGCCCGCATTCTGGTGACCATCCACGAGGGCAGAAACCGGCAGGTACGCAGAATGTGTGCCCTTTCCGGTATGGCTGTGCAGCGCCTTGCCCGTATTAAGGAAGGCACTTTGGAACTGGGCAAGCTGCCTGCCGGAAAGTGGCGTTATCTGACGGACGATGAAATGAAACATTTGAGAAATCACCTGAAATGGGAGTAAGACCATGAATGATGTTTTAAGCAGAATGGAAGTGATGTCCCGCACCTTTTCCAAGGGTCAGCGGCGCATTGCAGAATATATGCTCCGGGATTATGATAAGGCCGCATTTATGACTGCCAGCCGGCTGGGTAAGACCGTAGGGGTATCGGAATCCACGGTGGTGCGGTTTGCAACGGAGCTGGGCTATAGCGGCTATCCCCAAATGCAGAAGGCTTTGCAGGAGCTGGTGCTCAATAACCTGACCTCTGTACAGCGGATGGGCGTGACCAATGACCGGATGGGCAAGGAAGACCTTTTATCTGCGGTATTGCAGGCAGATGCGGAAAAGGTAAGAAAAACCGCTGAGAATATTAGCTCTGCAGCCTTTCAAAATGCAGTAGATGCTATTTTGAAAGCACGGCGGATCTACCTGATCGGTGTCCGCTCCGCATCTACACTTGCTAACTTTATGGGATATTACCTGAACTATATGTTCGACTCGGTACATACGGTTACTGCCTCCGGAACAGGCGAGATGTTTGAAAAGCTGGTGAATGTGGGTAAAAATGATGTGGTGATCGCATTCAGCTTTCCCCGGTATTCTTCCGTTACCGTTAAGGGTGCGGAATATTGCCGCAGTGTGGGCGCTACGGTCATCGGCCTGACCAACAGTAATCTTTCCCCCCTTGCAGAAAGCTGTGACCACTTGCTCCTTGCTAAGAGCGATATGGTTTCTGTGGTGGATTCTCTGGTTGCACCATTAAGTGTGGTCAATGCCCTCATCGTTGCCCTGGCATCCCAAAGAGAGGATGCATTGGCGCAGACCTTTGGTACGTTGGAAAAGGTATGGGATGAAAACAACGTCTACGAAAAGCGGGTGGACAGCCTATGAAGTTTGACGGAATTGTGGTAGGCGGCGGCCCTGCCGGTATGTTTGCTGCCATTACCGCAGCTAAAAGGGGACAAAAGGTTCTGCTTTTGGAGCGCAATGACCGCTTGGGCAAGAAGCTGCTGATTACCGGAAAGGGCCGCTGCAACGTAACCAACCATTGCTCCGCTCAGGAAGTGCTGCAGAGCGTGCCGAAAAACGGCAGGTTTTTATACAGCGCCTTGGAGAACTTCCCCCCTGAGAATATTGAACGGTTTTTTGAGGGCTGTGGCTGCCCGCTGAAGGTAGAACGGGGCAACCGGGTATTCCCGGTGAGTGACCGGGCGCAGAGCGTCCTGGATGCGCTGAAGGACGCATTGAAGAAGTCCGGCGTTACTGTTATTAATGACAGAGTAAGGTTGCTTTCCTTAGACGATGGCGTGGTGACCGGTGTTAAGGGACAAAAGGATAGTTACGATGCCGATTGGGTAATCTTAGCTACCGGCGGCGTGTCCTATCCTACTACCGGTTCTACCGGCGATGGCTATAAACTGGCAGAAACAGCCGGCCATACGGTTGTTCCTGCGGAAGGTTCTCTTGTTCCTCTGTGTACCGATGGGCCGGATTGCCCGGATATGCAGGGCCTTAGTCTGCGGAATGTGGGCGTAAAGCTGCTGGACGAAAAGGGCAAGGTGCTCTATAAGGATTTTGGCGAGCTGCTGTTTACCCATTTTGGCGTTTCCGGGCCTACGGTGCTCAGCGCCAGCGCCCATATTAAATCTATGCCCTGCAAATTGGTGATCGACTTAAAACCGGCGTTGGACGAGGGTAAGCTGAATGAACGGATCCTGCGGGATCTGCAAATGTATCAAAACCGGTCAATGGAAAATGCCCTTACCGATCTGCTTCCCAGATCTATGATCCCGGTGGTGCTGAGGAGGCTGCATATTCCTGCTGATTTACAGGCAAACTCCCTTAAGAAACAGGATCGGGCTGCCCTTGTGCAGCTGCTGAAAGCTTTTGATGTAGTAGTTACGGATAAGCGGCCTGTCGGGGAAGCGATCATCACCAGAGGCGGCATTAAGGTGGCAGAGATCGACCCCAAGACTATGGCATCCAAGAAAGTGCCGGGCCTTTACTTTGCCGGGGAGATTATTGATTGTGATGCCTACACCGGCGGTTTTAATTTGCAGATCGCCTGGGCTACCGCTTATGCCTCCGGTATGGCTGTGGCAAAACCCAGCATTGACAAATCCTGATGGATGTAATAAAATACAGGAAGTATCGACAGGTACGATTATTGGAGGTATAAAAATATGTACGAGAAACTGGTATCTTATGCTGTAAAGCAGTTGGACCTGACCCCCGATGATATCACTCCGGACAGCACCTTTGAGAGCCTGGGTATCGACTCTTTGGATATCGTTGAAATGATCATGGATCTGGAAAGCGAGCTGGGCGTTGAGCTGGAGATGGAGGATCAGAAGATCACTACGTTCCAGGAATTGGCCGATTTTATCGAGTCCAAGACGAACTAAAAATTCCCCTTGTTACGGCTTGACCGGCTCGTAACAAGGTCGCACTAGTCGGGGAGATAGCGGTGCCCTGTAGCCTGCAATCCGCTATAGCAGGGATGAATCCCCACACCCGGGTGAGTTTGAGTGCCGTCCGGCCCATATAAGCGGTGTTGAAGGAACGGTCTTGCGCAACGAAAACCCGTGAACCATGTCAGGTGGGGAACCAAGCAGCATTAAGCGGATCTTTTCGTGTGCCGCTAAGGTTGCCGATCCGGAGCTGGCTGTATGGATACCGCGTGTTCATCTTGCTCAAATGTGGGTGTGCGATCTTGTTATGAGCCGGTCTTTTTATTCTGAGAGGCTGTTTGCGTTCGAGTCCTCTCAGCCTTAGGAGGTGAGCAGATTGTATCAGGCTCTATATCGAAAATATCGGCCTCAGACCTTTGATGATGTAGTAGGTCAGCTGGCCATTACCCAAACCCTGAAAAATCAGTTGCAGAACAATAAATGCAGCCACGCATATCTGTTCACCGGCTCCCGGGGAACAGGCAAGACCACCAGCGCCAAGATCCTGGCAAAGGCGGTCAATTGTGAAAATCCCATTGATGGCAATCCCTGCAACCGCTGCAGCGCCTGTAAGGCTATCGATTCCGGCGCTTGTATGGATGTTCTGGAGATCGATGCAGCTTCCAACAACGGCGTTGACAATGTCCGGGATCTGCGGGATGATGCTATCTATTCGCCTTCTCAGGTAAAAATGCGTGTGTACATCATCGATGAGGTGCATATGCTGTCTATTTCCGCATTTAATGCGCTGCTTAAGATCCTGGAAGACCCGCCGGAGCATTTGCTGTTTATTCTGGCGACCACGGAGCTGCACAAAGTGCCGGCTACCATCCTTTCCCGCTGCCAGCGGTTTGCTTTCCGCCGGATCAGCCAGGAGGATATTGCCGCAAGACTGCAGTATGTGGCTTATCAGGAAAATATCGATCTGGATGATTCTGCCGCTCGGGTGCTTGCCCGCTTGGCTGACGGCGGTATGCGTGACGGCCTGAGTTTGCTTGACCAGTGCGCTACGGCTACCACCGGTGAGCTGACTGCCGACAAGGTGTATGCTTGTTTGGGTATTGCCGGTATTCAGGATTGCGGACAGATGATGGAACATATTGCCAATAAGGACACGGCCCAGGCCCTGAGCCTATTAAACCGCTTTTATGTAGAGGGCAAGGATATGGGCGCATTGATGGATGAGCTTTCCTGCCTGGTTCGGGATCTTATGGTAATTAAGTCTGCTCCCAAGGAGGGCATCAGCCTGCTTTCCGGTGTAGCATCCGATCAGAAAGTGATGGAGCTGACCAAGCGTTTTTCTCACGCAGAATTGGTGCGTATGGTCACCTTGATCCAACAGACGGTTGCGGGCTTTACCAGAAGCGCCAGCAAGCGGCTGGATGCGGAAATGTGCCTGGTGAATATGTGTCAGCCTGAGCTGACCTTAGACCCGGATGCGTTAAATGCCCGTATTTCTCATTTGGAAGAGCAGCTTGCCGGCGGTTTTGTAACGGCTGTCCCTGCCCAGCCTGCCGCACCGGCGGCGCTTGTGGCAGAAAAAAAGGAAGAACCTGCCCCCCAAAAGATCCAGGAAGAGGAACCCCCCTTGCAGGACGCAGCGCCGGCCAGCTTTTGGCCGGATGTGGCCGAGCAGGTGTATAAGTCCCTGAAGCCGCCCTATTCTTCCTTCTTTGCGCCGGCAAATTCTCCCGTAAAGGGCGTTTTGAAGGGTGACCGGTTGGTGCTGGTTTGCGCTACTGATTTTGCAAAAGATGTTGTTAAACGGCCGGATATATTGGAAATGGTCACGAGAAAAGCGTCTGCAAAGTTGGGAAAACCGGTAGCTGTTACAGTTGCTGACGGCAACAATTACAGCGATAAGAGCGAGCAAATGGAAAAGCTCCTGCGTTTTGGCGCAGAGCATTCGGATATTATTCGTATTAAGGAAAATTAAGGAGAAATATTATGGCTAAAGGTGGATTCCGGGGTATGCCCGGTGGAATGAATCAGGCTGCTATGATCAAGCAGGCTCAGAAGATGCAGCAGGATATGCTGCGTATGCAGGAAGAGATGGAGAACAAGACCTATTCTGCCACCACAGGCGGCGGTATGGTTACTGCATCTGTTAACGGTAAGCATCAGGTTATGTCTTTGGAGATCAATCCGGAGGCGGTTGATCCTGATGATGTGGAAATGCTGCAGGATATGATTATTGCCGCCATTAATGAGGCTGTACGTGCAGCCGATACGGATTCTGCCAACAATATGTCCCGTCTGACCGGCGGCCTGAATTTAGGAGGCCTGTTCTAAATGCAGTATTTTCCCGCAGCGCTGCAGGATTTAGCTGATCAGTTCGCAAGACTGCCCGGTATTGGCGGCAAAACTGCTCAGCGCCTTGCCTTTTATGTGCTTGGCCTGCCGGAAAATGAGGCCCAGGCTTTTGCCGATGCCATTATTGCGGCCAAAAGAACTGTCCATACCTGCCCGGTGTGCCAAAATCTGACGGATCGGGAAGTTTGTGCGATTTGCGCTGATGATCTGCGAGACCAAAGTGTGATCTGCGTTGTGGCGGAAGCCAAGGACGTGATCGCTATGGAGCGCAGCCGTGAGTTTAACGGCACGTATCACGTGCTACATGGTGTGATCTCCCCATTGAATCACGTGACTCAGGATGATATTCGTATTAAGGAGCTTTTGGCCCGTGTGGCAAAGGGCAACGTCAGGGAAGTGATCATGGCAACCAACCCGGATACTGAGGGAGAGGCTACCGCTATGTATATCTCCCGGCTGCTCAGGCCTATGGAGGTTAAGGTGACTCGCCTGGCTTACGGCGTGCCTGTAGGCAGTCAGCTGGAATATGCCGACGAAGTGACCCTTTCCAGAGCTTTGGAAGGCAGACAGGAAATGTAAAAGAAATGACCGCATCCAGGTGGATGCGGTCATTTCTTTAATCATTATACTGTAAAAAGCCAAGGGTCATATAATCAAGAAGTACTTTCTTTTCTTTGGAAGTTCCCATAGTCACCCGGCGGCAGGACACATCCCAGACGGGAGAGCCTTTGTAGGTGTCTGCCTTCATCTCAAATACGTGGTTCCAGCTTCTGCCTTCCATGTACTGGCCTTCTTTTACAAAGCGGATCAGCTCCAGACGGCGGAAATCGTTGGTGGGGAAGGCGTTACGTACGATGGCTTCAAACAAAGCTTCTGCATCCCTTATGCTGCCCATTTCGAATACGCCTCTTATCATTGCGCCGTAATCTTCCATAATGTTATCCCCCTTAAATTTTAGAATAGGTTTTATCTAAGAATCGCTGGGTGTTGATAATTGCCCGTTTGTGGCTGCCTTCGCCGATCTTGCCCTTTTCATCGTAGGCGGTAACGGCAAAGGTAACGACACTGCCTTCAACTGCGGTTACTTCGGCTTCTGCCCATACATCCAGACCCACCGGCGTGGCAGAGATATGGGAAATGGCAAGCTCGATGCCCACAGAGGTCTTATCCTCTGGCAGAGCCTGGGCGATAGCTTCACAGGCAGCGCCTTCCATTAATGCAACCATACAAGGGGTAGCGTATACCAGTAAAGAGCCGGAGCCAACCTCTAAAGCGGTATCTTCCCGCTCCACAAAGCTGTCTGCCCGCCCTTTCATACCAATGGTAATATCCATGATAATCACTCCTTTTCTACTTAAAATATAAATGAAAATATCGGATGTGTCAATAAAAAGGATTGCTATTTATTTTGGGTTGATTTATAATATTGTCATAATAAAAAGTGAGGTGACCCATATGGTCGAAAACGAGAAACTGAATCTGACGATGCTTTGCGATTTCTATGAGCTGACAATGGGTAATGGTTACTTTGAAAACGGCTATAAAGACCGCATTTGCTATTTCGATGTGTTCTTCCGTCAATGCCCGGATAAGGGCGGTTTTGCCATCGCAGCCGGTTTGGAGCAGATCGTGGATTATATTCAGAACCTCCATTTTGATGCGGAGGATATTGAATATCTGCGTAAGCGGAACATCTTTACGGAGGGTTTTCTGAAATATCTGGAAACTTTCCGTTTCACTGGCGATATTTGGGCAGTTCCGGAGGGTACGCCTATTTTCCCCAAGGAGCCGATTATGACTATTCGCGCTCCTGCTATCCAGGCGCAGCTCATCGAAACCTTTATTCTGCTGTCTGTTAACCACCAGAGTCTGATTGCCACCAAGGCAAACCGGGTCGTCCGGGCTGCGGAGGGTAGAAAGGTACTGGAGTTCGGCTCTCGCCGGGCTCAGGGCGCAGATGCTGCTATCCTGGGAGCAAGGGCGGCTTACATCGGTGGCTGTGCCGGTACGGCCTGCACCATTTCCGATCAGCTGTTTGGCGTCTATGCCGGCGGCACGATGGCTCACGCCTGGGTGCAGATGTTTGATACGGAATACGAAGCCTTTAAGGCCTATTGCCAGATGTATCCCAACAACGCAACGCTGCTGGTGGATACCTATAATACTCTCAAGTCCGGCGTTCCCAATGCCATCCGCGCTTTTAATGAGGTGCTCAAGCCTATGGGTATTACCAAGTGCGGCATTCGTTTGGATTCCGGTGATATGGCTTATCTTTCCCAGCAGGCAAGAAAGATGCTGGATGAAGCCGGTTGGACGGAGTGTGAGATCTCTGTTTCTAACTCCTTGGATGAGTATATTATTCAGGATCTTCTGCACCAGGGCGCGCGGATCGATATGTTTGGCGTAGGTGAGCGGCTGATCACAGCTAAGAGCGAGCCGGTATTCGGCGGCGTGTATAAGCTGGCTGCTGTGGAAAAGGATGACGGCACGATCCAACCCAAGATCAAGATTTCCGAAAATACCGGCAAGATTACCAATCCTCATTTCAAGAAGCTTTACCGCTTCTTTGGTAACGATACCGGCAAGGCCATCGCTGACTACCTGTGCGTTTACGATGAAACGGTTGACGACAGCGGCGAAATGGAGATCTTCGATCCGGAAGCTACCTGGAAGACCAAGACGGTGTACAATTTCACAGCTAAGGAATTGATGGTACCGATTTTTAAAAATGGCGAACTGGTATATAAGTGTCCTGAACTTCATGAGGTGCGCCGCTATTGCTTAGAGCAGGTGGATACATTGTGGGATGAAGTGAAACGTTTTGACAATCCCCATACCTACTACGTAGACCTTTCCCAAAAGCTGTGGGATATTAAGTACGGCCTGCTGAAGCTGAACGGCAAGAAAAAATGAGAGTTGGCTCTGCGAAAGCCGTAGCTTTGGGCGGCATATTGGCAGCCCTGGCGACTGTGATTATGTGCCTGGGCGGCTTGATCCCGGTGGCTACCTTTGTGTGTCCTGTGCTGTGCCTGGTGATTCTTTACCTAGTGTGCCACCTGTGCGGCAAGCGCATCGGCTGGGCCTGGTACGGGGCTGTGAGTATTCTTGCGGTGCTTTTAGGCCCGGACAAGGAAGCAGCAGCGGTGTTTGCCTTTTTGGGCTGGTATCCCATTGTGAAGCATTATTTGGAAAAATGGCCACTTAGCCTAATGTGGAAATTGCTGTTTTTCAATATTGCGCTGGCCGTCATGTATTGGCTGCTGCTAAGCGTATTTGGTCTTGCGGAGATTGCTCAGGAATATGCTGAGTTTGGGCTTATATCCGGTGCGATTATGGTGCTGCTTGGAAACGCAACCTTTGTGCTTTTAGATTTACTTCTAAACAAAATTAAGAACCGGCTCAGATGAGCCGGTTCTTTTATGTTATTGCTTACAGTTCTTCGCTTATTGCCAGCAGCAAGATACCAATGATCACAATTGTAATAAAGGCGTAGGTTTTCCAGGATAGTTTTTCCTTCAGGAAGATGCGGGAAAGCACCAGAGAAACAACGCAAACAGAGGAAAGAATGGGGGCAGCAACTGCGTCTACGCCACCGAGGGCATAAACATAGGTGAGCTGGCCACCGGTTTCAAATACAGCGGCCAAGATCTTGTCTTTACTCTTGGAAACTGGGCCAAACTTGATGCCCTTGGCTTTCATAAAGATAAACAGAATCAGAGCAAAAGCTGCAAAAGTCAGTTCGTAGCTTGTGTTGGCTACCGCTTCCATGGTCTCTTCAGTCACATCTACAAAGGGCGCATTTGCTAAATCTTCCACCAGGAAAAAAGCGTCGTCAAAGAATGTGCCAAAGGCATCCAAAAGAGCATATACAAAAGGCATGCAGAAAGCAACGATGGCGAGCTTTTTGCCGTAGACCTTTTTTCTTTGTGTTTCACCGCGGTTTTCTAAGTAGCTGACACCCATAACGCCAACTGCGATGACACAAACAGCAAGCCAGGTGAGCCAGTGGAATTCGTCGCCCATAAACACAGCAAACAAAAGAACGCAAATGACACCGGCTGTGTTTTCAATAGGGTCGGAAATGGATTCCTCCAGAAAGCGCATTCCAAAATAGGAAAATGCCATAGAAATGATATAAAACAGAGAAACAGGCAGGTAGATCAGTATGTTGATGGGGTTATAGTTGATATCCTGTGTCAGTAGGGTGAAGATGGCGTGGGCGCCCATAACAATACCTACCCATACACAGATTTTTAGGTGGGAGTATTTTTCTTCAGGGCGTGCGCCTTTTTTGTAAAACAGTTCGGCAGCGCCCCAAAGAATGGCGGTTGCGATTGAGAATACTAACCAATTCATTTTTATCTCTCCTTATAATTTCACAAGTCCTGCATTTACCATTTGCTGCAGGCTCATTAAAATACCAAGCTTTGCGTGACACCAGGTAAGGCCACCCTGGAAATATACGGCGTAAGGCTCACGGATCGGGCCATCGGCAGAAAGCTCAATGGAAGAGCCTTGCACAAATGCGCCGGCTGCCATAATGACCTTATCATCATAGCCGGGCATTTCCCAGGGCAGGGGGGTGACGAAGGAATCCACCGGGGCAGCCGCTTGAATGCCTTTACAGAAGGCGATCATCGCCTCCTCACTTCCCAGCTCTACTGCCTGGATGATGTCGTGGCGGCTTTCGGTTGCGTTGGGAACACAGCGGTAGCCCAAGGGCTCATACAGATTGGCTGCGAAGATCGCGCCCTTTTCTGCACCGGCTACTACAGTAGGCGCAAGGAAGAAGCCTTGATACAGCGAAGGCATCAGGCCCAGGTTTGCGCCTACTTCCTGACCTAAGCCGGGAGCAGACAGCCGGTAAGCGCAGCGGTTGACACATTCCTGCGTGCCGCAAATATAGCCGCCGATGGGAGCAAGGCCGCCGCCGGGGTTTTTAATCAGAGAGCCCACCACCATATCTGCGCCTACATCAGAGGGCTCAATGGTTTCCACAAATTCGCCATAACAGTTATCCACCATAATCAGCACATCCGGCTTGATGGACTTGCAGAAAGCGATCAGCTCACCAATTTGCTTTACAGAGAAGGTGGGGCGGGTGGCATAGCCTTTGGAACGCTGGATGGTCACCAGTTTGGTCTTTTCGTTGATGGCGGCGCGGATGCCGTCATAATCAAAAGTGCCGTCGGTAAGCAGGTCTACCTGCCGGTAGGAAACGCCATACTCTGCCAAAGAGCAGGGACTGGGACGAATGCCGATGACTTCCTGCAAGGTGTCATAGGGCAGGCCAACGGGGGAGAGCAGCTCGTCACCGGGTAACAGGGTAGCGGGCAGAGCAACCGTCAGGGCGTGGGTGCCGCAGGTGATTTGAGGACGTACCAGGGCAGCCTCGGTGTGGAATACGTCGGCGTATACCTTTTCCAGATTATCACGGCCTACATCATCATAGCCGTAGCCGGTGGTTGCTGCAAAGCAAGCGGCGCTGACCCGGTTTTTCTGCATGGCGCCCAGCACCTTTGCCTGGTTATATTCAGCAATGCGGTCAATTTCAGCAAACCGTTCCTTTAATTTATCAAGGGCCTTTTCTCCGTAGGCATAGACAGCCTGAGAGACACCCATTTCTTCATATAAATTCAGCAGTTCTTTCATTTTTCTTTTCCTTCTTTAGTTTCGAATATTTGGTCGGCAAGATCAGCAAGGACTTCAGGTCGGGATACGATTAACCCCTTGTTCTCCTCACCCATGATCAGCAGCGTATCTCCCGGGCGGATGCGGAAAAGCTCCCGTGCTTCCTTGGGGATCACGATCTGACCACGGTCGCCTACCTTGGCTGTACCAAATACTCTGCGGGCATTGCCTTTGCCCAGCAGGTGTTTGCCTGCGGCCATAAGATCAACTCCTACTTTTCATACTTTTCACACAAGAAGTATAATGAAACCCGCCCCGGTTGTCAAGTGCCGGGGCGGAAAATTCAGGCATTTAATCGTCTCTTCTGCGACCGAAAAGCAGGATTAAACGCAGCAGCTGAGCCAGGGAAACAGCGGCAGCTGCAACGTAGGTTAAAGCGGCAGCCGTCAGCGTTCTTTTTGCGCCCTTTAACTCATCGCTAGTTAGCAGTTCAGAATCTCGAATGGCTCGGATCGCCCGGGAGCTGGCGTTGAATTCCACAGGCAGGGTAATGAGCTGGAACACCAGGGAAAGGCCGAAACAGGCAATGCCGATATAAACGAATATATAGGAAATGTCGGAGGAAACTGCCATTAAAGAGTTCAGCAGCAGGCCCACAAGGATCAGGGGCATCGCCAGCTTAGAGCCGATGTTGGTAACGGGGATGATGGCGGCCCGCAGGTGGATGGGGGCATAGTGATGGGCGTACTGCACGGCGTGACCTGCTTCGTGACAGGCGACGCCGATGGCGGCGGTGGAAGTGTTGTCATATACGCTGTCAGACAGGCGGATCACATTTGCCTTGGGGTCATAATGATCCGTCAGGTTGCCGGAAACACGCTCGATGCGTACATTTGTAACGCCGTGGCTTCGCAGCACCCGGTCAGCTGCCTGGGCGCCGGTGAGCCGGCGGCGGGATGCTTGCTGGGAATATTTCTTGAAGGTGCTGTTTACCCGGTAGCTTGCCCACAGAGAAAGCAGCACACAGGGGAGCACCAGCACAACATAGGTAAAATCAAAGCCGTAATAGAACATAAAATCAAATCCTTTCTGTTTCTATTATACCCCAGCTGCATTGAAAAGACAAGAGTGTCTGTTCTTTACTTTTGGCAAATGATTGTGTATAATAGAAACAGCTTATTTAGGAGGTGCTGTATGGACTTTCTGCGTTGGCTCGAATCTATCCGTATTCCGGGCTTAAATGAATTTATGCTGGCGGTTACATATCTGGGAGATGAGATCGCATTTTTGGTGGTTGCGCTCATCCTGTTTTGGTGTGTGGACAAGCGTCGGGGCTACTATGTGCTGGCGGTGGGCTTTTTAGGCACGATCACCAGTCAGTTTATGAAGATATGGTGCCGTGTTCCCAGACCCTGGTATCAGGATAAGAATTTTACCATTTTGGAGCAGGCGAGGGAAGGCGCAGGCGGTTACAGTTTCCCCTCCGGACATACCCAAAGCTCAATCGGCACGTTTGGCGGCATTGCGGTTACTTCCAGGAGCCTGCTGGTTCGTGCTTTGTGTCTGGCGGCCTGTGTTTTAGTACCTTTTTCCAGAATGTATGTGGGCGTGCATACGCCCTTGGACGTTGCCATCGGCGCTGTGATCTCCGTTGTGATCTTGCTGGTGATGCATCCGCTGGTATTGGGTAAGAACGGTAAGTATCTGCCCTACGTGCTGGCGGCGATGACGGTGATTTCTGTAGGCTATGTATTGTTCCTGCACATTTATCCGTTCCCGGCAGAGGTTTATGTGTATGATGTCCTGGCAGAAACTACGCCTTGGGAATCTGCTGCGAAAAATGCGTATACTTTGTTAGGCTCGCTGCTTGGTTTCCTTGTTGTGTACACGGCAGATCAGAAATGGATGCATTTTTCTGAGAAGGCCGTTTGGTGGGTGCAGATCATTAAGGTTGTCCTTGGTCTTGTGCTGGTGCTTGCTGTTAAGGAAGGCTTGGGCTCTGTCTTTACTAATGCATTTGGCTATTTCCCCGGAAGAGCCGCCCGGTATTTCCTGATCGTTGTTGTTGCCGGTGTGGTATGGCCGCTGTGCTTCCCGTACCTTAACAAACTCAGCGAAAAGAAACAGTAATATGATTGCTCTATATATTTTAGCCTTTTTATTCCTCGTAGTCCTGATTCTGGGTATCAGTTGTTTTTTCGTATTCAGCGGCAGACGGCTGCAGGTGGATATTTTGGATGAAGAAGCGGTGAAGGGCACGATTTACGAGGGGCGGTTTCCTAAATTCAGGAAGACCCATCAAATGCTTTGCGATGCGGGCATTCATGAGGTGTATACGGTAAGCCACGACGGACTTACGTTATTTGCCCGATGGATTCCTGCGGATCATGCGAAGGGAACGGTTTTGATCGCTCACGGCTACCGCAGCCATTCTTATATCGAGTTTGGTGATGCTATCGCTTTTTATAGGGAGCAGGGGATGAATCTGCTGCTGATCGATGAGCGAGCCCACGGCAAAAGTCAGGGCAAATTTATTACCTTGGGAACGCAGGAGAGCCGGGATATTGTTACGTGGTTAGAATATCACAACCGGATGCTGACCAGCTGTCCGGTGATCCTCCACGGCCTTTCTATGGGTGCGGCAACGGTGATGTTTTCTGCCGGTCGCCAGCTGCCGGAAAACGTGCGTGGCATTATTGCGGATTGCGGCTTTACAACACCAAATGCGATCCTGTCCCATGTATTTACCTATAATTTCCGATTGCCGGCTTGGCCCTTTATATGGATTACAGATTTATGCGCAAGACTTTTTGCCCGGTTTAGCATCTACAAAATGGATAGCCGCAAGACCTTGAATATGGGTAAACTCCCGGTGCTTTTGATCCACGGAACGGCGGATACCTTTGTGCCGGCTTTTATGTCTCAGCAGATTTATGACGCTTATACCGGTGAAAAGGAACTGCTTTTGATCCAGGGCGCTGCCCACGGCAAATGCTTTCCGGTTGCCCCGGAGAAATGTCGGGAGGCGATTGGCAGATTCCTTATGAAGAACTTGGAGGTTTCCAGTGAATTACGCAACTATCAAAAACTGTGATATAGCCAACGGCCCCGGTGTGCGGGTGAGCCTGTTTGTTTCCGGCTGTACTCATCGGTGCAAGGGCTGTTTTAATGAGATCGCCTGGGACTTTAACTACGGCGAGCCCTTTACCGAGGAAACGGAGGATATGCTCCTTTCCATGCTGGCGCCTGACCATATTAAGGGGCTGACGCTTTTGGGTGGCGAGCCTTTTGAACCCCAGAATCAAGGCCCTATCGTTAAGTTTCTGCGCCGTGTTAAGGAAAAGTTCCCCGATAAGTCCATTTGGGCCTTTTCCGGTTATTTGTTTGACAAAGATCTGCTCTACGGTCGGCTGGGTAATAAGGAACTGACTATGGAATATTTAGGCTATTTGGATGTTCTGGTGGATGGCCCCTTTGTGATGGAGAAAAAGGATTTATCCCTGCGTTTTCGCGGCTCTTCCAATCAGCGGCTGATTAATGTGTCGGAATCTCTCAAAACAGGCAATGTTGTTTTGTGGGAAGACTGGCAAGGTGAGAAAAGAGGTATGAAATAATGAATGTTTCTGTTAAAAAGTTAAAGGAAAACGCAATTTTACCTACTTATGGTTCTGCCCAGGCGGCAGGTGCGGATCTGTATGCCTGCCTGGATGCGGATGTTACGGTAGATCCCGGCTGCACCGTGTTTGTGCCTACCGGTTTGGCTATGGAGCTGCCTATCGGTTATGTGGGCCTGATCTATGCCCGCAGCGGTCTTGCCTGCAAGCGGGATCTTGCCCCTGCCAATAAGGTAGGTGTGATCGACAGCGACTATCGGGGGGAATTTATTGTAGCCCTGCATAATCACGGAAAAGCGCCTCAAACCATCGCTCATGGCGAACGGGTTGCTCAGCTGGTGATTACACCGGTGCTGAATGTAGCTTTTTCTGAAGTAGCAGAGCTTTCGGACACAGAGCGCGCTGCCGGTGGCTTTGGCTCAACAGGTAAATAAAAAGATCCCGCAGCGTAAATGCTGCGGGATCTTTATGCTTAATAGAAGAGCAGATCGGAATAGGTAGGATAGGGCCAGTAGCTCTTATCAGTGAGCTGCTCCAAAATGTCTGCTTCTTTGCGAAGGGCGGTCATATCGGCGTTGATAACGCTGTGATAGAAGCTTGCTGCATCTTCTCTGCAGGGGGGTACATTCTGTAAATGCTTCTTCAGCTTCTGGCAGTAATCGTAAAGCGCATCCGTTGCGGCAGACAACTGCTTGGTAATGGCGAGTTCTGCGTTGCAGGGAAGTCCAAGTGCTTGCTTGCGCTCAATGGCCTTGCAAAGATCGCTGGTATAGCTGACAGCAGCGGGCAGAATCTGGTGCATGGCCATATCCACACTGGTCATAGCCTCGATATGAATGATCTTACAGTAGTTATCCACGTGGATCTCATGACGTGCGCGGAATTCTTCTTCGGTGAAGATGCCGTGACGCATTACAAGGTCAATGTTCTTTTGATCCAGATAGGTGGGCAGGCTGTCTGCGGTGGATGCGTGGTTGCTTAATCCACGGCGGGTCGCCTCTTGCCTCCACTGCTCGGTATAGCCGTTGCCGTTGAAGATAATCCGCTGATGGTTGGTAAAGGTTTCCCAAACCAGATTTTGCAGCGCAGAGTCGAAATCCTCAGCCTTTTCCAGCCGGTCAGCAAATTTCCGCAGCTCCTCAGCCATAATGGTGTTCAGGGCAATATTCGGGCCTGCAATGGATAGGGAAGAACCCAGCATACGCAGCTCAAACTTATTACCGGTGAAAGCCAAGGGAGAGGTGCGGTTGCGGTCAGTAGTGTCCTTGGGGATGGCGGGCAGCACGTCTACGCCAATGCGAAGGGTGCTCTTATCCGGCTCCTGATAGTTGGTGCCGTTGATAATGGATTCCACAATAGAGGTCAGCTCGTCGCCCAGGAAAATGGAAACGATTGCCGGAGGCGCTTCGTGTGCGCCCAGCCGGTGGTCGTTACCGGCGGATGCAACGGTGGAACGGAGAAAATCCTGGTATTCGTCAATACCCTTCACAAATGCAGCCAGGAACACTAGGAAACGGGCATTTTGCCGGGGGGTCTTGCCCGGGCTAAACAGGTTCTTCCCGCCGTCGGTGCTCAGTGACCAGTTATTGTGCTTGCCGGAGCCGTTGACGCCCTGGAAGGGCTTCTCGTGAAGCAGGCATACCAAATTATGCTTGGCAGCGCACTTCTTCATCACCATCATAATCAGCTGGTTGGCATCACAGGCGCTGTTGGCGTCAGTAAAAATAGGAGCGATCTCATGCTGACAGGGAGCGGTCTCATTGTGCTTGGTCTTGGACAGGATTCCCAGCCGCCACAGCTGTTCGTCCAGATCCTTCATAAAGTTGGAGACACGGGTGCGGATGGTGCCAAAGTAATGGTCGCCCAGTTCCTGACCCTTAGGGGCGAGAGCGCCGAAAAGGGTACGGCCTGTCAGCCGCAGGTCTTCCCGCTTGGCATACATATCCTTGGGCAGCAGGAAATATTCCTGCTCAGCGCCAACACAGGGGATGACACGCTGGGTCTCGGTATCGCCAAAAAGCCGCAGAATGCGGACGGCTTCCTTGGAAACTTCGTCAATAGAACGGAGCAGCGGGGTCTTTTTATCCAGCGCTGCGCCAGTATAGGAGAAGAAACAGGTGGGGATGTACAAGCTTCCGTCACGGACAAAGGCAAAGGAAGTGGGGTCCCAGGCGGTGTAGCCGCGGGCTTCAAAGGTAGCACGCAGACCGCCGGAGGGGAAGGAGGAAGCATCCGGCTCACCACGAACCAGGGATTTGCCGCCAAACTCCATAATGACCTTGCCTTCGCCGGCAGGCTCGATAAAAGAATCGTGCTTTTCGGCGGTAATACCGGTCATGGGCTGGAACCAGTGCGTATAATGGGTTGCGCCCTTTTCGATGGCCCATACCTTCATGGCGCTGGCGATCTCATTGGCCACTTCCAAAGGCAGAGGCGTACCGGTCCGGATACATTGCTTCCAGCTGTCGAATATTTCAGGCTGCAAACGCGCCTTCATGGTGGATTCGTTAAAAACATCGCTGCCGAAGATTTCCGGTACACAAATAGAATTACCCATAGGCCGATCCCTTTCTTATTTTCCGAATAAAAATGAATACTACACTCAATTTTATGCTATAGAAAGGAAAATTGCAAGGCATTAATTTGCATAATTTTCCCATTTGTATATGCGCATCCTTGTACAATGGCGACAAAGTGCTGATATTTAGGCGAAAATAGCTGAAAATGCGGGATATTCTCGTTGCAATTTTCAAAATATGCGTTTATAATAGCAAAAATGACATTAGACCGAAGGAGTAAGATCTTATGCTGTATTCCGCCATGACGAAACAGGAGCTGATGGCTCAGCATGCTGCGCTGAAGGAAGCCTTCCAGGAATGTAAGGCAAAGAATTTGAAGCTGGATATGTCCCGTGGCCGTCCGGCTAAGGAACAACTGGATATGATCAGCGATATTTTGACTGCTGTTTCCACTGCTGAAGATTGCATCGTAGATGGTGTGGATACTCGTAATTACGGTGAGCTTGCCGGCATCCGCTGCGCCAGGGCTTACTGGGCAGATGTGCTGGGCTGCAAGGTGGAGGAGACCTTTATTGGCAGTACCTCCAGCCTGAATATGATGTTTGACGTGATCAGCCGGGCTTACACCCATGGTCTTGTCAATAGCGAAAGACCTTGGTGCAAAGAAGAAAAGGTTAAGTTCCTTTGCCCCAGTCCCGGTTATGACCGGCACTTCCGTGTAACGGAGTTCTTCGGCGCTGAGCTGATTACAGTTCCTATGACCGACAACGGCCCGGATATGGATATGGTGGAGCAGCTGGTGAAGGATCCCATGGTTAAGGGTATTTGGTGCGTTCCTAAGTATTCCAATCCGGACGGCATCATCTATTCTGATGAAACAATTCGCCGCTTGGCAGCTTTGAAGCCTGCTGCGCCGGATTTTGCAATTTTGTGGGATAACGCCTATTGCATCCACGAGTTTGAAGGCGAATATGTGCCTTTCCCGGACATGATCGGCCTTTGCCGGGAAGCGGGAAACCCTAATATGATATATGAGTTTGCATCTACCTCTAAGATCACCATCGCAGGCGGCGGTATCTCTGTTATGGCCGCATCGGTGGAGAATATTGCTTACTTTACCAAGCTTTTCAGTGTGCAGATGATTTCTTATGATAAGGTCAATCAGCTGCGCCATGTGAAGTACCTGAAGGATAAAGCCCATACCATTGAGATTATGAAGGGTCACGCCAAGTTTATGGCGCCTAAGTTCCGGGTGGTGGCCGATACGCTTAGCCGCGAACTTGCGCCCTGTGGCTTTGCAAGGTGGAATGCCCCCAAGGGAGGATATTTCGTAAGCCTTTATACCATGAAGGGTACGGCAAAACGGGCTTTGGCCCTTTGCAAGGAGGTTGGTGTTGTAATGACCCCTGCAGGCGCTACCTATCCCTATGGCATCGATCCGGATGACAGCAATATTCGTATTGCGCCCAGCCTGCCTACTGTGGAGGAACTGCAGAAGGCTATGGACATTTTCTGTGTTTGCCTGAAGCTGGCAGCTGTGGAAAAACTGTTGGAGATGTAATTATGGTTGAACATAAGAAGCTTTATTATGCAAAGCGGGGCGAACGTTTGGTGAAAAACCTCCGTAGCCGTCATTTTGAGGCGTATTACTGTGAGGATGCCCAGTCTGCTTTGGAGCAGGCGCTTGCGCTGATCCCGGAAGGCGCTAGTGTTGGCTGGGGCGGTGCGCTGTCTGCGCAGCAGATTGGTTTGATGGATGCTGTTCGTAACGGCAATTATAAAGCCATTGATCGGGAAGCCTGTAAAACTATGGAAGAACGGGAACAGGCCCAGCGGGCTAGTATGTTCTGCGATGTGTTCCTTACCGGTGCTAACGGCCTGAGCCTTGACGGTCAGATGGTGAATATCGACGGCAGCGGCAACCGGGTTGCGGCCACCATCTTTGGACCGAAATCTGTTTTGGTGATCGCCGGTATGAACAAGGTGGAGGACACCTTGGAGAAAGCGGTTATCCGCGCCCGTACTGTGGCTGCTCCCATGAATCAGCAGCGCTTTCATAAAAATGTTCCCTGTGATGCCACCGGTATATGCGCCGATTGTAAATCTGAGGAATGTATTTGCAATCAGATCGTAATTACCAGAAATTGCCGTCCTGCAGGTCGGATCAAGTTTATCCTGGTTGGAGAGGATTTGGGATTATAACATATCAGCCGGCATTAATTTGCCGGCTGATTATATTTTCTTGCTAATTCCTAATAATTGTGTTAAAATATAATACCACAATTTGCGGGAGGTGAGCTGTGATGAAGAGGCTACGGGCGCTTTTTGAAAAGCACCGACAGATCATTTTATATGTTGCCGTGGGTTTTTTTGCCACAATGGTAGATTCTCTGGTTTATTTCCCTATGCTGAATTTAACGGCTGTGCCTGCGCCTATATGTGTGGCCCTTGCCTGGGCATCTTCGGTGACAGCTTCGTTTTTCCTGTATAAACCCGTTGTGTTCCAAAGTCGGGATTGGTCTAAGCATATTGTGTGTACAGAGTTTTTCCGTTTTGTCACAACCCGTATGGGTTCTGGGCTTTTGGAAATGTTGTTTAGCTTGGTCACAGTTACGATTTTGGGCCTCAATGGCAATATTATGCGTATAACAGGTATGGTCGCGGTTGCCACGTTAAACTATATTACAACAAAATATGTGGTATTTAAGTACAGAAGAAAGTGATTTTTTGTGAGGTGAGCGCTGTGGCATATGTGGAATTTGAGAATGTAAGTAAGATTTATGAGATGGGGCAGGTGCAGATCAATGCTTTGCATGATGCCAGTTTCTCTATTGAAAAGGGTGAGCTGGTGGTAATTGTCGGCCCTTCCGGTGCCGGTAAAACAACGCTTTTGAATATTTTGGGCGGAATGGACAGTTTGTCCTCCGGTAAGGTGTTTCTGGACGGTCAGGAGGTTTCTGCCTTGAGTAAGAAACAGCTGACACAATATCGCCGGCTGGATGTAGGCTTTGTGTTCCAGTTTTATAATCTGGTGGGTAACCTGACCGCTTTGGAGAATGTGGAGCTGGCTAATCAAATCTGCAAGAATCCCCTGGATGCCCGGCAGATCCTTACGGATGTAGGCCTTGCCGAGCGCATGAAGAACTTTCCCAGCCAGCTTTCCGGCGGTGAGCAGCAGCGGGTGGCTATCGCAAGAGCTCTGGCAAAGAACCCTAAGCTGCTTTTGTGCGATGAGCCTACCGGCGCATTAGATTATCAAACCGGCAAGGCGATCCTGAAGCTATTGCAGGACACGGGTAGAAAGACCGGTATGACGGTGATCATCATTACCCACAACAGCGCCTTGACCGCTATGGCGGATCGGGTGATCCGTGTTAAGAACGGCACGGTGGTATCCCAGGAAGTAAATGAACAACCGAGACTTGTGTCGGAGATCGAGTGGTAAAATATGAAGCAAACAATGGTTAAAAACCTGCTTCGTTCCATAAAACGTTCATTCGGCAGGTACATAGCCATCGTTGCCATTATCGCCCTTGGCGCAGGCCTTTTTGTGGGCCTACTGGCGACGAAAACGGATATGATCTATACCGGACAGAGGTATATGGATCGGCAGAATATGTTTGATCTGCGCCTTGCCAATGCCTACGGCTGGTCGGATACGGAGCTGTCTCAGATCAGTAAAATGGAGGGCGTTGCACAGGCGGAAGGCATACGTATGCTGGATGTTCTTGGCACTATGGGCAAGCGGGATGGCGATCAGGTCTATCAGCTCTATGGTGTACCGGAGCAGATCAATAAGGTGTATTTGCTTGGGGGCAGAATGCCCCAAGCGCCCAACGAATGTCTGGCTGACGGCACGCATTTGGACGATTCCGTTTTAGGCACGACCTTTACTGTCAGCAATAATAATTCTCAGGATACGTTGGATAGCTTGCATGTGACAGAGTTTACTGTGGTAGGTTACGTAAATTCGCCCTTGTTTATGGATATGACCCGGGGCAATACCACCCTGGGCAACGGTTCTGTCACCGCTTTTGTTTATATTCCCCAGGAAGCATTCAATATGGATTATTATGCCATGATCGATATTACTATCCACGGTCAGTATGCTGTTTATACGGATGAATACGATCAGGCGGTCAGCGACGTGGCGGACAGATTGGAAAGCCAATTGCTTTTGCTGGCACAAAATCGGTATGAGCAGCTGAAGGCCGATGGCGAGCAGCAGTATGCAGATGGTTTGGCGGAGTATAACGATGGGCTTTTGCAATATGAAGAAGGCAAACAGGAGGCTCTTGCAGAGCTGGAAAAGGCAGAAAAAGAGCTTAATGACGCCGAAAAGCAATTGCTGGATAATGAAAAGCTGCTTGCTGACGGTGAAACACTGCTGATTCAGGGAGAAAAGGAACTGCGTGAGGGGCAGAAATTACTGATCCAAAGCAGAAAACAGTTTCTGCAGACAAAAGCAGAAACTTACAAGCAGATGAATGATGCGCAAGCAGAGCTTATCAAGCAAAAGGCTGAGGTGGAAAAGAACCTTACTGCTGTCGAAAGCGGTTTGGAGCAGATCAATGATGGCTTGCAGCAGATCGAATCAGGCGCGGCGCTGATAAATATTGGTATTACTACAGCGCAAAGCACACTTGGCGCCTATGACACAACTTTAGGTCTGCTTGAAACTGCCATTCCCTTAGCAGAGGCGGCGCTGGAGCAGGCAAAGGTGGATCAATCTCTGCCCACAGAGGCAATTACCCGGCTGGAAGAGGAATTGAATAATCTGAAGCAGCGGCAAGCGGATCTGATTGCCCAAAAAGCGCAGATGGAACAACAGCTTGCCGATTATCAGGCGCAGCTTGCAGAGCTGGAAACTACAAAGCAAGAGCTTTTGGCGCAAAAGGAACAATTGGAAGTTGCAAAGGCTCAGCTGGTTGAGGGCCTAGCTCTAATCCAGGACGGCTTGCTGCAAATTGAAACCGGCCGCTTGCAGGCGGATACGGAATTTGCTGCCGCACAATTGCAGCTGGATGAAGCCCAGATGAAGCTGGATGACGGTTTAGTGGAGCTGGAGATCAGCCGCGTGGAACTGGAGGAAGGCAAAAAGGCCTTGGAAGATGGCTGGCGACAGTTAGGAGAAGGAAAAGCCGAATTTGAAAAGGGTAGGCAAGAAGCCCTTGACAAACTGGAAGAAGGTCGCCTGGAACTGGAAGATGCCAGAATCAAGCTGGAGGACGCCCGGCGTACACTGGATGAGATGACAGATCCAGAGGTGTATCTGCTGGATAGAAATACAAACGCAGGCTATATCGCAGTGAACAGCAATTCTGATATCGTAGCCGGTGTTTCCCGGGTATTCCCGGTGTTCTTCCTGCTGGTGGCTGCGCTTGTATGCATTACTACCATGACCCGTATGGTGGAAGAGGAACGTACCCAGATCGGTACGTTGAAGGCTCTGGGTTACAGCAATATGGCTATTATCGGTAAATACCTTATGTATGCCGGTACAGCAGCTATACTGGGATGCGGCGTGGGCGTAGTGGTAGGTAGCGTAATCTTCCCCAAGATAATATGGACTGGCTACAGCATTATTATTTCTCTGACACCCCAGCTGGAGATCCTTTTTGATATTCCGCTGTGTGTCGCGGTGGTGGCGGTATATACAGTAACGATGCTGCTGGTTACCTGGAGCTGCTGCAGACTTTCCCTGCGGGAAGTGCCTGCGGAGCTGATCCGTCCCAAAGCTCCCACCTCCGGCAAGAAGATATTCTTGGAATATCTGCCTTTCTGGGAAAAGTTCAGTTTCCTTAATAAGGTTATGTGGCGTAATATCTTCCGTTACCGTCAGCGCCTGGCGATGATGCTGGTAGGCATCGGCGGCTGTACAGCATTGCTGGTGACCGGTTTTGGTCTGGGCGATTCTGTTATGGATATCGTGCAGTACCAATTTGAGGAGATCACTGTTTACGATATGTCAGCCCAGTTTGAATCCGGTGTGGATGATACGCTGCGGCAGGAATTTTTGAATACTGTTTCTGAGTATGCAGAGGATGTGGGCTTTGCCCATCAGTCCGGTGTGGAACTGTTGTTCGGCGACGGCGTGCGGAATGTGTATATGGTCGTTCCGGAGGGGGATATATCAGCGTTCTTCGATTTCCACAGCGGCAAGCAAAAGTTGTCCGTTCCCAGAGCGGGTGAAGCGTTGGTATCTGTGGGCGCAGCGGAGGATATGGGTATTTCCGTCGGCGATGTGATTGCCGTGCGTAATTCGGATATGCAGACTCTGCAGGTAAGAGTCAGCGGTGTGTTTGATAATAATGTTTATAATTATGTGATCTTATCACAGCAGTCTGTGGTGAATGCCTGGGGCGACCCTGTAGACTATCAGGTAGCTTATTTGAATGTTCGTGATGAGTTTGATCCACAGCAGGTGAGCGCTACTGTAAGCGGCTGCGACGGCGTTCTCAGCGTGATGGTAAGCTCCCAGATCGCCAATCAAGTGGGTTCTATGCTGGATGCGCTTAATTTGATCGTGGCAACAGTTGTGGTCTGCGCGGCGCTTTTAGCTGTGATCGTTCTTTATAACCTGACGAATATCAATATCAAAGAACGCCTTCGTGAGATCGCGACCATTAAGGTTTTGGGCTTTAATGCTTGGGAATCTGCTATGTATGTGTTTAAGGAAAACCTGATCCTGTCTGTTATGGGCTCCGGACTTGGCCTTATCGGCGGCTGGTTCTTGCTGGTGTTTGTCATGGACCAGATCAAGATCGATATGGTTTGGTTCCAGGCACGGCTGCTGCCCATGTCCCTGGTGTGGTCGGTTGTAATTACGGTGCTGATGGCGATATTGGTGGATGTGCTACTATACTTCCGTTTGGAAAAAATCAATATGGCTGAAGCCTTAAAACCGGTTGAATGAATAAGTGCAGGATACTTTATCCTGCACTTTTCTTTATAAATACCCTTGAATATTCATTCATACTGTGTTATTATACATTTTGACGGTGCAGTATCCTAGTCAAGGTGACCGATTCCCAGGTAGGGCCTAAAAATCCTATGAAGGGCATATCGATGAAGTCCGTGGTGCCTGCTTTTTACGCCCAGTTTAGGGTGGGTGCTGGGGGTTAAGGATCCCGGGCGCGCTCCAATGGCATGGAGCATACGACCCGGCTTCCGTGGAGACCTGGTGTTGTGCGACGGTGGTTATATCCTCTTTTGAGGCCCACTCGCGTACGAGCCTGGTATGAACCTGCAATGCGGTGCGCAGAATCGCGTGGCTGTGTGCAGTGTAGCCTGCCTT
>JAZSPA010000001.1:0-28581 GCA_045537165.1 Faecousia sp.
CAGTGTCCACTAAAAAGTGGACACTGTAAATATTCTGCAACCGGCACATTGTCCACTAAAGAGTGGACACAAACTAAAAATCCATCCCGTAAGAATACCATAATTCTGCATTCCGCATTCTGCATTGTGCATTGTGCATTGAAAAAGGCAAGCGAAAACGCTTGCCTTTTTGTTATTAACCAATGCCCTTTTTCCCGATGATGTAGCTGATCCAATTTTTCCAGGTGGTATAGTGGCTGGTAGTCAGGTGGCAGCCGTCACCGGTCAAATCAGAATACAGGTAGCCATTTTGGTTGGCAAACCAGGGGTTGGGGTCTACATAGAAGGTATCCGTGCCGTTGGCGCAGCCGGCGATGACCTGATTCATTTTATCCAGGTTGGCCGGTGCAAAGTAGGACGGGCCGCCGGCATACCGCTCAGTAACCGGCAAAATCGCCTGCAAAATGATCACCGCATCAGGCTGCAGGGAGCGGACATAGCGCACCACTTCCCGGTACTGGCTGGAAAAGCTGGACAAGGGGTAGCCGGCAACATTGATACCGAAAGCGATATAGATCTTGCCGTATTTCCGGCTGGAAAGAAGGCTTCCCAAGGTGGTACTGCCGATGGGGTCATCGTAGCAGGTCTCACTCTTGACGCTAAAGATATTCATCGCCGTTTTGGAGAAATAGTGAGCATCGCCGCTGCGGGCGGAAAGCCGCAGACCCTCTACCCGGGAATCGCCGATAAACAGCACATCCGAATACCAATCCTCCCCTACTGCGCCGGAAGAGAAATCATAGCCGGGGTAGCTGAAGCCCGGGCCGTATTTGCCTGTGGGGTCAGCCGGGGGCTCGGTGGGCGGCTCGGTGGGGGCGTTGGGGTCGGGGTACTGCTGGGCATAGGCCTTGGTAAAGTTGGTAAAGTCCAAACAGACCCAGCCGCCGTTATACTTGCCCCAGGTATAGCCGTCGCCCTTGGCGGTATGGGTGACCGTCAGTTCATCGCCATAGTAGGCGTAACCAACAGAAGAATAGCCTGTGCCGGGGCCGGAACGCTTGTGGATACAATCGCCGGTCACCTTAATTTTCACAGGCCCTTTCAGGGGCTCACCCACTACCGGGGGCTGGGTGGGAGCCTCTGTGGGAGGCTCGGTAGGCGGTGTGGTGGGCGGTGTAGTAGGCGGTGTAGTAGGCGGCTCGGTGGGGGCGTGGGGGTCGAGGTACTGATCGGCATACGCCTTGGTAAAGTTGGTAAAGTCCAAACAGACCCAGCCACCGTTATACTTGCCCCAGGTATAGCCGTCGCCCTTAGCAGTATGGGTAACTGTCAGCTCATCGCCTTTATAGGCATAGCCTACGGAAGAATAACCTGTACCCGGGCCGGAGCGCTTGTTGATACAATCGCCGGTCACCTTAATTTTCACAGGGCCTTTCAGCGCTTCACCCTCTACCGGGGGCTGGGTGGGAGCCTCTGTGGGAGGCGTGGTAGGCGGTGTTGTGGGCGCATCCGTCGGTGGCTCGGTAGGCGCATCTGTAGGAGCGTCTGTGGGTGCATCCGTCGGGGCATCTGTGGGAGGTGTGGTGGGCGCATCCGTTTCCGGCTGCTGACCGGCTAAAGGCGCGTTTTCAATAAGCGTCAACACCTTGTCCACATCATCGGTAATGCAAAGCACAACAGAATTTCCGTTTTTCCAAATAATGGCCTTGTCGATCTTGGAAACCTGCTCCGGATCGGCAGTCAAATACTGCTGCCGCAGCTGCTGCACATAAGCCCGAACACTGCTTTCAGCCTTTGCTGCATCTGCAGAAGTAACGATTGCCAGCAAATCCGCATACCGAACATCGCCGGCATAAAGCTCTACCGCCGCTCCTTGGGGAAGCTCCGGGAATAAAACGGCTGCTTCCTGCCCGAAAATGGCGAGAGGCGCAGCATAAGTAACTTGCTCCAGCAGCTGCTGCTTCAGCACCTGCATATTCACAAGGGGCTGTTCCTCCTCCGGCTTCTGCGCTGTACAAGCGCAAAGACAAAGCAGCACCGCCAGCGCCAAAGCAACGGCTATAATACGCTTTCCTTTCATCATCTGCCCCACTCCTTTCGTGTTGCATAACATTATATATTATTATGGTAACGGAAAAACAGCGAATTTTCAACTCCATATTTATAATTCTGCCCACTACTGCAAACAATTCCATATTTTTAAAATTAAGGACTTGACAAACCCGCTTGCTTTCGTTATAATCACTCATGCTTTGGACGATTAGCTCAGCTGGTAGAGCATGCGCTTGACGTGCGCAGGGTCAGCGGTTCGAGTCCGTTATCGTCCACCAAAAAATACACCACCCATTTCGGGTGGTGTATTTTTTGGTATTGGTATTCAGATAACGGACTCGAAAGCCGGCACTTAGCAAGTGTCCGGTGGACACTTGCAACCGGCGTGGCTTTTCCGCAGAAAAGCGAGTCCATCCGGGCGCAACGCGCCCTACCTTAGCCGTCGACGCACAAAACCGACGTATAGGGGAAAGACGAACCAATGCTAACGTACAATTTACAATTCTTTAGTTATCGCAATTCGCTTTGCAGCGGATCAGGCATACAGCGGCAGTAACGATCAGCGCCAGGAAGAACACCAGCACCCCCACTAAAATCGCGCTGAGCACGCTGGTGGCAACGATCCCCACCACCAACAGTATCAGGGAAAACAGCACCGTTCCGATGATACCGGCAAGCACCGCCGTCAGGTCTGCGCAGGCACAGCCGCACCGAGCAGCGCCATCACCCAGCAGCAACACCGCCAGGAACACGCCGGCTACGCCCAAGGCAACAAACAGGAAAACGGGAGTCACCGTGATCACCCCTACGATCTGCAAAAATGCTGCGATCACGCCAATGACCAGGCTGGCGATGACAGCGATCAGCGGACATCTGCATCTGCAGCAGCAGTTAAAAGCATCCATTATTTTCACCTCCCACGCCATTTTATGTCGAAAAACCAAGTACGTGCGTATTCAATTGACAATTGAAAGTTGAAAATTGACAATTATTGTGTCGGCGAATTATCAATTTCATTAATGACAATTTATCAAAATTATGCTATCCTTAAAGAAGAAACTGCAAAAAGCCTCCCTTGTGTAAAGGGAGCCTTCGTTCTGTCTATCAACAACACAAAAGCAAAAGAAGGGAGTGATCCGAATGAAAAAGTGCATTTGTCTTATTCTCATTCTCACCGTACTATGCAGTACCACTGCCTGTAACTTCCAGCTTGAGCACGAGAAAGTCATCTCTTCCCTTGGCCAATACACAGAAAAAACCTTTTACGAAAGCGACGGATGGCAGGATTTCACTTACTTTGGCATTTTTCATTTTAACACGGTTGATATTGCTGAG
This sequence comes from Faecousia sp., assembly GCA_045537165.1. Lineage (GTDB taxonomy): Bacteria > Bacillota > Clostridia > Oscillospirales > Oscillospiraceae > Faecousia. Next base: position 3,367 of record JAZSPA010000001.1, read on the forward strand.
AACACTTACTTTTCCCCCATAACTGCCGCTGATATTGACCGTATTAACGATTTTCTCGACGATTACGAAAGCTGGATCCAAGTAGAACGTCAAAACGATCCCGGTCACGAACTTGTTGTCAATTATGCTTTCGACCGTTCTTTAATCGACACAGCAGACTACTTCTACATAAATTTAAAATATCCGGACAAGCCTAAATATAATTACGATATTTACTTTCTCGATATGCAAACAAACACATTGTATTTTTTCCACAGCAACATCTAATATGGTTTTAAACGATGTGCCGCATATTTTGTAATTTATTATTCAAAAAGTTCCAAAAAGGTGTAAAAAGTCCTTGACTTTTCCCTTGACGGATGCTAAAATAGGCAAGCCGCATTGAATAGGCTTAAGTTGGGTCTTTAGGCCTGCGCCTTTAAAGCGAGACTACACATTATAAAGTAGGTGAAAAAGAATGAAAGCAGTTATCGTGACCGGTGGTAAGCAGTATACCGTCTCCGAGGGTGATGTAGTTTACATCGAGAAGCTGGAGGCTGAAGCTGAGGCTACCGTGAAGTTCGAGCAGGTTCTGGCAGTGCTGGACGGCGAGAATTCCAAGATCGGCGCTCCCGTTGTGGAAGGCGCATCCGTCGAGGCCAAGGTCATCAAGAATGGCAAGGGCAAGAAGATCGACGTCTTCAAGTACAAGGCTAAGAAGAACGAGAAGAAGAAGATCGGCCACCGTCAGCCTTACACCAAGGTGGAGATCACCAAGATCGCTCTGTAATTATGACAAAGTGCGAGTTTTTTACTGAGGGAGATCGGATCACAGGATTCAGTATCTCCGGCCACAGCGGTTATGCTGAAAACGGCTCTGACATCGTCTGCGCCGCCATCTCCGCTGTTGTGACCATGGCTGAAGCCACCATCAATGATGTGTGCGGCGCAAAGGCCAAGGTCCGGGTCAAGGATGCGGACGCCCGCATCAGCCTGACCCTCCCCGCCTCCTGCGATGAAGAAGAGTCTGTACAGGCAGTGCTTGCCGGTATGATGCTCACTCTTTGCAGCATGCGGGACGATTATCCGGATTATATCGAAGTTTTGGAGGTGTAACACCATGCTTAAGATTGGTATTCAGTTTTTCGCTCACCACAAGGGCGGCGGTTCTACCAAGAACGGTCGTGATTCCGAGGCTAAGCGCCTGGGCGTGAAGCGTGCCGACGGTCAGTTCGTTCTGGCCGGCAATATCCTGGTTCGCCAGAGAGGCACTCACATCCACCCCGGTGTTAACGTAGGCATCGGCAGCGATGACACCCTGTTTGCTCTGATTGACGGTACTGTCAAGTTCGAGCGCAAGGGCAAGGATCGCCGTCAGTGCTCCGTGTATGCTGCCGAGCAGTAATCACGAACACAGTTTTACTTGAAAGGCTGCTGCATATTTTGCAGCAGCCTTACCTTTTACAAAGGAGTCCACTATGGAACAATTTGTAGATAAAGTGCGCATCACCGTCTGCGGCGGACGGGGCGGTGACGGTGCGGTGGCTTTTCACCGGGAAAAATACGTGGCAGCCGGCGGCCCGGATGGCGGCGACGGCGGTCACGGCGGCAGCGTGATCCTGCGGGTAAACGACAACCTGTCCACCCTACTGGATTTCCGCTATAAGCGCAAATATGCTGCCCAGGCAGGCCAGAACGGCTTGGGCCGGAATATGGCCGGCAAGCGGGGCGAAAACCTCATTATCCAAGTCCCCAGAGGTACTGTTGTCCGGGACGCGGAAACAAATCAGATCATCGTGGATATGTCCACCGGCGAGGATTTTATTCTTGCCAAGGGCGGACGGGGCGGCTGGGGCAACGGCCACTCCGCCACCCCCACCCGGCAAGTTCCCCGGTTTGCCAAGGCCGGCCTGAAGGGTCAGGAGCGGGACGTGATTATGGAACTGAAGCTGCTGGCTGACGTAGGTCTGGTGGGCTTCCCCAACGTGGGCAAGTCTACCTTGCTGTCCGTCACCTCCAACGCCCGCCCCAAGATCGCAAATTACCACTTCACTACCCTCTTCCCCAACCTGGGCGTTATCTATGTAGACGAGGGCGTCAGCTTTGTAATGGCAGACATCCCCGGCATCATCGAAGGCGCTGCCGAGGGCGCTGGCCTGGGTCACGGCTTTTTGCGGCACATTGACCGCTGCCGGCTATTAGTGCACGTCATTGACGTTTCCGGCTCTGAGGATCGGGACCCGGTGGAGGACTTTGACGCGATCTGCGCAGAGCTTGCAAACTACAGCATCGACCTGTCTGACCGGCCCATGATCGTGGCCGCCAACAAGTGCGACCTTTTAATGCCTGAGTCTGATAACTTAGAGCGGCTGCGTAAGCACGTAGAGGCCGCCGGCTGCGAGCTGTATGAGATCTCTGCCGGTACGACTCAGGGTACAAAGCAGCTGATGCGTGTGGTAGCCGAAAAGCTGAAGACCCTGCCCCCGGTGACCATTTATGAGCCGGAATATGTGGAGGTCATCGAGGAAGCCGGCGATCCCAAGGCTCTGGAGATCGACCACATGGGCAGCACCTGGCTCATCACCGGCACCTGGCTGGAGCGGCTCATTCAGAACATCAATTTTGATGACTACGAATCCCGGAACTATTTTGACCTGCAGCTGCGTAAATGCGGCCTGTTTGCCAGATTGGAAGAAATGGGAATCCAGGATGGCGACACCGTGGATATTTACGACTTCCAGTTTGAGTATCAAAGGTAATTGTCAAAATCAGCTATTTGTGTTATGATAACAGCGCCGCATTTGTGTGGCGCTGTTATTGTTTAGGCAGAGAGGCTACTTGGGTTCGAGTCCTCTCTGCCTATGGAGGAGGGATTTGGTTGATTTCCGGCTTAAACAAAGGCACTTTTCAAGATGCTCCCATTCACCGCCGGCTGAAGCTGGACACCCTGTATACCTTTTTCTACCAGGAAAAAGAGCCGGGCTTCCTGTTTTCCGGTGAAGCCCATCCGGTTGCGGAGCTGACCTACGTAGACCAGGGAGCGCTGCACTCCGTTGCAGACGGCAAGGACCTTTTGCTGGGGCAGGGAGACCTTGCCCTTTACGCCCCCGACCAGTGGCACATGCAGTATGCCGACATCGGCGTATCTCCCCGGTTTTTAACGGTGTCCTTTGACCCGGGTAAATATGACCTTTCTGCCCTTTATGACAGAAAAATCACCCTATCCCAGATGCAGGCCGGTCTGCTTCGGGAGATGCTGCGGCAGCAGGCGCTGGCAGACGAATACAGCGAAGATATGATCCTTTGCCTGCTGACCCAACTGCTGCTATCCCTGCTTTGCAACAGCAACACATCCCTCGCGCCCTTGCAAAGCGCCCACGGCCTGAAAAATGAAAACAGCATCATCCGCAAGGCCCAGCAGTACATCACTGCCAACGTGCAAAACAAGCTGTCTGTTCCTGACGCCGCCAAAAATGCCGGTGTCAGCCCCAGCTATCTGACGGCTTTATTCCATAAGCACCTGCAGATCTCCCCCGGCGATTATATCCGCCGCATCAAGCTCCAGGAAGCAAAGCAGCTGATCCGCAGCGGTGAAATGAACTTCACCCAAATCGCAGCGGCGCTGAACTATTCCACGGTACATCACTTCTCCCGGCAGTTTAAGGAAAACTTTGGCTTTACCCCCTCAGAATACGCAAGATCTATCAAGTAAATCCCATCAAAAAGGCAAGTGGCATTGGGCGGGCTCACATAGGGATTTACACGGTTTTGAATAAATCTTTTTCCCCACAGAAAATCCATCGTCCTTGAAATACATACAGTATTTCTGCGTTCTCTGGATATTCTGTGAGCAAAAATCTTAAATTCAAAACTGCAAAGCACCCCAAAGTGAGAGATTTTTCTGCAAGACAAGATAAAAAGCCACGGTAAGGCTGACGCCTACCGTGGCTTTTTGACGTAGTATTGCTGGAAAAGATCCAATTTGGGGCGTATAAATCCCTATGTGTGCCCGCCCTTTGCTTGCTTTTTTGCATTTTCTGTTATATAATATATAGATAATCAAAACAAGGAGGTGCAGCATGGAATTTAAGCTTTTGGCAGTTGGCGATGTGGTGGGCAATCCGGGCGTGGAACGGATCTGTCACAGCCTGCGGTATCTAAAGAGAAAGACGCTGGCAGACTTTGTGGTTGTTAACGGCGAAAACGCCAGTATGGTAGGCATCACGGCCCAGCAATGCGAGGACATTCTAGATGCCGGCGCAGATGTGATTACCTTAGGCAACCACGCCTTTGGCCGCCGGGAAATTGCTGACTATTTGGAGAGCAACCCCCGTGTCCTGCGCCCTTATAACTACGCCCCCCAGACCCCCGGTCGGGGCTTTGGGCTTTTCGATACCCGGTGCGGCCCGGTGGCTATTTTCAACCTCCTTGGCCGCTGCAATATGGATTTTGCCCCGGATAACCCCTTCCTGTTAATGGAGAAAACGCTGAAAAATATTTCTGCCAAATTCACCTTTGTGGACATGCACGCAGAAGCCACCTCGGAAAAGCTGGCTATGGCACACATGCTGGATGGCCGGATCACCGGCCTGTGGGGAACGCACACCCACGTTCCCACCTCCGATGCCCAGGTGCTCCCCGGCGGCACAGGCTATGTGACCGACCTGGGTATGACCGGCCCTAAAAACGGCATTTTGGGCGTGCAGGCCAAGCAGTCCATCGCCAAGTTCCGGGGCGACCTTACCGGTCGTTATCAATGGGAAAACGGCCCTACCAAGTTAGAAGCGGTGCTTTTCACCGCCAATCCCGAAACCGGCCTTTGCTTAAAGGCAGAAAGGGCTGACCTGTATGATTAAGATCCTTCACAGCGCCGACTGGCACTTGGATGCTCCCCTGCGGGGCAAAGCGCCTCTCAAAAAGCTGCTGCTTACCATTCCGGAGAAAATTGCCCGGATCTGCAAGGAAGCCGGCTGCGATCTGGTGCTGCTGTCCGGCGACCTGTTTGATACTGCCTATACCCAGCACAGCTACCGGGCGCTTTACGATGCCCTGGCAGCTATGGAAGTGCCGGTATTTATTGCCCCTGGCAACCACGACCCGGCAAACGCCCAAAGTGCTTATCTTTTGGAAAGCTGGCCGGACAACGTGCATATCTTTACCCACCCCCGGGTGGAATCTGTAAGCATCCCCCAGCTGGATTGCCGGGTTTACGGCGCAGGCTTTACTTCTATGGACTGCCCCGGCCTTTTGGAGGGCTTCCGGGCAGACTGCCAAGAAAAATATGCCCTGGGCGTATTTCATGGCGATCCCCTGCTGCTCACCTCCCCCTGCAACCCCATCACCCAAGCCCAGGTGCGGGAAAGCGGCCTTGACTATTTGGCTTTGGGTCACACCCACAATACCGGCTCTTTTACCGCCGGAGATACCCTGTGTCTGTGGGCAGGCTGCCCTATGGGCAAGGATTACGGCGAGCCGGGAGAAAAGGGCGTGTACATCGTCACCATTGACGGCGGCGCTTCTGCAAAATTTATTCCCCTGGATACCCCCCGTTTTTACGACATAGAAGAACCGGTACGGCAGACCCCGGAGCACACCTTGGAAAGCCTGCTCCCCCCTGCCGGCAACTCCGATTATTATCGCATTACCCTCACCGGAACCTGCGAAGCCTTTGATTTGGAAACGCTGACCGGAAAGTTCTCTCAATTCCCCAATCTGGTAGTACGGGATCACACCCGGCGGCCTGTTGATGTGTGGAAGGCTCTGGGGCAGGACACCCTGGAGGGCCGCTACTTCGGTATGCTCAAAAGCGCCATTGACACCGCCGATAAAGAAGCTGCCCAAACCTTAGAGCTGGCTGCCGATATTTGTCGGCAGCTCCTGGACGGTCAGGAGGTGGAGCTGCCTTGAGAATTTTATCCATGACCGCCACCTTTGGCAAATTAAACAACGAAACCATTACCTTTGACCCCAAGCTGCAGGTGATCGAAAGGCCCAACGAATGGGGTAAAAGTACCTGGTGCGCCTTTATCACCGCTATGCTCTACGGTATCGAATCCCGGCAGCGCACTACAGGCGCTATATTGGCAGATAAAGAGCGGTATAACCCCTGGTCCGGTGGGTCTATGGCCGGCAGTATGGACATAGAATACTGTGGCAGACGTATCACCATAGAGCGGCAGACCAAAGGCCGCACACCGATGAATCAGTTCCGTGCCTACGATACAGTTACCGGCGCAGACATCCCGGAGCTGACTGCCGATAATTGCGGGCAAACCCTTTTGGGCGTAGAAAAAGAGGTGTTCCTCCGCTCCGCCTTTATCAAGCAGTCCGATCTGCCGGTTTCCGACACGCAGGCGCTCCACGCCCGTCTCAACGCCCTGGTTACCACCGGCGACGACAGCGGCGCGGCGGAGGCTTTGGCAGAAAAGCTGAATGCTCTCAAGAACAAATGCCGGCACAATAAAACCGGTCTTTTGCCGGAAGCGGAAAAGCAGCGAGAAGACCTGCGCCTGAAGCTGCGGCAGCAACGGGAGCTGCAAAGCCAGCAGGTAAGCCTGCAGGAGCAGCTGGAAAGCCTGGCAGAATATGAACAGCAGCTGCTGAATCACAAAGCCGCCCTTGCTTACGCCGAAAGCCTTTCCTATACCCAAAAGCTGGCCGCCGCACAAAGCGCCAGGGATATGGCAAAGACACGGCTGGAGGCTTTGACGGCAGATTGCAAGGAGCTTCCCTCCGAAGCAGAACTGGAGCAAAAGCTTTCTTCCCTGCGGCAATTAAGAGCCCAGCGGGAGGATGTGCAAATGCTCTCCCAGATGCTGCCTGCCGCTCCCCAAATGCCCGCAGCGGAAGGCTTTTCTTTAGAAACTGCAAAGGCAGATTTTGAAGCCTACACCGCCCTTTGCAAAAAGCGTTCCCCCCTGCCCTTTATTCTGGCGGCGGTTCTGTTGATCCTGGGCGCAGGGCTTTTGCTACTGCCTACGCCTTGGCTGTTTGCCGCCGTTGTTCCCGTGGCGGCAAGTATTGCTCTAATCATTTCTGATAACAGCAAAAAGCAACAGCAAAATGCCGAGAAGCAAAGGCTTTTGGCGAAATATCCCGGAATTTCCCCGGAAAACTGGATAAATGTTGCCCAAAGCAAGGCAAACATCCGGCAGCAATATGAGGCCGATCTGCGCAGCTATGAGCAGCAAAATCAGGCTGTGCGGCTGCAAATGCAGCAACTCAAAGAGAAATCCGATGCCCTTACCGGCGGTATGAGCATCACCGAGTTTGAGCACACGCTTTTGGACGCCAAGCAAAAACGCAGCGTCTTAAACGATGCCCATCGGGAGCTGGCAAGAGCAGAAGAGCTGCTCAGCGCTCTGCAAGGCAGCCAGCCTGCGGTTACCCCGCCTGCCCAGCCGGATACTCTTACCTACACAGCGCAGGAAACCGCCCGTTTGCTGTCTGACGCCGCAGTCAATCGCAGCCAGCTGCAGCACCGGTTGGGTCAGTGCCACGGTCAAATGGCTGCCTTAGCGCCGGAAGAACAGCTCAGCGTGCAATTTGACAAGGTTAGCGACCGGATCGTTCGGCTGGAGCAGATATACAGCGCCGTTATCCTGGCTCAGGAATACCTGGAAAAAGCCACCCAGGAGCTGCAGCAGCGCTTTGCTCCCCGGATCTCCCAGCGGGCGCAGGCCACCATGGCGCAGCTGACCGACGGCCGGTATGATCGGCTATACCTGAAAAACAACCTCACATTAGACACCGGCGCGGAAGGTGAAGTCCCCCTCTACGCCCCCCAATGGCGCAGCGACGGCACCATTGATCAGCTGTACTTTGCCCTGCGCCTTGCAATTGCCCAGGAGCTGACGCCGGATGCGCCCCTGATTTTGGACGATGCATTCGTTCGTTTTGACGACCAGCGGCTAAGAAAAGCCCTGGAACTTCTGAAAGAAGAAAGCACCCAGCGGCAGGTACTGATCTTTACCTGCCAAAGCCGGGAAAGGAGAATACTATGAATTTTATTTCTACCCCCAATGCCCCCGCCGCCATCGGCCCTTACAGCCAGGGCGTGCAGTTTGGCAATTTGGTCATCACCTCCGGTCAGATCCCGGTAGACCCGGTAACCGGCGCAGTGCCAGAAGGCATTAAAGCCCAGGCGGAGCAAAGCTGCAAGAACGTAGGCGCAGTGCTGGCTGCTGCCGGCGTAGGCTTTGAAAATGTTGTAAAAACCACTTGTTTTTTGGCAGATATGGCGGATTTTGCCGAATTTAATAAGGTTTACGAAGCTTATTTCGTTTCCAAACCCGCCCGTTCCTGCGTAGCTGTCCGCGCCCTTCCCAAGGGCGTGCTGTGCGAAATTGAAGCGATCGCTGAAAAGTAAGCTAAGGGGAGGTAACCCAATGGAACTTAGAGAAGTAACTTATTTGGCCGTTGCCCTGCGGATCGTGGTTGCTATGATCGTGGGCGGCCTGATCGGCTTAGAGCGTGGCCTTAAAAACCGGGCTGCCGGTCTGCGTACCTATATGCTGGTATGCGTAGGCGCCTGCCTGATTATGCTCACCAACCAATATATCTATCAATTATTCGGTACAGGCGACCCGGTGCGTATGGGCGCCCAGGTGGTAAGCGGTATCGGCTTTTTAGGCGCAGGTACCATCATCGTCACCCGGAAGAGCCAGATCAAGGGTCTTACCACCGCCGCCGGTCTTTGGGCCGCTGCCGGCGTTGGTCTTGCCATCGGCATCGGCTTTTATGAAGCCGGTATCCTGGGCGGCGCTGCTATCTTTACCGTTATTACCCTGATGCAGCGGATGGACACCAAAATGCACAGCAAAGGCAAAAGCACCGAGATCTACTTTGAGCTGGATAAAACCTGCACCTTAGGCGATTTTATCCGCCAAGCCAGAACTATGGATATTAACGTAGACGAAGTGCAGCTGGAAGCCGGCTTTGACCGGGGTCAAGAGACCCGGGCCTATATCGCCACGCTGAAAACGCCTACCCGCCGTCTCCACGCAGAAGTGCTGGCAGACATTGAAAAAATCGAAGGCGTAGTATTCTTAGAGGGCCTGTAAGGAGGTTCGAATATGAACATCATCATTGCCGGCAATGGCAAAGTCGGTCGCACCCTGGCCCGGCAACTGGCAGTAGAAGGGCATGACCTGACCATTATTGACCGCAGCCCCCGGGTGCTGGAAACTTCCATCGACCGAATCGACGCTATGGCGGTACTGGGCAACTGCGCATCCCGCCAGACGCTGCTGGATGCAGGTGTGGAGCAGGCAGATCTGCTTATCGCCACCACCAATGCAGACGAACTGAATCTTTTGTGCTGTATGACTGCCCACGGCTTAAACCCCAATTTACATACCATCGCCCGTATCCGGGACCCGGAGTATGCAGATCAGATCATGACTATGCGGGACATCTTCCCCCTGTCACTAACCTTTAACCCGGAAAAACACGCAGCATTGGAAATTGAACGGCTTTTGAAATTCCCCGGTTTTTTGCGGCGGGAGACCTTTGCCAAAGGTAAGACCCAGATCGTGGAGCTGCGGCTAAACAGCGACAGCAAGCTGTGCAATCTGCCGCTGAAGGACTTAGGCAGCGTAGTCAAATGCCGGGTGCTGGTATGCGCGGTGCTCAGAGCCGGCAACGCAGTTGCCCCCAGCGGTAACTTTGTGCTGAAAGCCGGCGACCGAATCTTCGTCACCGCCCCTACCTCCAACCTGGCAATCCTGCTAAAAAACTTGGGCATCGTCACCCGGAAGGTGCGAAACGTGCTGCTTTGCGGCGGCGGTATGCTGAGCTACTATCTGGCAACGCTGCTGGAAGATGAAAAGATGAATGTAACCATTTTGGAAAAAGATCCCGCTCGGTGCAAGGAGCTGGCAGGTCTGCTGCCCTGGGTAAGTGTGGTACATGCCGACTGCAGCTCTCAGCCGGCCTTGGACAACCAGGGTCTTGCCGATCAGGATGCGGTGGTCGCTCTTACCGGTATGGACGAGACCAATATGATCATCTCTTTGTATGCCGGCAAGCAGGGCGTGAGTCAGGTGATCACCAAATTAAGCCGCAGCGAAAACGGGCCTTTGGCAGATACCATGGCTTTAGGCAGCACCATTTCTCCCAGAGAGCTGTGCTGCAACACCATTGTAGGCTATGTACGGGCTGTGGAAAACCAGACCGGCGCTGCCGTTTCTGTCCACGCCATTGCCGACGGTCAGGTGGAAGCGGTAGAATTTACCGTGGAGGAATCCGCCCGCAACTGCGGCGTTCCCCTAAAGCAAGTGAAGCTGAAGCCCAACGTGCTTATTGTAAGCATCACCCACGGCGCGCAGACACAGATCCCCGGCGGTGACTCCCAGTTTATGCCCGGCGATACGGTGGTGGTTGTTACCAGCGGACGGGGCGTGCTGCAGCAATTCAACGATATTTTTGCTTGATTTAAGCAGAGGTAAGTTATGAACTATAAGATGATCGGCCGCTTCCTCTCCCAGATCGTTGCCATCGAAGCGGCGTTTATGATCCCGGCGCTTTTTATCAGCGTCGGTTACGGCGAATGGTCCTCTGTGCAGGCTTTTGCCCTGTCTGCCGCCATTATGCTGGCGGTTTCCGGTGTGCTGTACCTTCTGTGCCGCAAGGCGGGCAAGCTTTTTGGCGCAAAGGAGGGTCTGGTTTGCGTAGGCTTTTCCTGGGTATTTCTCAGCTTGCTGGGCGCTTTGCCCTTTACCTTAAGCGGCGCAATCGGCAACTACATAGACGCATTTTTTGAGACCGTTTCCGGCTTTACCACCACCGGCGCATCCATTTTATCCGATGTGGAAAGTCTGCCTAAGGGCATTTTATACTGGCGCAGCTTTACCCACTGGGTAGGCGGTATGGGCGTACTGGTGTTCCTGCTGGCCATCGCCCCCGGTCAGGATAAAGGCTTTACCATGCATCTGATGCGGGCAGAATCCCCCGGCCCGGATGTGGGCAAGCTGGTGCCGAGGATGAAGCAGACAGCCAAGATCCTGTATATGATCTATATCGCCCTGACAGCGCTGTGCTTTATCTTCCTGCTCTTTGGGGATATGAACTGGCTGGAAGCCCTTTGTACCGCCTTTGGTACGGCAGGCACCGGCGGCTTCGGTGTCCGCAACGATTCCATGGCCAGCTTCAATGCCTATACCCAAATCGTCACCACGGTGTTTATGTTCCTCTTTGGCATCAACTTCAGTTGCTATTATCTGATCCTGCTGAAAAAGATCAAAGGTGTGCTCTTCGACGAGGAGCTGCGGCTGTATGTGTTCCTTGCCGCCGCCTCCATCGGTTTGATTGCCTGGAACATTTACGGCATTTACGGCAACCTGGCAGACACCCTGCGGCACTCTGCCTTCCAGGTGTCCACGGTTATGACCACCACCGGCTTTTCTACCGCCGATTTTGACCAGTGGCCCGCCTTCTCCAAGGGCATTTTGCTGATGCTGATGATGGTTGGCGCTTGCGCCGGCTCTACCGGCGGCGGCTTTAAGTGCGGCAGACTGCTGCTGGTGCTCAAGAGCCTGGGGCGGAATATCCGGAAGATCCTCAACCCCCAAAAGGTGCAGGTGATCCGCAACAACGGCAAAGTGGTCAGCGAGGACATTTTGGATAATACCAACGCCTACCTTGCCGCCTATGTGATTATTGTGGTAGCCTGCTTTACGCTTATCAGCCTGGACGGCTTTTCGGTGGAGACAAACTTTTCCGCCACCCTGGCCTGCTTCAATAACATTGGCCCGGGCTTTGCGGCCGTCGGCCCTATGTGCAATTACAGCGCCTACAGCGCATTTTCCAAGATCCTGCTGTCCATTGCCATGTTAGCCGGCAGACTGGAAATTTTCCCCATTTTGGTCCTGTTTTCCAGAAGCACCTGGACGAGAAGATAAAAAAGAGCAAGCGAAAGCTTGCTCTTTTTTATAATTGACAGTTGAAAATTGAAAGTTGAAAATTATGCTAAACAATTAGATGAATTGGAATTTGTCGAACTGTTTAACCAACACAAAAATAGAGCAAAAGTAAAAATGTACCCATTGCAGTAAAACTGATTGCAATCAGCCATTCTTGTATTCCAGAAAAATGTTCCGTATAGGCACAACGCGGAAAACCGCGTAAATAGACAATTGCGATTCGTTTATATAGATTTCGTGAATGTATAAGTTGTACACCGCGAAGGGAGTAAGGTTTTCCGTTGACGATATATGTATAGGTGTATTCTACAGCATTTGGAACAGAGCGGCTTTTCAATTTATAGTTCTTAAAGTCCCTTTTTTTCGTTAATTCTCCCGTTATCGTAATTAGATTGTTTGGATTTAAGCTTCGAACTGCCAATACTGCAAAGAAGAGGCCTGGTAGTAGCATTAAAATGCCAAAAACAAGAAAGAATAGCATGTTAAATCCTCCTGTGCAAAATTTTAGCATATTCCTACGGCAAGAGAGCACCCAAGGCTCCCTCTGATGAGGGAGCTGTCACCGGAGGTGACTGAGGGAGAGATTCTTAACCGTGGAATCTATGTATTCGCACACGCCCCTAAAATTGTAGTCAATATCCAAGTTGCAGATTCGAATTACGGTTAATTTCATGCTCTCCAAATCTTTCGTACGAAGAGTATCTTTTTCCGCTTGCTCCGGGGTATAGTGTCCGCCACCGTCAAGCTCAACAACCAACCCGACCTTTGCACAATAGAAATCTACAATATAATTCCCAATTGCTTTTTGCCGTTGAAACCTTATTGGGTAACTTCTTAAAAATTCATACCATAGTTTTCGTTCCCATGGGGTCATATTCTTCCTCAAAGTTTTTGCAAGAGGGATATTGGCTTTGTTATACTCTTTCATTTTCTCTCCCTCCGCCCCTTCGGGGCACCTCCCTCATCAGAGGGAGGCTTTGGTGCGGTACAAACTGTTAGATAAATTCAAGTTTATCAAACCGTTAATTCCATTTTATCACATAACCAAAATATATACAAGGTTCACTAACCGCTTTCTGTCTTCGCCACCTGTATAACAAATTGTTATACGGGGCTGCTGCAGCGCAATATAAATTGACAATTGCGGTTAAACCGCTTGGCTTTTTTAATTGACAATTGAAAATTGAAAGTTGAAAATTATGCTAAACAATTAGATAAATTGGAATTTGTCTAACTACTATCTGCAAATCATTTTAACGCTGAAATATTCAATGTAAAAGACCTCTTGCTTTACAATACACCTAATGCACCATACAATTAGTGCAGAACAACAAGTGAAGGAGAAGTGTATTATGGACATAGGAAGACAAATATCACACATTCGCAAGGAACACCAATTGACTCAAGAGGAATTCGGCAGATTATTTCATGTTACCAGACAAACCGTATCAAATTGGGAGAATCGAAAAAGTTTTCCCGACTTACAAATACTTGTAGAAATCAGCAATGAATTTGATATTTCCTTGGACACATTATTGAAGGGGGATTCCAAAATGATAAAGGAAATGGATAAAGAAAGAGTAATGGGTATGATTAAGCATGAGCAATCCATTACGGACTTTTTCACTGGTGCAGGTACAGGCATTGTGGTATCTTGCTTGTTTTCTCCTAACTCAGCAATCCGTACTGCTGCAATACTTGTAGGACTAGCGATGATAGGCATTGGTTGGTGCAGGAAAGCAATCTACGACAAAAAGGTTATCCAATTTTTAAAAGAACACGAGGATATGTAATTGTCTTTTCTTTAGGCTATCCAAAAAGACGGCACTCAAATGCCGTCCTTATCTGTTCGTCAAATTCAAGTTTATCAAACCGTTAATTCCATTTTATCACATACCCAAAGTATATACAAGGTTCACTAACCACTTTCCGCCTTCGCCACCCGTATAACAATTTGTTATACGGGGCTACTGCAGCGCAATAAAAATTGTCAATAGACAATTATGGTGTCGGCTTATTAAAATCCATCGCAAAGCGATACCTAAATTTTCAATTTTCAATTTTCAACTGTCAATTACACAAAAAAGATCAAGCGGAAATTTCCGCTTGATCTTTTTCAATATCGATTAGATCCTATTTTGACGGTTTGCGCGCCTCATGCACTCGCTTAGTTCTTTTCCAGGGCCAGGGTATGGGTGGTCAGGTCACAAACCTCGGCAGGTCCAAAGTACTGGATCGCGCCGGGGTATGTGAAGCAGGTCTCCACAGCCCAGGTTTCACGAACGGATGCAAAGTACTGGAAGGGTTTGCCGTCCAGCTCCACGAGAGCCTTGCGGATAACGGGCTTATCCTCGCCGTTTCTGCGCTCCATGTTCATCATCTTGGTGATGGGCATACCGCCGGCAACCCACTCTTCAGCCGGCTTGTGCAGGTTGGAAACCTTGGACAGGTAGCCGGTGTAGCCGTACTGGATCAGCATGAAGGCGTTGTAGCCCAAGGAGTAGCAATAGTCAGCATCGAAGTTGGAGGGGAAAGCGCAGCGGCCTTCGTAGCCCAGGAAATGATGCTGGGCAGAGAACTTGCCCTTGAAGTTGCCGGCAGCCTTACGGGCAGCCAGGTTCTCCTTAACCATAGCGGAGAAGAGCTTTTCGGACTCAATGAGGGAAACCTGCACGTTGCCGTGGGGGTCACGCTCCAGGAACAGCTGCTGCTGGATGGACTCGGGCAGGATGGCAAATACAGCCATAGCCTCCTTGGTCAGGCCTGCTTCGATGAAAGCGTACTTAGCCTGCCAGTTGGGAAGGGCGTTGAACTGTGCGGTCTTCTCGCCGGCCAGCAGCTCGTTGATCTCAGCGATCAGCATGGAGAACTCGGGAACGAATTCCACGATGCCCTCGGGGATGATGGCAACGCCGAAGTTCCAGCCCTTGGCAGCCCGGGCAGCCACGGAATCGGCAATATAATCGGTAATCTGAGCCAGGCTCATCTTCTTGGCAGCCACTTCTTCGCCGATGAGGCAGATGTTGGGCTGGGTCTGCAGAGCGCACTCCAGAGCCACGTGGGAAGCGGAACGGCCCATAACCTTAACAAAGTGCCAGTACTTCTTAGCGGAGTTGGCATCACGCTCGATGTTGCCGATGATCTCGCTGTAGGTCTTGGTAGCGGTATCAAAGCCGAAGGAGCATTCGATGTCCTCGTTCTTCAGGTCGCCGTCAATGGTCTTGGGGCAGCCGATGACCTGCACGCCGGTGTTGTGAGCAGCGCAGTACTCAGCCAGCACAGCGGCGTTGGTGTTGGAGTCGTCACCGCCGATGATGACGATGGCGGTGATGCCGTGCTTCTTGCACACTTCGGCAACCACAGCAAACTGCTCCTCGGTTTCCAGCTTGGTTCTGCCGGAGCCGATGATGTCGAAGCCGCCGGTGTTGCGGAACTGGTTGATGTACTCGTCGTCAAAGATCAGGTAATCGTCGTTAATGAGGCCGCTGGGGCCGCCCTTGAAGCCGTACAGCACGTTCTCGGGGTTGGTTGCCTTCAGAGCATCGTACAGGCCGCAAACAACGTTGTGGCCGCCGGGAGCCTGGCCGCCGGACAGGATGACGCCTACCACCTGCTTCTTAGCAGCGGAGGTGTTCTGGCCCTTCTGGAAGATGATCTCGGGCTTGCCGTAGGTGTTGGGGAACAGAGCCTGGATCTTCTCCTGGTCTGCAACGGACTGGGTAGCGCCGCCATTAGCTACGCAGATCTCGGAAATGCCGTTTCTGAGCATACCGGGCAGCTTGGGGGCGTATTCATATCTGGCCTTCTGCAAAGGGGACAGTTTCATGTAAAAACACTCCTTATGTCGTTTTTATAGTTTTCCGCCTAAGATTATACCCTATTTGCAAGGAAAGGTAAATAGGCATTTTCAATATTTTCTATATTTTTGTATTGAAATAACAAAATATTATGTTATAATATTATCCGTAAAAATACGGGCTTTGCCCGATACAAGAAAGGAACATATTACTATGGCTCTTGTTACTACAAAAGAAATGTTCGAGAAGGCCTACAACGGTGGCTACGCCATCGGCGCTTTCAACGTCAACAACATGGAGATCGTTCAGGCTATCACCGAGGCTTCTAAGGAAGAAAACTCTCCCGTGATCCTGCAGGTTTGCAAGGGCGCCCGCGCCTACGCCAACCACACCTACCTGGTGAACCTCGTGGAGGCTGCTGTTATCGAGTGCCCCGAAATTCCCATTGCTCTGCACCTGGACCACGGCGACAGCTTCGAGACCTGTAAGTCCTGCATTGACGGCGGCTTCACCTCCGTTATGATCGACGCTTCCTCCAAGAGCTTCGAGGAGAACATCGCCATCACCAAGAAGGTTGTTGAGTACGCTCACGATCACGGTGTAGTGGTCGAGGCTGAGCTGGGCTCCCTGGCCGGCATCGAGGATGAGGTCAATGTTGCTGCTGAGGCCGCTTCCTACACCCGTCCTGAAGAAGTAGAAGAGTTCGTTACCCGCACCGGCTGCGACAGCCTGGCCATCGCCATCGGCACCAGCCACGGCGCTTACAAGTTCACTCCCGAGCAGTGCACTGTTAACGAGCAGGGCATCCTGGTTCCCCCCGCTCTGCGTTTCGACGTGCTGGAAGAGGTCACCAAGCGCTTGCCCGGCTTCCCCATCGTGCTCCACGGCTCCTCTTCCGTTCCTCAGGACTATGTAAAGATGGTCAACGCCAACGGCGGCAAGATGCCCAACGCCATCGGCGTGCCCGAAGAGCAGCTGCGTAAGGCTGCAGCCCTCAGTGTTTGCAAGATCAACATCGACTCCGACCTGCGTCTTGCCATGACCGGCACCATCCGTCAGTTCTTCAACGAGCAGCCCTCCAAGTTTGACCCCCGTGAATACCTGAAGCCCGCCCGCGCCAACATCAAGGAACTGGTCCGCCACAAGCTGATTAACGTTCTGGGCTGCGCAGGTAAAGCTTAATCCGAGGTCACGAGGAACGCAAACCGTCAAAATATGACTTAAACAATATAGGGTCTGTACGTTGTACGGACCCTATATTTCTTTATAAGTTCTTCGTTGTTCTGAATTTTGAGAAAATATATTTTGACTTACTGCGCAAAACGAGCCTTACCGTACCTATGTACGCCTACAGGCTCGTTTTGCTTGTCTTTGCGTCCCTCCTGCCCTCGGCCACAAAAGAGCAAGCGGAAAACCGCTTGCTCTTTTTCTATATATAATTGACAATTGAAAATGGAAAATTGACAATTATGGTGTCGGCAAAGCCGACTTATTTGAATATATCGCAAAGCGATACATCAATTGTCAATTGTCAATTGTCAACTGTCAACTTCGCATCTGTCTTTTCTTGACAATTTTCCCCATTGGAAGTATGATGGAAACATTGGAGGTGTTTTCTATGGAAACATTTTACCGCTGGTTAATTGGCGATATGGGCATTCCCGGTGAATATATGTACGAAACAATGCACCTGATCTGCACCGTAATTGTAGTGCTTTTAACCGTAGTTTTAGCTTTTTGGGCTGCAAAAATGCGAAATAAACCGGATTTTACCCGGAAAATGATTGCCATCATTTGCATTGTGCAGGCCGTGTTTGAAGTGGTTTGGCGGCTGGTGTATTTCTTCATCAAGCATGCCCCCATCAATGAGCTGTGGCCTCACTATCCCTGCAACTTAGGCGGCGTACTGCTGCCTATTATCGGTTTGCTGAATTGGAAAACCGGCAAAAAGCTGTTTTACCTCTTTGGCTTTGTAGGTGGCGTGCTGACCTTTGCTCTGCCTGACGGTATTTTCTGCACCTCTGTTTTCGTCTTCCCCATCTTAAAGAGCGTTATGCAGCACACAGGTCTGCTGCTGATCCCGGTCGTGGAACTGGCTGCCGGTACATACCGCCCCAGCTTAAAGGACTTTGGCTGGGTGGTGGGCGGCTGCTGCATCCACGCCTTCAACTGCGAAGTCATCGACAGATGGTTTGGCCTCAACGAAGACTATATGTTCTTCCGCAGCGATATGCCCTTCGTCATCGACGGTGTTCCCCAGTTCATTACCCTGTCCGTTTTCGCCCTTTTGGTATTTGCCCTTTTGTGCTTCCTGTGCGACATCAAAGGCTCCATCAAGTGGATCAAAGAAACAAAAAAACCGGCGGTTTAACCGCCGGTTTTTTCAATGTACAATTCACAATGGACAATTGATGTATCGCGTTGCGATATATTTAATTCAGTCGGCTTTGCCGACCCAATAATTGTCAACTTTCAATTTTCAATTTTCAATTACAACTTACCCATGAGCCGAATATAGAATTCTACGGCCTTATGAACGGTTTCCAGACGGATGCGCTCGTTGTTGCCGTGGATGGTGCGTCGTTCTTCCGCGGTTAGGTCCATAGCAGAGAAGCGGTACACGTGATCGCTCAAATCACGATAGTGCCGGCTATCGGAGCATTGTACCATCAAATAGGGGGTCACGATGCAGCCACGCCAGGTTTCCGCTACAGAATCGGCAACCTTGTACCAACTATCGCAATCAATCTCAGAAATGGGGCTGGGCTCAAAGCTTTCCAGCACGTTCACTTCCACAGCTTCATCATTTACCGTCTTTTTCAGATACGCAGTAGCAGAAGCCACGCTATCGGCAGGATTCAGGCGCATATTGCTCACCACCGTAGCCCGGGTGGGGATCACATTCCGGGCAGAGCTGCCCTGGGCCTGGGTAAAGGCGGTGGTGGTACGCACCAGGGCGTTCATTTCGCCGCCGCTGCCTTTGCAGATCATATCCAAAACCGGCTTAAACAGCCAAAGGTTAGCAAAAATCAACTTATAAACAAAGGTGGAATGGCGACCCAAGGTGTCGAACATCTCGGCAGCAGGCTTGGTCAGATGCATCTTAAAGGGATGCTTCACAATGCGGCCGCAGGCGTTAAACAGCACCGTCAGGGGCGTTCTGGGCGGGGGCGAGGAGGCGTGGCCGCCCTGGGAATCCACGGCATATTCCACGTTCATCATACCCTTTTCCCCGATGCCGATCATAGCGCTGGGCTTTTTCACGCCGGGGAATACCTTTTCCACCACAGCGCCACCCTCGTCTACCACCAGAGCCGGCTGGATATGGTGTTCAAAGAAGTAATTGACGATATTCACAGCGCCCATACCGTTAACTTCTTCGCCGCCGGAGAAAGCAAAGTAAATATCATTTTCCGGGGTAAAGCCCTGCTCGATGAGGTAATTGGCTGCGCTGAGGGCGCCGTTCATAGTCACCTTGGTATCTAAAGTACCTCTGCCCCACAGCACGCCGTCTTCAATAATGCCGGCAAAGGGGGGCTTTTCCCAATTTTCTTCATCCACAGGCACCACATCGTAGTGAGCCATTAATACGGTGGGGTCAGTATCCTTCTTGCCCGGCCACCGCAGCAGCACCGCCCGGTCGGGCAGCTCCTGGTAGGAGCAAACATCGAACACCCGGGGGTACAAACCGGGCAGCAGAGAAAGCAGCTTGCGGAATTCTTCTTCATTTTCCAGGCTGTGATCGTTATAAGAAATGGTCTTGCAACGCACCAGCTGGGCCAGGTTATCCACAGCCCGGTCTTTGTCAAAGGTCACTTCCGCCTGGGATACCTGCCGCTGCTTTTTGGGGTTAAACAGCAGCGCCCGAATCACCAGCACAAGAACAAGCAGGCCAACTACGCCCAAGGCGATCCACAATCCTAACATTACAGAACACCCCGCTTATACAAAATTCGGGCAGTAACAATGGTAAAGATGGCGCTTACCGGCACCATAATGCCCACCGTACCGGAGTTGAGGGCAGGCACAAAAATAAACAGACCCAGCATCAAAATCACAGGGGCAACGGCAATCTTCCAGTTTTTGGAAACAAATGCCACACCCAGGCCGCCAAACAGCGCCGGCAAAATCTGCTCAAAGGCAGGCTGCAGCACGGGAGCGCTGAGGATGGGGGTCAGGGGTACGATCAGCACCACGCCCAAAGCCACGATCAGGGTGGTGACGATGCTGGAGGTAGCGATGGCGATGGTGGAGATCACTTCGCCTTCTTCGCTGTTGGCGCTGACGCCATTTTGCTCCATAGCATTCAAGGCGCAGGGCAGCTTCAGGTTGGAGATATTACCGGTAACAAAGCTTAAGTAAGAGCCGCCGGCGCCCAGCATAGGCACAAAAGTAACGGTCTCAATAACGCCCACCATCCAGTACATAGGGGCGGTGGCGATCAGACCCAGCAAAAGGGCATTCCAATCGGGCATCACGCCGAAAAGGGCAGCAACCGCCACCGGGAACATAAACAGCAGCACCATTACGGAAAGATTCCAGACCCGTCCGTAAAAATGCACAGAATCCATATAACTTCTTTTCATAGCCTTACCTCCTTAACCCAGCCAGGCAGTAATGGGAATGGCGGCAGCCATACCAAGAATCAGGCTGATGGGCAGGGCGTACTCGCTGAGCCACTTCAGCTTGGGCTTTTTCATAAGTAACCCGCAGATCACCATCGTAACGGCAGATACCAGCATAACCAGCACGGGGATCAAGCCGGAGGTGGCGGTGTACTGCACCGTTTCCTTAATGCCGGTTTCCGGATTGGTCTGCACCACATTAACGATGCCGTTTTGGGCCGTCCACAGCCGGGAAACATCGCAGAACACGAAGCCTAAAAAGGCAGAGATCATACCGATAAACAGGGAGTTAGAGAAAGTATCCGCCCACTTGGGGTCTTTCTTGCCCAAGGTAGCCATACCGCCCTGGAGCTTCTTGCCGATGGCAGGTACCAGCCAGATGCCCACCATAATGCTGATGGTCATTACCAGCAGGACGTTTACAAACTGCTGAGCAGTAAGGGCTACGTCAGAGCCCAAGGACTGACCCATGGCAGAAAGGGCATTGTTGGCGGCGATCGTCTCGTAGCTCATAGAGCCTACCACGCTGAGCCGCAGCCAGGGCAAAGCCAAACCCAGCTTCTTGCTCAGGGTAATGACGCTGATGACGATGGCTACCGCCGGCGCTATGGTAAAAATAGCCGCGGTACGAATGGTCTTGCGGATTTTGGTTTGATCCATACCCAGCTCCTTGCTGCGCTTCAGGGCTTTGCACAGAAAGAACACAGATTGACCCAAAACCACCGCGATCAGAATTCCCACGATCAGAAATAGAATGGGATGGTTAACGCTGAATTCCATATTGCACCTCCAAAAATTGGTTAAGCTGATTATAGCACACAGGAAAACCCATAACAAGACAAAATAATGGATTTCATTCGCAATTGTCGATCAAAAATGACAATTTTCCGTCTAGGTACCCAGGCACGAGCACAAAACACTCCACAGCCCTGTGTCCATTCACCACTGGGCATACACTAACTGTCCCCCTCCCAGTGTCCACTACCGAGTGGACACGCAGCAAACCCTCTACACCCTTGGTGTCCACTGCTGAGTGGACACTCAACAATTTCGCTGCTCCCCCCAGTGTCCACTACCGAGTGGACACACAGCAAGCCCTCTACACCCTTAGTGTCCACTGCAAAGTGGACACACAGAAAAACCTCTACCCCCCCTAATGTCCACTATTGAGTGGACACTCAACAATTTCGCGGCTCTTCCCTAGTGTCCACTACCAAGTGGACACGCAGCAAGCCCTCCACACCCTTAGTGTCCACTACCAAGTGGACACGCAGCTAACCCTCTACACCCCTAATGTCCACTGCTGAGTGGACACTCAACAATTTCGCTGCTCTTCCCTAGTGTCCACTACCAAGTGGACACGCAGCAAGCCCTCTACACCCCTAATGCCCACTGCTGAGTGGACACTAGAGCTTGTTTTCCTGGGAAAATTATGCTATCATATTGTTATACAAAACTACACAAAGGGGGCAAAACCTATGTCAAACAGAAAGAATGCGCTCACACCCTTCGGCGCAACAATCCTGGGTATGATCGAAACCGCCCGCGTACCGCACTACCGTTTCTATGAAGCCATTGGTATTGGAAAATCCTACTTCTACCAGATCTTAACCGAACTGCCCCCTGCTCCAGATGTTGTAGAACGCATAATAGACACCATTGATACCATCCTCCCCCCTGACCCCGAGCGCCGCGCCTTTATTTTGGAACAAGCTGCAAAAACCAGACAAGAAGTGCCGCCGGACATCTATGAAATGATCCGAAGCCACCCTGAAAAATGGAGCAAGCTCCGCAAATACTTAAAAAAGCAACTGTAACACCCAGGACCTGCCCAACCAAGGCAGGTCCTTTTCATATTCCCAATAAATGCCCCCAATTATCTTAAATCTATGTCCACTCGTTAGCGGACACTCACCCCTGACCTGGTGAAGTATAAAAGCAGTGTCCATTCGTCAGTGGACACCATTTGGATGCTGATAAGAATCAAAGTGTCCACTCGAAAGTGGACACTGCTATTAAATCCCATCAATTATACTATCCGTGTCCACTCGTTAGTGGACACTGCTATTAAATCCTATCAATTATGCTATCCGTGTCCACTCGGCAGTGGACACTAGCAGGTGCAGAGAAGATTTCGAAAAAGAGTGTCCACCCGAAGTGGACATACAAGAAGCCAAGCAGGTCGAAAATGAGTGTCCACTCGTTAGTGGACACTCAGGATGCCAAGGGAACAAAAACGAGTGTCCACCAGCGAGTGGACACGCCCTCAACAACAGCAAATATATAAGAAAGAGCGTCCACCGATAAGTGGACACTCGTTCTTATAACCAATGCTATGATATAAAAGAATCTTTCTCCATAAGAGAAGCCTGAAACTTCCCGGCGCAAAGGTTTCCCTGCCATGCTATCAAAATAGATACAAGCAAAAAACCAACCGCACCGAAAACTGCAGATACCCAGCTGCCCCAGCCAAACAAAAAGTACACCATACTGACAGTCAAATATATGCAAAAAGCCAGGAGCGCAAAGCAGCACAGGATGCCTGGTAAAACTCGGTAAGAGATCCTGCAGCCATCGGGCTGCTGCTCTACTTTGCCGGCCACAAAAAACTGCAGACCCATTCGTGTTCTTCTGGGCAGCGAAGACATACATATCCAAAAAGATGCCGTTTCAGGCCGGGTCTTGGCAATGGGATACCGCTGACAGATCATCTGCGCAACTGTTTCTGCCGTCTTATCCGGCACAAAAACAATATGTTTCCGCATACGCGATCCTCTCTATTAATTTGTAATTTATAATTTGTAATTTATAATTTCCTTAACCACTTCGCCTGCTATGATCAGACCCACCGCCGAAGGCACCCAGGCGCAGGAGCCGGGCAAGGCGTTTCTGCCCTGAGGAAGCTCCGCCCAAGAGGAATCATCCGGCGGCAGGGTGCAAACAATGGGCTCTTCCGGTGACCACACCACCTTTAAGCTTTCAATGCCCCGTTTACGGCATTCTTTCCGCATAATTCTGGATAAGGGGTCTACCGTCGTCTTATAAATATCCGACACCCGGAAGGCGGTAGGATCTAATTTATTACCGGCACCCATAGAACAGATAATAGGTGTGTTTGCCGCTTTACAAGCCATCACCAAAGCCAGCTTGCCGGTGACAGTATCGATGGCATCCACCACGTAATCATAAGCAGTAAAATCAAAATTATCCTTGGTATCCGGGCCAAAAAAGCCGCAGACAGCATTTACTTTAATAGCCGGGTCAATATCCTCTACCCGCTTTTGGGCAGCCAGCGCCTTTTCCATACCAACGGTACTGTGGGTAGCCAAAATCTGCCGGTTTAAGTTGGTAAGGCTCACAGTATCGTGGTCTACCAGGGTCAGCTCTCCCACGCCGCTGCGGGCCAAGGCCTCCACCGCGTAGCCGCCTACGCCGCCTAAGCCAAACACCGCCACGTGGGCTTTTTTCAGCTTTTCCATATTCTCTTTACCCAGCAAAAATCCGGTACGGCTGTACTGATCCATAGCTGCCTCCAAAAGTGGTTTTTATTATGGTAACACGGAAAACCGCGCGTGTCAAACTGACCCGCTATTTTTCTTCTACCTACTATTATTTCTTTTACCTTTTTCTTTTATCTTTTTCTTATTCTATTTCTCTTGCTTGCATATACAGTTTGTGCGCGGCTTCGAAGCAGGGATCTAACGGTTCGGACAGCTTCTTTGCCAGCTTTGCCCGTCGGTGAGCGGTATCCAGGATAGGCCTTGCAATGCGAAAAACCGTTGCGGCGCCTTGTTTTTTGCTATCAAGATCCGGTTCTTTCTGATGCAAGGCGTAATCGCATATGAGCTGATAGGCCTGAAGCTTTTCTTTGTTTGTGGGAAGTTTTTCGATGCTTTCATAAAATGAGCTATAAAAAGTAAACTGCTTTCTTTCCATAATTTTCTCCTTTCTTTTACCCCTTTTCAGGTGGCTCACCTTGAACATAACGCAAATATTCCCAAAATACTTCCCGTTTTTTTATCACCTGCTATAAAACGCATTTTAGGTTGCATTTTAAGCTGTTTTGGATTATCATAGGCAGAAGAAAGGTCGTGAAAATGTGAAGGGAAAGACATTGTGGCAGGTATTTGCCACCTTTTTTAAGATCGGCGGCTTCACCTTCGGCGGCGGCATCGCAATGATCCCTCTGATCCAAAAGGAAGCGTCTGAAAAGAATAAATGGGTCACCGATGAAGATATTTTGGAGATCGTGGCCATCGCTGAATCCACCCCCGGCCCTATCGCCATCAACTCGGCAACCTTCGTAGGCTACCGGGCGGCAGGTCTTTTGGGCTCCATATTTGCCACATTGGGCGTGGTACTGCCCTCCTTTGTGATCATTTTGGCTTTGAGCTTTGTTTTGACCCAATTCCAGCAGCTTGCCGCGGTGCAGTATGCTTTTGCCGGCATCCGGGCCGGTGTGCTGGCGCTATTATGCAAAAGCCTTTGGACCATGTATAAAAAGAGCCCCAAGGGCTGGCCTGCCTATATCGCTATGGCAGCCGCCTTTGTCCTTACCTCTTTTGTGGGGGTCAATATCCTTTTGGTGATCGCCGGCTGCGGCATTTTCGGCATCCTTACCTCCCTTTCTATGGAAAGGAGGAGCAAAAAATGATCTACTTAGAGCTGTTTCTTACCTTCTTTATGATCGGCGCCTTCACCTTTGGCGGGGGCTACGCCATGCTGCCCATACTCCAGCGGGAAGTGGTTGAGAACAAGGGCTGGGCCACAGACGAGGAGTTGACGGATTATTACGCCATCGGACAGTGCACCCCCGGTGTTATAGCCGTGAACACTGCCACCTTCATCGGCAAAAAGCTTATGGGTATAAAGGGCGCCCTGCTTGCCACATTG
>JAZSPA010000026.1:0-23450 GCA_045537165.1 Faecousia sp.
GCAAGACCTTGCTGGAAGCTCTGAACACCGACCTGGTGTGCGATGCTATCAACACCGCTATGCGTGAACTGTTCCTGCAGATCGTTTACGGCCGTACCCAGTCCGCATTCTCTGAGGATGGTCTGGCTGTGGGCGCTTCTCTGGAAGATCTGGGCAAGGGCCTGCGCTCTCAGGTGGGTACTA
Source organism: Faecousia sp. (assembly GCA_045537165.1). GTDB lineage: Bacteria > Bacillota > Clostridia > Oscillospirales > Oscillospiraceae > Faecousia. The sequence goes on from JAZSPA010000026.1 coordinate 184, forward strand.
TGTTTGCCACTAAGGCAAAGGGTCCCCGCTACCTGGAGATGGCTGAGGGTTATGTTACCCGCTGCGCTCTGGATGCAGACAACCTGATCATCGGTTACGAGTTCATCAATCTGGGCAAGATGATGGACTTCATCAAGAAGGGCGACGATGCTAACACCGCTATGGAAAAGGCCAAGGGTTCCTACGGCCGTTTCGCCGGCGCTGCCAAGTACATCGACCCCCGTCACGAATAAGAGGAGGACGCGAAAATGGCTTTGTTTGAAGGTTACGAAAGAAAGATCGAAAAGATCAACGGTGTCCTCGCTCAGTACGACCTGCCTTCTGTTGAGGCTTGCCGCGAGCTGTGCCAGGCCAAGGGCTTCGATCCCTATGAGATCGCAAAGGGCATTCAGCCCATCGCTTTTGAGGACGTGGCTTGGGCTTACTGCGTAGGCGCTGCCATCGCTATCAAGAAGGGTGTTAAGAACGCTGCTGAGGCTGCTGAGGCCATCGGCATCGGCCTGCAGGCTTTCTGCATCCCCGGCTCTGTTGCTGAGGACCGCAAGGTTGGCCTGGGTCACGGCAACCTGGGCGCTATGCTGCTGCGGGATGAGACCAAGTGCTTCGCTTTCCTGGCAGGTCACGAGTCCTTCGCTGCTGCTGAAGGCGCCATCGGTATTGCCCGTTCTGCCAATAAGGCTCGTAAGGAGCCCCTGCGTGTTATCCTGAACGGTCTGGGCAAGGACGCTGCGCAGATCATCTCCCGTATCAACGGCTTCACCTACGTGCAGACTCAGTTTGATTACTACACCGGTGAGCTGAAGATCGTCAACAAGATCGCTTACTCCGACGGCGAGCGTGCTGCCGTTAACTGCTACGGCTGTGACGACGTCCGTGAAGGCGTTGCTGTTATGCACCACGAGGGCGTGGACGTTTCCATCACCGGTAACTCCACCAACCCCACCCGCTTCCAGCACCCCGTTGCCGGCACTTACAAGAAAGAGTGCATCGAGCAGGGCAAGAAGTACTTCTCCGTTGCTTCCGGCGGTGGCACGGGCCGTACCCTGCACCCCGACAACATGGCAGCTGGCCCCGCTTCCTACGGCCTGACCGATACCATGGGTCGTATGCACGGTGATGCTCAGTTCGCCGGCTCTTCCTCCGTCCCCGCCCACGTGGAAATGATGGGCTTCCTGGGCGCAGGTAACAACCCCATGGTCGGTATGACTGTTTCTGTCGCCGTAGCCGTGGAAGAAGCATTAAAGTAAGCAAAATAACCACACCGGGGCAGCCTTGCGGCTGCCCCTTTTCTTTCCTCCCATGGGGTTGTAAGGTTGCAACCTGCAAGCAGGTTGCGGATCTGAGTCGCTTCGCTCCCCCTGTTGCGGTGCCCGACATCTTCCTTGCCGCCAAAGCGGCTGCGTCAGCTGTCGACCGCGGCCACTCGCTCAGGTCGCTTCTCCCGCCACCGGCGGCGCTCCCATCGCTCCCCCATGGTCGGTATGACCGTTTCCGTGGCTGTTGCTGTTGAGGAGGCTCTGAACAAATAATCCCAGATTATTTGTAATGAAATTTGCCGTGTGGCAAATGAAATTTACCTTGTAAATGAAATGCTAACGCATGAAATGTGCCGCATCGAAAGATGCGGCACATTGTATCAACAAATCTTTACGGCAAATTTTATTTCATGCAACTATTGTTGCATTTCATGAAGAATTCATTTCATGCGCATAGCGCATTTAATTAAACAGGAGCATATATATGTCTGATAACTTTTTAGTGGATTTTTCTATTAACTTTGCCACAAAAATTGTAAATTTAACGGAACAAATCCAAGGCAAAAGTGTTCTTAAAAATCAAATTCTCAAAAGTGGAACCAGCATTGGCGCTAATATTCACGAAGCAAATTATGCGCAAAGTAAGGCTGATTTTATTTCCAAACTGCAAATTGCACTGAAAGAATGCTATGAAACCGAATATTGGCTAAAACTTTTTTACAAAACCAATATGATTGATAAGAATATATATTCCAAATTGCAAAACGATTGTGGTAAAATCAGACGAGTTTTAATTTCTTCTATAAATACAACAAAAGTAAAGTATAATTTATAAATACAGACAAAACAACGCATAAAATGACAAAGGGTGAAGCTATCAAACTTCACCCTTTTACATTTCTTCCATCGGTTTTCCGCAGCAGCGGGGAATTACCTCGCCGGCATACACATGCAGCACTTTATGGCAAATGGGACAATATACATCGCATTCTTTTTCTGCCCGTTTCACAAGGGCTGCAAAGGGATTGTTTTCCATAGCTTTACACCCTCCTTTTTTATAATCATATCATAACCGCCAAACTGCGTCAAGACAAGCACCGCTGCCACTTTTTACCTTTCATTAAAATTAACAGTTAAGGTGTCGGCAAAGCCGGCTATATAAAATATATCGCAAAGCGATACCTTAATTGTCAATTATCCATTGTCAATTGTCAATTACCAAAGCCGCTTTATCATTTGTAATTTGCAATTATTTATGCTATAGTGTAGCTAAAAGGCTGGAAAGAAGGTGACTCTATGATCAAAATCGCATTATGTGACGATGAATCAAGCATTCTAAACCAGGTCTCTGCCCATCTGAATCAGTACACGCAGTTGCGGCCCGATCAAAACTTCGAGATTACCTGCTTTGATTCTGCAAAGGCTTTGGAATTCGTTTTGGAAGAAAGCACCTTTGATATTTTCGTGCTGGATGTATACATCGGTGAGGAGATCGGCACGGAGCTTGCCCGGAAGATCCGCAAAAAAGGCATTGAAAGTCCCATCATTTTCCTGACCACCTCTATAGAGCACGCACCGGAAAGTTTTGAGACCGGCACTTTGCGCTACCTGATCAAACCCCTTGACCCCCAAAAATTCATTGAGGCCATGGACGCGGCAATTGCCCAGGCAGAAAGGGCCAGCCAGCGGCTCATCAAGCTGAAAACGGAAAACGGTGTGGAAAGCATCAACGCCCAGCTTGTGCTGTATTCCGAGGCCCACGATCATTATCAGTATGTAACTTTAAGCGACACAAGGCGCATCAAGGTCAGAATGACGGTCACTGAGCTTTACGGGCTGCTTATGAAAAGCGGCGGTTTTGTTCGGGTAGGCAGCGCATATATCGTCAATCTGCGGAACATTAAAAATGTGTCCACCGCTGATGTGCGGCTGTATAACAACATCAGCATCCCTATTCCCAGAGGCAAGCACACCGAGATCAAAAAAGCCTTTTGGGATTACCAATATGACGGACAGGAGGAATGACCGGGTATGACCGAAACTATTGTAGAATTCATCATTTTGCTCATTGCCCACGCCGCTGCCGGTATCTATTCCTTCACCCTGAAATACAGCAAGAAAATCACCTTTCTGATTTGGGGCTGCTGGATCCTGCTCCAGACCGGGCTGATGTTCTGCGCGGAATTTTTGTTAAACAACTGGGTGCTGCAATTCTTGGCAGGCTTTGTCCTCTCTCTGGCAGGTCAATATGTGATCTTCTTTACCACCACCAAAGGAAAGCTTGCCCAGCGGATATTTACGATGCTCACTTATTCCATCTTTTTCTGCATCGTTATGACGGTCTTGACCATCATAAAGCAGACCTTCCCCCAGCTGCATCCGGCGCTGACCGCCCTGATGCTATCCGGTCTTCTTTCCGCTGTGGTTGCCTATTTTCTTTGCTATGTATGCCCCCTGTGCCACGCCGCAGCCAAAAATATCACCGCCGGCTGGCAGCCTTTGATCGGTGTCAATATTGTCTTTCTCGTCGCCGTCATTTTGTCCTCCGTGTTCCCCACCCGGCTTACCAGCTTTCAGGATCCGGCATTTATAACCTTTATTTTCCTGAGTGTTTCCATTATGGCCGTGTACCCGGTTATTTTTTCCAACATCAACAGTATGTCCGCCGCCGCCACCAAACGGGAAGTCATCCGACAAAACCGGCTCCTGCTTGCCCAGATCGAAGCGGAAAAGCGGCAACTGGACGCTGCCAGCCAGGCTCGTCACGATCGGCGGCATCATAACCTGGTTATGCTGGAACTGGCAAATAACAACGATTTGGAAGGCGTAAAGGCATACCTGCGTAACCTTATGGAAAACGAAGATGAAGTTTGGGGCGAAGTGCGGTACTGCGAGAATATAACGGTCAACACGATCCTGACGGTATATATGAAGCAGGCAGGTGAAAACGGCATTCCCGTTAAGGTCCTTGCCCACGTCAGCCGGGATGTTCCCGTGCTTTCTCAGGATCTGGTGATTGTGATTGCCAATCTGTTTGAAAATGCCGTTCATGCCACCGCCAAGCTGAAAAATAACGATCAGCCCATTGATATCATCATTAAGGAAAGCGCCCAGCGTCTGCTGGTCAAGATTGAAAACCCCTGCAAGGAAGATCTTTCTTTTGATGAAGCCGGCTATGGTGTGGGCATCCGTTCCGTGATCGCCACCACCAATAAATATGACGGTATGTACGATTTTTCCGCAGAGGGCGGCACCTTCTCCGCCAAGGTCAGCCTGAACTTAAAATAAAATTGCAATTTACGCCAAAAATCTGCAATCTGCGACAACCTCCCCTTTCAGGGGAGGTTTTTTATTATAATGATTTCGGAAGATTGTATCCAAAAATGCATTTTGCAAAAAACCCTGGAGGAAAGAAACATGAAAAAACGAATTTTAAGTATTCTCATTGCAGCCTTAATGCTGGTAAGCTTACTGCCCACCGCCGCTTTTGCGGCAGCCGGTGATTATGACATTTACATCGGCGGCGTGCAGGTCACAAGCGCCAACAAGGGCGACCTTGTTACAGCCATCAATCAGGCGGCAAATGGCACCGTTGCAACGGGTACTGCAACCTATGACCCTGATACCAAAACCCTCACGCTGAACAACTTCAGCTACACGGGCGAGGGACGCGAGACAGAGAATTACAATGCCGCTATTTCTACCGATAGTATTAACTTGAACGTAGAACTGCATGGCACAAATACCATCACTTGCCAAAGCAATGACGAAAGCATCACCTGTTACGCTATTTCCGTGAAGTATAGTTTGGATAGCAGCGCAGGTCACCTGACTATTTACGGAACAGACAAGGAAACCGACAAGCTGATCTGCACGGCAAATGACGGCATCTTATCGGTGCGCTCGCTTAACGTAAAGGATGCCACAGTTCAGACAAACGGTGCTCCGATCATTTCGGCGGTTAGTGACGTAACCATAACGGACAGTATTGTTTCTGCCGATTTGGAAGCCGGCGACATAACTCTTGAAAACAGTGTGCTTGAAATTTCCGAGACCGCGTATGCCAGTGACAATTTTACCATAACAAACAGCATAGTTACGGGCGGTGGTCTCTCCGTGTTCGATGATGCTTCTACATTAACTGTCACGGGCTCACAGGTAAATGTGACAGTCATATCAGCTTATGGTTTCATAATAAAAGGTAAATCCAACGTTACCGCACAAGCAATTTTGGTTGATCGAGCTCTTATTGTCACGGACAGTTCTGTTTATGTCACAGGGTGTGAAATTCCGGAATTGGGATTGGAAGGAAGCTTGGGTATCTTATTGCTTAGATTAGATGGTGTTGTTGCCATCGATAACAGTATCGTTGAGGCATGCGGCGGCAATGGTGCCTATCTCTATACGGATGATTTTCTAACCTTCACACCCTTTGCTCCTTTGTTTGTTGACGGCGAGGAGCTTGCCGATCCTGACGACTATACCGTTTACGCTGGTGAGTCTGCGCCCGGCCAATGCGCTGATGCTTCCGACGTTAACACCTACGCAAACAAGTACGTTAAGATCGGGCCTGTTGTTATGATTACCAAGATTGAAAAGACCAGTACCGAAGGTCTTGTAGACACTTACACCATCACCTACACCGACGGCACTACCACCACCTTCACCGTTACCAACGGTGAAAAGGGTGACAAGGGCGATCAGGGCATCCAGGGTATTCAGGGTGTTCCCGGTGCTGACGGTCACACTCCCGTCATTACCATTCAGAACGGCTACTGGTACATCGATGGCGTGAACACCAATCAGGCTGCTCAGGGCATCAAGGGTGACACCGGTAACGGCATTTCCGACATTTCCAAGACCGGCACAAACGGTCTGGTAGATACCTACACCATCACTTATACCGACGGCACTACCACCACCTTCACCGTTACCAACGGTGAAAAGGGTGACAAGGGCGATCAGGGCATCCAGGGTATTCAGGGTGTTCCCGGTGCTGACGGTCACACTCCCGTCATCACCATTCAGAACGGCTACTGGTACATCGATGGCGTGAACACCAACATTCTGGCAGCCGGCACAAAAGGTGAAGACGGCAAAGATGGCATTACACCTATGCTGCGGATCAACAAAGATAATATCTGGGAAGTTTCCTACGATAATGGCGCAACCTGGGAATCCTTAGGCATCAGCGCTGTGGGTACCAACGGTAAGGACGGCGCCAACGGTAAGGACGGTGCTAACGGTAAGGACGGTGCTAACGGCAAGGATGGCGCTAACGGCAAGGATGGCGCTAACGGCAAAGACGGCAAAGACGGCATCACACCCAGACTGCAGATCAACAAAGACACCAATATGTGGGAAGTTTCCTATGATGAAGGTAAAACCTGGACTTCTCTGGGCGTTGTGGCAACAGGTGCAAATGGTAAGGACGGCAACTCCGCTCTACCCATTTTTGTTTCCTGCCTCAGCCTTTTAGGTGTAGCGGTTATGTTCGTTGTTCTGATGATCGACCGGAAAAACCGTATCTCCGCAGGCAAACTCTAAAATCCATTATTTAAAGGGGCATCTGCGATGCCCCTTTAATATTTCACAAGCCTTCCCCCGCCTTTGATATATTTTGATCAGTCGGCTTTGCCCGCACCTTAATTGTCAATTGTCAATTTTCAATTGTCAATTCCAATAGCATCTTGCTTTAAGTTGTGCTATAATTGGCATAACAACACATAAGGAGGCTGTTATGGAGCTTCGTTACGGAATTTTAAGCACCTCTTCTATCGCTCCCCGGTTTATTGCCGGTGTGCGGGAAAGCGGCAAGGGACAGATCGTTGCTCTTTCTTCACGGAGTTTAGAAAAGGCCAAAGAAAAGGCTGCCCAGTGGGATATCCCCACCGCTTACGGCAGCCACGAAGAATTGCTGCAGGATAAAAGCGTAAACATCGTCTACATTTCCAATGTAAACACCGCCCACTATATGTGGGCGAAAGCGGCGCTCCTGGCTGGTAAGCACGTGATCTGCGAAAAGCCCTGCACCACCACAGCAGAGCAAACTGCAGAGCTCTATGACCTGGCAGAAAAACAGGGGCTTTTCTTTATGGAAGCCCAAAAAATGCTGTTTTTGCCTGCTGTTTTGCAGGCTAAAAAGCAGCTGGAAAATATAGGCAAAGTCACAATGGTAACGCTGAGCCACAGCTTCCCCGGCAGCTACAACGGCTGGATGTTCGACAAAGCCGCCGGCGGCGGGCCACTCTTAAGCAGCGGTATTTATGCGGCAGAGCTGCTTATATGGCTTTTCGGCGATATAAAAGCCATCCGGGGTACAGCCTCCAAGGACGAAAACGATGTGGAGTGGCAGTATATCTTAACCGGTGAAACCCAAAGCGGCGTGCTATTTTCCGCCAAAAACTCTACCCGCTCTGTGCTGGACAATACCTGCCGCATTTTCGGCGAAAAGGGCTATTTGGAGCTGCCCAACTATTGGAAAGCCCAAAAGCTCTGCATCCACTTGGGACAAAAAAACCAAACCCTGGAATATCCCTGTCAGCACGAGCTAATGTACGAAGCTGCCCACATCCAGGAATGTATAGACCAAGGCTTACTCAGCAGCCCCGTCATCACCAAAGAACTCTCCACCGCCGGCATCCGCGCCCTGGAAACGGTAAAAGCCAACTGGTAACGCAGTAAAAGCTCTCCGCGTAAGGCGGAGAGCTTTTTCAATGCAAATGCTGAATGCAGAATTATTAATTATAACTTATAACGCAACACATTCCGTATAACAACTTGTTATACGCACTATTCAACACAGACCATTGCATTCCGTATAACAATTTGTTATACGGACTATTCAACACAGACCATTACACCCCGTATAACAATTTGTTATACGGGGTCTTTATGCGAACAAATATACATACGCAAATCCGGAGTTGCTATAATGGCGCATATAACAAATTGTTATACAGAGGTTTTTACTCCAATAACCTTGTCAATCTCCCAATATACTTACCGCCCATTGACGCACACAAAGATCTATGCTAAACTGTTCTCGGTATAACAAATTGTTATACGGGAGGTTATTATGAAAAAATTTGCTTTTACAGCTGAACAGGAGAATATTCGCAAGCAGCTTGGCGAATTATTCCGGACTAAACGGGAAGCGCTGAATCGTTACCAAACAAGCATCGCTGATGAGTTAGGTGTTTCCCAGGAATTTTACTGTATGATCGAACACGGAAAGCGGAATCTCGATTTCATTTATGTTTGGAGAATATGCAAAATTCTCCACATACCCCTTAGTGAGGTTGAACAAGTCCTGCGTGCCGGTGAAAAAGGCTAAGCTAAGCCACTTTGATCATACTTCCCTACAGAAAGGAGAAAAGCATATCAAAACACAAAATCATCGGCATTGTACTGATCCTGTCAGGGTTCGTCTGCGCTGTTGCACTGATACTCTGTACACTACACCACGCAGAATATATGTGGAACGCAGAAATAAAAAGCAGTAATTTTGCATCCTTTGCTGATTACTATTTTACCTTTTCCGAAGGCGCGCTTCTCCTTTCCTGTGGTATAGGCGCGATTTTCATCGGTTCAGGCATCTACTGCCTGACCAAACATCGTTCATAAGTCAAAAGTTCTCCCCACCGGGAGAGCTTTTTCAATGCTAAATGGTCAGTTTTAGTTTACAGCGCAACACATTCCGTATAACAATTTGTTATACGGAAGATTTATCCAAAGGCAGGATTTTGCTATCTGGGCGCTTTATGCTTGAAAAGTACTATAAAAAGGCGTATAATAAGGAAAAATACTTACCAAGGAGAATTTCCATGAAAAAACTCATTTCCCTGCTTTTGGCGCTGTGTATGCTGGTAGGCCTGCTTGCAGGCTGCGGTGCTAACAGCGCCCCCACCGAAGCGCCTACACCGGCGCCTACGGATCCTCCCACGGATCCCCCCACTGACCCGCCTACCGATCCTCCCACAGATCCGCCTACCGATCCTCCTACGGATCCTCCCACGGATCCCCCTACCGATCCTCCTACCAACCCTCCCACCAATCCGCCTGCTCAGGGTTCCCGGGAGCCGGTGCTCGGCGCGCCTACCACCCAGGTGGTGGACAGCAGCTTCTTTAACGATGCGGTGTTCATTGGCGATTCCGTGTCTTTGATGCTTTCCTACTACGCCAACGATTACGGCGCATTGGGCAGCGCAAAGTTCCTGGTTATGGGCAGCTATGGCGTGACAAACGCCGTGTTCGGCTACCTGATGATGTCCTACCGGGGTCAGGAGATGTCCATTGAGGATGCTGTGGCCGCCACCGGCGCGAAAAAGGTGTTCATCATGCTGGGTATGAATGATATCGCCCTGTATGGCATTGACGCCACTATGGAATACTGGGTCACTCTGCTCAGCCGTATCCGCCAAAAGTGCCCCGACGTGCAGATCTATATTCAGTCTATGTCCCCCATTTGGACCGGTGGTGAGGTGGGCGCGCTGCGTAACGAAAATGCCGACCGGTACAACCAGCGCTTGCAGGCCTTTGCTGCCCAGCAGGGCTGCGGCTACATCGACGTGGCATCCTATCTGAAGGATTCCACCGGCGGCCTTGCCACCCGTTTCTGCTCTGATAACTACGTTCACCTGACCTATGCCGCCACCGAGCGCTGGGTGCAGGTACTGAAGGCCTATACCGGCTATATGGAGTAATTTTTATGAAAAAACTGTTTTCCCTGTTACTGGCAGCCTGCTGCCTGCTAAGCCTGGCCGCCTGCGGCGCTGCGCCCCAGGACGCTGCCCCCGTTAATCTGGATCTTAACAAGATTTATGAGGATATGGCTGCCGCCACCGACGAAGCCCTGACCCCCATAAATCCCGACTGGCTTTTGGATATGTACGGCATCGACCCCGCTGATTGCGAAGAAGCCTACGTTTACAGCTTCAACACCGGTATGATGGCTGCGGAAATCTGGCTCATTGAAGCCAACTCCCCGGAAGCCCTGTCCCGGGTCAAAGCCCTGGCAGAGAGCCGCCTTTCCTCCCTGGATAAGCAAAGTGCTGCCTACTCCCCCGCCTTAAACGAGGTTGTCAAAAAAGCCCAGATCATCACCCGTGGCAATTACCTGGCCATGATCCTTTCCACCAATGTGGAAGCTTTGGCTGATATCTTCAACAATGCAAAATAGTATTTCAATTAACAATTGACAGTTGATAATTGACAATTGTGGTATCGCTAACGCGATGATTTAATAGTCGGCAAAGCCGACACCTTAATTGTCAATTGTCCATTTTCCATTGTCAATTTAAATAATAAAATCCGCCGGTTATCCGGCGGATTTTATTATTTCAGATTCATATTGTTAAGAACTAACGCACTATAGACAAGAAGTACATCCTGGTTTTCGAAGGTAACATACTTGCCGAAATCCCGGGTACCGGCGGTAAGCCAGCGGCTGTCCAGTACGGTTACCTTGGCATAATCCTGCACCAGCAGCGGCGCAAGAGAGCTGCCGAAGGAATCCCGGATCACCACCAATTCTTTATCGGTGCGGGCGTTGGGGTTTTCAATGACGATGGTGGCCACAGGGCCGGAGAGGAACACCTCGTACAGGTCGTAATGATCCGCCTTAGTCATATCATACACACCGCTGTAGGGCGTGCCGTTCTCTACCGTCACGGTGCAGCCTTCCAGGATGGCATTATTCAGGTAAACCAGGTCTTCTCCGGGAACAGGCATGGCGATCTGGCCGTAGTACACGCCATAGAAGAGGTTATCCAGCTTTTCCTGGGTGAAGTCCTCTGCCTTCGGGCCTTCCACACCAAACACATTGGAAATGGCCTGGGCCACCGGGAGGATCTTCTCCTGCCGCCAGTGGGTATCGGTATAATAAAAATCACTCAGCTCCAAAAGGCCGGTCAGGTCCACGTAGGAAGCCCAGCCGTTGGTAGTTTCCTTTACGGCATTAAAGATGGCATCGTAATCTAAGGACAGGTGGCCGGTTTGCCCTGCCATATAGTAGTTCTTATCAGGAACGACAGCCACCGCCACGTTGCAATTTGCTTCCTTCAGATACAGCTCATAGATCCGGTTTAAGGATGCCATATTCTGCTCAACGCGCTTGTAATCCGTCACCGCAGTCATATCCGCAATATAGCCGTCGTGAATATACAGGCCGTTATTATCGTTATAGTTCATCACGTTCAGATGGAACAGCGCCTTCAGCTGCCGGAACTGATCCCGCAGAGGGAACTGATCCAGAGTGAACTCATTAAACTGGCTCATAAAGCTCTTGTCACCCTTGGCAAGAAGGGTATCTACATTTAGCTCCGGGAACTGCTGCAAGGCAGCTCTTTCCGAAGTGGAAAAATCCTTGGCGGGGCTAAACCATGCAAGGCCGGTCAGGGTCAGCCAAATAATGACGATAAGGGCGGCGCCAATGGCTCTTATTTTGTTGTTCATTGGATTACCTCCTTAGGCAGAGAGGACTTGAACCCAAGCAGGTTTTCAGGCGGCTGCATTCCCCAATACATCAGAAAATCCCTTGATAATACGCAAAGTATTGTCTGCGTGATTTTCTTCGTCTTGGAAAATGCAGGCGGCTGAAAACTGCGAAGCACCTCTCAGCAAGTAATATTTGATAGATTTTTGGCGCAGATGACGCCGCCTTGCTGGCGCAAGGCAAGGAAGATAAGGCAAAAAGCAGCAAATAGGGCTGCTGAGAGGCTACTTGGATTCGAGTTCTCTCTGCCTAGAAACGGAAATACAGGAACGGGCTGAATGCGCCGTCTACCAAATAGCCGGTGCAGATGAGCAGAATGCCCAGCATCACCAGGAGCTCCACCACGGTAGTCACTGCGCCAAAGCGACGGCTGCCGGACAGACGGTTGGCGGTGTCCCGCACCAGAGGCGTAGCACCAATGAAGCCCAACACAAGCACCAGGGCAAAGGAACGCAGGTAATAAACGGTTTCTGCGCTGATAAAGGGCAGGCCGTTTAAGCCCAACAGACCGGAAAGATCTGCGCCAAGCTGGCTCAGGTCTGTGGCGTTAAACAGCACCCAGCCGAAGGCAACTACCAGCAAAGTATACAGATGACGGAAGAAATTAGGCAGCTTCTGCAAAGCAGGCGTCCACTTTTCGATCATCAGGCACACGGCGTACAATAGACCCCACAAAATGAAGTTCCAGCTTGCGCCGTGCCAGAAACCGGTGAGCATCCAAACCACCAGGGTATTAAACACCCAGCGGGCCTTGCTCACCCGGTTGCCGCCCAGGGGGATATAGATATAATCCCGGAACCAGCTGCCCAAGCTCATATGCCAGCGGCGCCAGAACTCTGCCACCGACTTGGACATATAGGGGTAATTGAAGTTCTCAATAAAGTTAAAGCCGAACACCTTGCCAAGACCGATGGCCATATCGGAATAACCGGAGAAGTCAAAGTAAATGTTAAAGGCAAAGGCCAGCACGTAAACCCAGTAGAACAGCACAGACTGATCACCCGACTGACGGAACATATTCATCAGCAGAGCAAAGTTATCCGCCAGAATGATCTTCTTGCCAAGACCCACCAGAAATCTGCGCAGACCAAGAGCGATATTGTCCCAGGTGTGGGTGCGGTCTTTCAGTTCCCGGGCAACGTCCACATACCGGACGATGGGGCCGGCGATGAGCTGAGGGAAAAGGGTGACGTAAGCGCCAAAGCTGACGGGGTCTTTCTGCACCTGAGTATCACCCCGGTACACATCGATGGTGTAGCTCAGGGCTTGGAAGGTATAGAAGCTGATACCCACCGGCAGCGCCAACTTCAAAAGGGTCATATTCAGGCCGGTAAGGGCGTTAACATTTTCGATGAAGAAATCGGCATACTTAAATACCGCCAAAATGCCGATGCTGGAAACGATGGCGAAAATCAGCCAAAACCGCTTCCAAAACTGCTGTTTGGCAGCGCCGATGGCCCAACCTGTTCCCCAGAACATCAAAATGGTGCCGATCATCAAAAATACATACAGCGGCTCGCCCCAGGCATAAAATACCAGGCTAAAGCAAAGCAAAATCAGGTTCTTGGTAAAAAGGCCTGCCTTCCTTGCCTTGACTGCATCCGCTCCGAACAGCTTGCAAAGGCCTTCCACCGCCCAGGAGATGAGAAAATAGCTGATCACCACAGCCGGCAGGAAATAATAAAGAAAAGGAATACTGGAAAAAAGCATTCGTTTGTCCTCCTTATGTACGCCAAAGAATATTATACCACGGATATTTACTTTTGTACATATGAGCTAAATTCAAAATAATACAAAACGGAGTAATTGACAATTGACAATGGATAATTGACAATTATGGTATCGCTCTGCGACAAATTAATTGTCAACTGTCAATTTTCAATTGTCAACTACATCATCCTATCAATAAGAGCCAGAGCGCAACGCTCTGGCTCTTACATGGTTCTTTAAAATTAAGCGATGGGCTCGTTTACAGCCAGTACTGCATCGGAATAAGCAGCAGCCAGCTTAGCCTGGAAATTAGCTACCAGCTCGCCGTTACCGAAAGCATAAACCACGAACTCGTTGCCGAAGGTGAAGATCACCAGCTGCTCGGGGAAGCCGCACATCCACATATTGCCCTGAATGGCAGTCTGCATAGCGGTGGTGAAAGCAGCAGCATCAGCAACCTTGAATGCGCCGGAGGTGAAGGTGTTGGCGTTCATAGCGTGCAGCAGAGAAGCAGCCTCGGAAACGCCCTCCAGCTCAGCCTCGGGAACCAGCAGCATATACTGCATGCTGTCAGTGTCGGTAGTAGCAATAGCGCCGGGCTTGTTATCGGTCAGGCTCTCGTAGCCGCCGCCCATAGCAAAGAACATCTCGTCCTCACCGTAGGTTGCCCAAACAGTCTCCAGAATTTCCAGAGCGGAAGCGGGCAGCTTAACCTCGGGCTCGTTGTTGGTGTTGCCGCAAGCAGCAAAGCTGCAGATAACACACAGAGCCAATGCGATAGCAATTAACTTTTTCATTGTTTTGTTTCCTCCAAAATTTTTAATTTGTAAACAAAATTTATCAGCACGATTGCCAGGGTGCAACCCAACATATCGATACCTACGTCAGTAATCATCCCGGCTCTTCCGGGAACAAATAGCTGGATGGTCTCATCGGCGCAGGCAACCAAAAGGCCTGCTCCAAGAGGCAGCAGAAAACGCCGCCATTTACCGCCTGTTATCATACCAAAAAACCAAGTCAGCCAAATACCAAGGGAGAAGAATTCCGTAAAATGGCCGATCTTCCGCAGCAGACCGTGGCCTGTCCCTCCGCCGGCAGCGTCAGCGCCGGGGAAAAGGCAATTAACAATGCTGCCCACAAAGCTGCTAAAGGCAGAAGATACTTCGGCATCCATCAAAGAGCTGCCCCAGATCACCGCCAAATTCAGGGCGATCAGGCAAATACACAGCCGCAGCCTTCCCGGTGTCCGTTTCAATTAAAGTACCCCCAAATGCTCCAGCAGGATCTTTACACCCAGCAGGATCAGGATCACGCCGCCGGCAATTTGCGCCTTCTTTTCAAAGCGGCTGCCGAAGTGAGCGCCTACCTTAACGCCCATCGCTGCCATTATAAAGGTGATCACGCCGATCAGGGCAATAGCCAGCAGGATATTTACGTCGCCGGACATAGCCAGGGAAATACCTACCGCCAATGCGTCGATGGAGGTGGCAACCGCCATAACGAACATAGTCTTTACAGAAAGATCGCTATTGGTGTCTTCGCAGCAATCACATTTCTCGAAGGCTTCCTTCAGCATATTGATGCCGATGATGGCCAGCAGGCCAAAAGCCACCCAATGGTCAAAGGCTTCAATCTTATCGGCAAACATACTGCCAAGATAAAAGCCAACCAGGGGCATAAGCGCCTGAAATCCGCCAAACCAAATTCCGCAAGTAGCGCTTGCCTTCAGGGATGCTGTTTTCATAGCCAAGCCCTTACAGATGGAAACCGCAAAGGCATCCATACTCAAACTCAGAGCCAAAAGCACCAACTCGGGAATACCCATAAAAACCCTCCGTAAAATGGCTGCTCATCTCAGCCTGGGGCATTATAACAGCCCCAAAGTAAATTGTCAATGGATGTTACATAAAATTAACAAATGCTTTTTTATCACAAGACGCCGGCAGCCTCCCGGCTGAGTTTCTCAAAGGTATCGTCCTTCCGTCCTTCTTCTTCCGGATGATAGGTGGTCACCATTTCTGCCACCAATCGAACGATTTCCCGATCATTATCATAAGCAGCATCCATCAGCTTGCGGAGCTGAACCAGGAAGGTGTCCACATCAAAAGGAATGGGGTTACCGATATGGATCAACTCATTGGGGGTCTTTTGCAGACCCTCCTCCGCCATCAGCTTTTCTTCGTAAAGCTTTTCACCGGGCCGCAAACCGGTATACACGATAGGGATATCCACATCCGGCTTAAAACCGGAAAGCTTAATGAGGTTTCTTGCCAGCTCGTCGATCTTCACCGGTGCGCCCATATCCAGCACAAAGATCTCACCGCCCTTGGCATAAACACCTGCCTGCATTACCAGGCTCACCGCCTCGGGAATGGTCATAAAGTACCGGATGATGTCCGGGTGGGTCACTCGCACCGGGCCGCCATGGGCGATCTGCTTTTTGAACAGAGGGATCACAGAGCCGTTAGAGCCCAGCACATTACCGAAACGCACCGCCACAAACTGGGTACGCAGATGCTTACCCGCCAAAGGCATGGGATCATTGGCATACTCCGATTGGTGGGTATACAACTCCGGCAGCTTTTCCGCATCGCCGGTCTGCACCGCATGGGCAAAGCTCTGAATCACCATTTCGCACAGCCGCTTGCTGGCGCCCATAATGTTGGTAGGATTCACTGCTTTGTCCGTGCTGATAAGCACAAACCGATCACAACCGTGGCACAGAGCCGCGTAAGCGGTCTTATACGTACCAATTACATTATTCTTTACAGACTCGCAAGGGCTATCCTCCATCAGCGGCACGTGCTTGTGGGCTGCAGCGTGATACACAATATCCGGGTGATACTGGGCAAAAACGCTGTCCAGCCGGCGGCTGTCCCGCACAGAGCCGATGAGTACCAGCAGGTTCAGTTCCGGATAACGTTCCTTCAGCTCCTGCTGAATGTCATAAGCATTGTTTTCGTACACATCCAGGATGATCAGCAGCTTGGGGCTGCGCTGAGCGATCTGCCGGCAAAGCTCGCTGCCGATAGATCCACCGCCACCGGTGACCAGCACGGTCTTTCCGTTTATCTGCTGATTCATTTCGTCCGTATTAACGGTAATGGGCTTTCTGCCCAACAGGTCTTCCACCGCCACGTCCTTCATATCTCCCACCGCTACCTGACCGGAAACGATCTGATACATACCCGGCAGATTCTTGATCTCGCAGCCGGTCTCCTTGCAGATATTCAGCACTTCCAGCTTCTCTTCCTGAGATGCGCTGGGGATCGCCACAAAGATCTTGCGAACGCCAAATTCCTTGACCTTCTGCTCAATCACATCCCGGCCGCCTACCACAGGCACACCCTGGATATAGCGGCCCCATTTGTTGGGGTTATCGTCAATGATGCACACCACACGAAGCTTTTGGTCATTCATGTGGTTAACATCCTGGAGAATCATCTGGCCGGCGTTGCCTGCGCCAATAAGCATGACCCGGTTAATGGCAGCATCCTCCATAGCTTTCCGGCGCTGCCGACGCATCATCAGCACAAACCGGTAAGAAAAGCGCACACCCAGCACCAGCACCGTCTGCAGCGCCGCTCCGACAATATAATAGGAAATGGGCATTCTTACAAAGAACACCAAGGTGGTGGCCACGTGAGCCACGCCGGTGATCAGGGAAGATGCCAGCGAGCGCAGCATTTCGTTGTAGCTGGCAAAGCGCCAGATGCTGTTATACATCCGCAGGCTGTAAAAAGTCAGCAGACAGATAGCTGTATGCACAGGCAAATTTTGCCAATAGCCCTGCAGATATATGGATTCTATTTCACTAAAAGTGCAGTCAAAGCGCAGCCACAGAGCCAAAAAATAAGATATGTTCACCGCCAACAGATCAAAAAGAAGCAAAAGCGCCGTGATGATATGCCAATGCTCAATACGAAGTTTGCGTTTTTTCATAAATTTTCTCCTAATAACTACATAGCTACTTGAAATATCCCGCAGCTTAGCTCCGACGCACAGCCGATGGCTTCGCTTCTTTGGCGCTATTTCGAATAGTAGTAATAGCCGCTGTTTTTAATGCTCGCGCCGGTATTCACAAACCCCAGCACTCGCACATCCGCCAAATGGATCTGCCGAAGCATCTGGTCAATCTCCCGGTGCTTGGTCTTCTGCTCCCGCACAGCAATGAGAAAGCCATCCATATACTTGGAAAGAATCATAGCGTCAGGAACAGTATTCACAGGAGGCAGATCCACAATGAT
The DNA here is from genome assembly GCA_045537165.1 of Faecousia sp. Lineage (GTDB taxonomy): Bacteria > Bacillota > Clostridia > Oscillospirales > Oscillospiraceae > Faecousia. The sequence goes on from JAZSPA010000026.1 coordinate 17,892, forward strand.
ATAGTCGAAAATCTTTTTCAAAGCAGAGAACAGACTGTCCAGCTGCTTATCCTCCAAAAGGCCGGTAGCATCAGGAGGCAAATTGCCGGAGGGCAAAATGCTGATGCCATAATCGCTGCAGCGGCGCACCGCTTCTTCTATCTTAGCCTGGCCGGTAAGAAAATCGCTGAGGCCGGGTTCTACGGGGATACCGAAGGTGGCGGCTACCGTAGGCAGACGCATATCACAATCCACCAAAATCACCTTCTTGCCGATTTGACTCAAAGCAATCGCCAGGTTGGCTGCAGTGGTGCTTTTTCCGTCGCCGGGAACGGGGCTTGTCACACCCACGCACTTGCAGCCCTCACCAGGTAAAGAGAACATCACATTTGTACGCAGCACCCGATAGCCCTCCTGCACCGCAAAGGATGTCTCCTTACTCAGCAGATTGCGACTGCGACCGTCCATATTGTGGTAAGTATTGCTATTCATTTCTTACCTACCCCCATTTACTTTTACTCTGTTGCCGGTCTTTTTGACCCGTTCAATATCCGGGATCGATCCCAGGACAGGGATCTCGTACCGCTTTTCCAGGTCCTCGGAATTTTGCACCTTATCCAAGTAAAATTCCAAAGCAACTACGCCCAAGCAGGATACCAGCAAACCCACACTTGCGCCAAATAACACATTCTGCAAATGATCCGGCGCACTGGGCGTTTTTTGCAGCATAGGTTCGTCAATGATCCGCATTGAGCTACCTTCCACCACTCGCTCCACATGCTTGGGCGCTACCTGCGCGATAGCCTTAGCCAGATCCCGGGCAAATTCTGCATCCGGAGTCTCCACGAACACACTGATCACAGGTGCCCTCTCCGCAACCGATGTGCTGATAGAATAGGAGATTTGCTCTTCGGCAGGGTACGTGCCATTTCTTCTGCATAAATCCACCGCTTCCGTAATCACGGAACGGCTTGTAATAATGGATTCGTATGTATAAGCCAACGCATAGGAAGTATTCAGGTCCGACACCGTGGTGCTGCCCATACTGTCGATCTCCATTTTATTATTTACATAGCTGGTAAAACCGCTGCGGTAAACGGGAGTGAGCGCAGTGCAGGAATATAAATAGGTTCCCCCTGCGAACATAACGGTTACCAATACAACAACCCACATTCTGCGCCACAGCGCCCGAAGGAAATGAAGCAGGTTTATCGTCTCTTCCGGTCTGTGCCTTTTCATTTGCTGCATATTTTGCATATACGTATCTCCTCCACGCTCTCATAAGAGCATACAATGCTAAAATACATAATAACACATTATTTTGTCGTATGCAACACAAATAGGTGTTATTTTCCTCGCATATAAGGGAAAAATGTGGAATTTAACCGCGGCATCTTGTCATTTTTTTCCTTGTGTTTTATAATAAGTGGCAAACAAGGAAAGGTAGTATTTTTATGGGCATTTTTAAACGGGCAGATATTCTCCTCCCCCGTACCGATTCTATGGAAAGCTGGGCAGTGATCGCAGTGGATCAGTTTGTTGCCCAGCCGGAATATTGGGAGGAAGTAAAGTGTCTGGCAGGTAATAAGCCCTCAGCTTTGCGCCTCGTCTTGCCGGAAGCCTACCTCCAGGAAGATGATACCGATGCCATCACCAAAATCAACGCCATCATGGCAGATTATCTGCAAAAAGAAGTATTCACCCGCTATCCAAGCGTCTTTGTTTATGTAGAGCGCACTTTGCAAAACGGCAGTATCCGTCAGGGCATCGTGGGTGTTTTAGACCTGGAACGCTACGATTACCGCCCCGGCAGCGCTACCCCCATCCGGGCAACGGAACAAACTGTTCCGGAGCGGATCCCGCCCCGGGTGCAGATCCGCAAGGATGCTCCCCTGGAGCTGCCCCACGTGCTTTTGCTGTGCGATGACAGCGAGCAAAAGCTTATTGAAACTGCCGCAAAGCGTAAAGACAAGCTGCCCTGCCTTTATGATTTTGACCTAATGGCTGGGGGCGGCCATATCCGGGGCTACCTGCTCTCAGGCAGCCATGCCGATGCTATGGATCAAGCCCTTGCCGCCTATGAAGCAGCTGCCCGGGCAAAACTGGGCGAAAAAGCCGTGCTTTACGCCATTGGGGACGGCAATCATTCCATCGCCGCCGCCAAAGCCTGCTACGAAAACCTGAAAAAAGAAAATCCTGACAAAGATCTGTCCGGTCATCCCGCCCGTTACGCCCTTTGCGAGCTGGAAAACATCCACCACGCCGCCCAAGCCTTTGAGCCTATCCACAGGCTAGTGAAGAATACCGACCCGGAACATCTTCTGGCCGCCCTTGCGCCCTATACCTGCGAAAACGGCCAGCCGGTTGCTTGGATCGCAGGCGAAAAGTCCGGCACAGTATACCTGGATTGCTCTGACGGCCAGCTCCCCGTAGGCGTGCTGCAGCGCTTTTTGGATGCATATAAAAAGGGCTCCCCCCAGGATGTGGATTACATCCACGGAGAAAAGGATCTGCAGGCGCTGTCCGCCAAAGAAAATTCTATGGGTTTCCTGCTGCCTGCCATTGATAAAAACGCCTTCTTTGCCGGCATCGTTGCCGGCGGCACCCTGCCCCGGAAAACCTTCTCCATGGGTCACGCCCGGGAAAAGCGGTATTACCTGGAGGCACGGCAAATTCGGTAAATATGGCTCATTTTATGAACTTCGGCATTTTATCCTTGCATAAATTTCCAATGTATATTATAATAGTTGTCAGATAAACACAAAGTACCGAAAGGATCTGTAGTATGAACAAAAATTTGACTGTGATTACAAAAATTTTGGGCATCGTTCTTGCCTTGGTAATGCTGGCAGTGGTGGTCCTACAGTTCGTCCCCGCCTGGGAGCTGGAAGACACAAGCACCTCTATTGCCGAATATGTTTGGTTCCCCTATGAAACCAGCAAATGGAACCCCAATAGCTATAACGACTTCAATAAATTTTTCCGCGCCGAGCTGGACGACAAGTACATCAGCGCCACCGACATCGCCGGCGGACACGTACTTCTGTTGGTGCTGGGCATTCTGGGCGCCGTTTTCTGCATCATCAAGGGCACCAAGCGCCTGCCTTTCGTACTGGGCGCTGTTATGGGTCTTTTCGGTTTGTATGAATACTTTATGCAGCCCCTGTACGTGCTGACCCCCCTGGGTATGCCCCTGATGGCTCTGTGCGGCGTGATCGCTGCCCTGAGTATCGCCGGCATCGTGCTGACCTACGTGAACAAGAAAAACTAAATTTTTACATAAAACAGGCGTGTTGTAATGCATTACAACACGCCTGCTTTTTATTGCCAGATTGTAACCACATAGCTATCCCCGTTATAAGGGTATACCAAAGTGCCCCAGGAAGCCCCTCCGTAAATCCGGTTTTGAGCGATCCTGTAAACCATATCATTAAACTGCTCCCCACTTACGGTGGCATCGGTGATCTTTACATAGGTCCACTTTTTCCCCTCCCACAGCTTTTGGCTGACGATATCGTAAGCCGCATCGTAAATGCTGTCAAAGCTGTTTTGGGTATATGCAAAATAATTCTGCGTCGGGTGCGGCTCCTCCGCCAATGCAGGCGCAGCCACCTCACCGCCAAAAATGCTATACGTTTCCGGGTCCCAGCCGGTATTAAAGAAAGTATAGCACCAGCCATCAGAGGATTCGTCTGACATGTCGTCAAAGGTCACATCCACAATATACCAAAGATCGTCCAGCTTAATAATATTCCAGGTATGTCCCTCTCCGGCTATTCCAAACAACCGGCTCACTTCAAAACCGGCCAATCTTCCCAGCAAAGCAAAGGCATCGGTATAACCCTGACAGTTGGCCTTACCCTCCAGCATAACACCGATGCAGCTAAGCTCTGTTAACTGCAGGTATTCCTTCCGCTTTACATCCATATTGGGGCTTTCGTAAACCACCTGCTTGCAGATCCAGTCGTGCAGCCACAGCTGCAGCTCCAAATCCGTTTCCGTTTGCGCCTTTGCCTGCTCCACCACCTCCAAAGCAAGGGCAAGCGTCTGCTGTTCCTGCTCAGAAAGAGAGGCGGTATCCCCGTTTTTCCAGGCATAATAGATCCGGTCTCCCGGGTAATAAACAATGCTGTCTATCACCACAGCTCTGTTATCCCGATAATACATGGGATAAGCATACTGATAAATAAGGTAATTTCGCAGAGAAGAATAGAAATCTTCCCCCTCCATTTCACCCAGACAGAACATCACCTTTTCCGCAAAGTTCTCCTGTTGCTGCTTTAAATAAGGCGCGGCATCCGCCATCGTGCGGAAATGGAGATCCCCATACTTGGTAATGTCATCCAAAAGTGCAAACCACTCGTCTGCCTTATCATAATCACCCGCGATAAAAGCCTCGTGTCCCAAAGCATACGCCATACGCTGAGATTGGGTAAAGGCATCCTGATAATCTCCGGCAGCTAAATAATGCTCCCGGGCAGTTTCATAGTCCTTATCCAAGCGGGCATCGTCACCCCAATGGTAATAGCTTTTCTGCAAAAGTTCCGGTGTGCCCGGATAATCCGGCAGCTGGGCAAAGACTTCAATCGCAAGCGCATACTCCCCCTCATCCAGATAAGCCACGCCCTGGGCATACAGCCGATCATCTGTGGTCAAAAACCAAAACGCAGCAAAGCCAATCGCGCTGCATAAAAGCAGGCAAAGCAAAATTAAGATAACCTTTTTCCCTTTTTTCTTTTTCGGCACAGCGTTCTGCCGCGCCCACTGCTCGTATTCTTCATGTATGGTTCGTCCGTCCATCCAGATTCCCCCTTTCATCGTGTTAATATGATTATACAGCATTACCACATATTGTGCAAGCCGACAACAGGGTGTTTTGTAAATAGATGCATTTTTTGAATAAACAGGAAAAATATATTGCAAAATAAAAAATGCCGTGTTATAATACCCCGTGTGTCCGTAACCGGGCAGCATTTCATTGGGATGTCGCCAAGCGGTAAGGCACCAGACTTTGACTCTGGCATTCGTAGGTTCAAATCCTGCCATCCCAGCCAAATACTGAGGGGCAGCTGTTTGTTCCTCAGTTTATGACCCGCTAGCTCAGTTGGCAGAGCAATTGCCTTTTAAGCAATGGGTCTGGAGTTCGAATCTCCAGCGGGTCACCAAAAAACAGGAGATACCATTCGGTATCTCCTGTTTTTTCGTGCCCGCTGAGATTCGAATAATAAGTTGCGCTGCGGACGAGCAGCGCTCGCGAGGGCTCGACCGAGCGAAACCTTAATTTTCTGCATCGCAGAAAATGCAAACGAATCTCCAGCGGGTCACAACGGCCTTCGCCCGTTCAAAACCTCATAATTTCCTTTCTTATCTTCGTTATTTTCACTTTCCCTCTTGTAAAATCCTTCCTTTTGGCGTATACTTTAATATTAGGCAGAGAGCACTTGAACCCAAGTAGCCTCTCAGCAGCCCTATTTGCTGCTTTTTGCCTTATCTTCCTTGCCTTGCGCCAGCAAGGCGGCGTCATCTGCGCCAAAAATCTATCAAATATTACTTGCTGAGAGGTGCTTGGCAGTTTTCAGC
>JAZSPA010000014.1:0-8335 GCA_045537165.1 Faecousia sp.
AAATAGGTGCCCCAGTAGTACATCTCCCGAAAAATATCCCGAAGCCCCGACACGCTGTACGGATAGGGCAGTCCCACGATAGGACCGTCATCCTCTGTGTGGTGCCGCAGGGTACGGGGGTAGTTTTCCTTGATAAATTGCCGGATCGCTTCCATAGGCCATGCCTCCTGTTGCCAATTTCTCCTTCATTATAGGAAACCCTCTTTGGCAAATCAATCCATTATTCGGGTGATTTGTGTATAGAAATCGGTCACGCACAACAAAAACAGGAATCCCCTTTTAAAGCATTTTAGTTATATCTCTTTTCCTCATTTTCGCAGACAAATGATCACGAATATTACAAAAACCTCATTCCATTACAGTTTCACAATATATTTTATCATTTATCTTAACTTGATATTCGCCTAAGCTAGTTTAAGGTTACTTCCCGTCCTCTTTTACGGTGTGGTTTTTGTACGTATTCCAAGTAGGTTCATAGTCTGCAGTCGCTTGGTTCCCCCACATGTCCCAGCCTTCACGATCACCTCGAGCAAACATTTCAAGGAATGGTCCAGGTGAGCACTTTTCAATAATAGGAATAATCTCATCGGGCTTTCTCGAATGTTCCCTTTTTTGTGTTCTAATTAAATTCACTTGAGAACGAGCTGGCGCTAATGTACGATTGTTATCGCCTCGAACACCAAAAAGAAGCAGTTCTGTTACATTTCTAAAATAAAATCCCACACCTCTTCCGTCGGGACCGCCATCCTTACGTATTTTTTCCCAAACAATGTTACCTTTGTACTCAAATCCCCAAGCTTTCATAACAGCCAATCCATCGGGCAGCAGTGCGTTGGGAACCCATAGATAGAGGTGACTCTTATCTGCGGCAATTTGGCTAACAGGAAGAGCCATAATGTCCTCTAAAGACATCGTTTCATATCTATTCAACTTTTTGTTTTCGGGAGCAACCTTTCCGGTTCGATTTTGAAAACGCCAAGGGGGATCTGCATATATTGTTGAGTATTTAGTAGTTCCGCAAAAATTCAATAGGTTATTCGCTGTCTCTTGGAGCGTGCTCATCTATGTAACCCTCCTCCCAATCGGAAATACATTTTTTCTTAATACCTATCGCCAAAACAGGACAACCGCCATTTCGACGAGATTCCAATCTGTATAACAATTTGCCTATCCAAGTAGTACTTGCACCGTATTTACGAAGAATGGGTTTCCACATACTCGAATTGCGATCATAATCATAGACAGTTCTAAACACATCATTTAATTCTTCAGAACGAGTAACAATGATTCCTGCACTGACAATATCACAATCATAGTATGTTCTCATCGCAAGCAGATCTCTATCAAAGGTTTGATCCTTACTATTCCATTCAAGGTCAAACGCCACTCTTCCTTTTAAGAAATCAATGTTATGTCCGTCAATGTATCCCTCTAATACACGCTCCTCAAAGGGAACGCTGGAAAAGCGGCCCCTTTGTTCAGCCTGCCGAGGGAAGAATTTAATGTGCAAATCACCCGAAATACGAATTTCTCTCCATCCGTAAGGGTAGAGAACATCATCAAACTTCTTCGGAATATTTGTTTCATTTCCGCCAGCAGCACGCAGATCATCGGTTGTAATATCCAATTTACGCAAACAATCTACAATTTCTGCCCATTCATCGGGAAATGCTTGTGTTATAATTTCTATCGCATGGTTAAAATTATGAAATTCAAACTTTTCTAAAAGATCAGCTTCAATATAATCTTCGATATGCATAGCCTACTCCTCCGCATAGATATACCAGTATAGTATATCATAGAAATTCTGTTTTTTCAACGACTTTCGCGCAACTTTTCTCTGACATTTTTCTTTAACACACTTAAATAGTGAAGTATTTCATATTGTTCAAGCCCAGTTTTATTAACATACTCTTGAAGGGTAATTTGCTTGCGCCTATACAAATCAAAATATTTCCAAAAAACCTTTGGTATATTATCAGTTAGGGGTGTTGGACAAACCTTCTGAGCAAAAGTGTTGGCGTGGGTGTCGATGTAAATCAATTCTGAATTTACAATCTCAGTGGCTCTGCTGCGGATGTTATTCATCCGTGCTACCCACTCCATTTGATTGTCTGCTTTGAGTTGTTCGGTTACGCCCTCACGCTCTGCCATCTGTTTTACGAGCCGAAAAAACATATCTTCAGCCTGCTTGTTTATATCGGCAAGGTGTCTGTTCAGTTCGCATTTTGTGAGCAAGGTCGCATAAAAACCTTTGCGGTGCGCCTTGATATACCGCAAGTACCGTTGCCCCCAAATGCCGACTTCGACTTGTTCTTCGGCGGGTAATGCAAGGTCGGGCAGATAATAATCTCCCTGCAAGGTGTAGCTGATACCCGTTCTTTCGTCTGTGAAATGCTGTTTCATTGTGTTGTCCTCCTTGTAATTTTATCTTGAGCGTTCATCACGCCGTTTACCTTTGTTTGCCCTTGCTTGTTCAAGCAGATTGTCAATCTGCCTGCTGCCAAATACCTTTCGGAGCAGTTTATAATCCCGCAGATCTTCACGGAGATATTCGTTTTCATTCTCCAAAGTCGCCACCCGGTTTTTCAATCTTTCGTTGCTGCTTGCAAGCGAATGGTTGGCGGTGCGCCACCGTTCAAAATCGGTTTTCGCTTCACAATACCGACTCAGAGTTTTGATAACAAGTGCCTTTGCGTGCCCTTGCAACATCGTCTGCGGTCATATAATAATCTTCAAACATTGCTGTACCTCCTTTCTTCGTTTTTATTGCTGTGTTTGGATTTGCCGTTGTACCTAAGTGTCGTTCCTGCCCCTGTTTTTCAGCGACGTTTTCTCGCTCGTTCCCATAAGGAAAGTCTTGGCAGAGTATCCCACTTAGACGGTCATTTAGTTGTAACAACTTAACTCTATTTGTTTAAGTTATCCTTATTATACTAAACATATTCCGTTAAGTCAAGTGGTTTTCGAGAAAATATTAAACTTTTTTGTTTATATTATCTTGACAATACTTAAACATTTGTGTTATACTCAATGCAAAGCACATAAGTAAGGAGTGAAATTACTATGGCAATTGGTGAAAGAATTAGATTTTTTCGTAATCTAAAAGGTATGACACAAAAGTTTCTCGGTGTAAAGGTCGGTTTTCCGGAGAAAACTGCCGATATTCGATTGGCTCAATATGAGTCCAGTACAAGAACACCCAAATCAGATTTAACCGAAGCGCTTGCCGATGCTTTGGGCGTTTCTACTATGGCGTTGAATGTTCCGGATATTGATACGGATCTCGGCTTTATGCATACACTCTTTGCGTTAGAGGACATTTACGGCTTGAAGATTGACAAGCTCGATGATGAAGTTTGTATCCGTCTTGATAAAAACAGAGGAACATCTTACATTTCTCTGCTTGAGCGTTTTACCGCTTGGCAGAAAGAAGCAGAGAAGTATCGCAACGGAGAAATCAGCAAAGAGGAATATGACCGTTGGCGTTATACATATCCCGAAGTAGAAGTACAGCGCACAAGGGATGCTCTTGATGCTATGAGAGCCAAAGGAGAATAAAATGAAAGATAAAAAGTATCAGGTATTTATTAGCTCTACCTATACTGATCTCATTGAAGAACGACGGAAAGTCTTAGATGTTCTTTTAATGGCAGATTGCATTCCAGCAGGCATGGAAGCGTTTGTTGCAACTGATAACGAACAGTTTGAGGTCATAAAGAAAGTAATCGATCTATGTGATTATTACATTTTGATTTTGGGAATGAGGTATGGGTCAATAAGTCCAACAACCGGAATCAGCTATACCGAAATGGAATATGAATATGCCAAAGAGAAAGGTATTCCTGTACTTGTATTCGCTATAGATGATACGATCAGCATTTCCGAAGAAAAATGTGAGTCTGATCAATCAAAAATCGAAAAGCTGCGCATTTTCAGGGCAAAGGCACTTGAAAACCGTCTTGCAAGCATTTGGAGAAATAGTGATGATCTTTCTGGAAAGGTTGCAATTTCAATTATGCGTGCCAAGGCCGAAATTGAAAGACCGGGTTGGCAGCGAGCCGTTGATTACGACGAAGCCTCTCTAAGAAAACAAATTATGGATTTGACATCAGCAAACAAGGAACTTCAGCACAAATTGACAACTGCACAAAAAACGATTGAAGACCTAACCTCTACTGATGATATTGCGTTTGAAGAATGTGTATATGAAATAGAATATAGTTACAGCGTTTCCCAGGGAACTGATTCAATCGGAAGAATAAAAAGCAAAACGTACAATTCAAGCCAAACAATATCTCTTCCTAAGATATTTGAATCGGTAGCAACCGAAATGATGGATGTAATGATTGGTGAAAGAGCTGTCGAAAGGGTTATAAAAAATCTAATAAACTGCAGTCATAGTGTATATCTATCAGACAAACTATTAGTCAAAAGAATATTGAATCAATTAAGACAACTTAATTTGCTCCATTCTACTTGGGATGAAAAGAATAAGGTTTTGTATTGGGGATTAACCCCAAAGGGCATAAAAGTCCGTGATGACAGAATATTAGTCAAAAACACATAATGAACAAAAAACAACCCCTCTCAAATGAACTTTGATAGTCCAAATGAGAGGGGTTGCCTCTTTTATTATTTTTGAATAATCTGAAATTGTTGTCAAAACGTTGTCACAAGGCTTTTTCAAACCTCAAAAACCCAGTGTTTATGCGGGTTTTCAGCGTTTTTGGTATTATTCCCACTCGATAGTGCCGGTGGGCTTCGGGGTCAGGTCGTACAGCACCCGGTTGATGCCCTCCACCTCGGCGGTGATGCGGCCAACGATCTTGTGCAGCACAGCGTAGGGGATCTCCTCCACCGTAGCCGACATAGCGTCCTTGGTGTTCACCGCACGGATGATGGCCGGCCAGCCCTCGTAACGGCTGTCGTCCTTGACACCCACGCTCTTGATGTCCGGGATCACCACAAAGAACTGCCACACCTTTTCCGCCAGGCCGGCCTTGTCAAACTCATCACGCAGGATGGCGTCCGCCTCACGCAGAGCGTGCAGGCGATTCCGGGTGATGGCGCCCAGGCAGCGCACCCCCAGGCCGGGGCCGGGGAACGGCTGACGGTATACCATGCCGTGGGGCAGGCCCAGGGCCTCACCCACCACGCGCACCTCGTCTTTATACAACAGCTTGATAGGCTCCACCAGCGCAAAGGACAGATCCTCCGGCAGACCGCCCACGTTGTGGTGGGACTTGACCGCCTTTTTGCCCTCCGCCTGCTTGATGGACTCCAGAATATCCGGGTAAATGGTACCCTGGGCCAGGAAGGTGACCCCCTCCAGCTTCCGGGCTTCGTCGGCAAACACCTCGATGAACTCCTTGCCGATGATCTTGCGCTTCTGCTCCGGGTCGCTGACCCCGGCCAGCAGGTTGAGGAACCGGTCGGTGGCGTCCACATAAATAAGGTTGGCATCCAGACCGTCCTTAAAGACGCGGATCACGTTCTCGCTCTCATCCTTGCGCATGAGACCGTGGTTAACGTGGACACAGGTAAGCTGCTTGCCGATGGCCTTGATGAGCAGCGCCGCTACCACGGAGGAATCCACACCGCCGGACAACGCCAGCAGCACCTTCTTGTCTCCCACCTGAGCACGGACAGCCGCCACCTGCTCCTCGATAAACGCCTCGGCTAACGCCTTGGTGGTGATGCGCTGCATGCTTTCGGGACGTACGTTGGTATCCATTGAGCACTCCTCCTTAGTCATTCGTATAATTGTCAAAGTAGCCTTGTACCAGCACCACAGGAGTACCCTTGTCGCCGGAGCCGCTGGTCAGGTCACACAGAGACCCGATCAGGTCGGTGAGCTGCCGGGGGGTGGTCCCCTGAGAGGCCATGTTGCCTACCAGGTTGCTGTCCTTTTGCTTGATGCTGTCGGAGATCGCCTTTTTGAGCGCCTCGCCGGACAGGTCACCAAAATCGTTATCCGCCAGATACTTAAGCTTGAGCTCGTTGGGGGTACCCACCAGCCCATCGGTAAAGGCCGGAGACACCACCGGATCGGCCAGCTCCCAGATCTTGCCCTGCGGATCCTTGAACGCACCGTCGCCGTACACCATCACTTCCACGTGACGGCCGGTGGCCTTGAGGATGCGCTCCTGCACGTCCAGCACCAGATCCTTGCACTCGTTGGGGAAGAGCTTGATCTTGTCCTCGGTGGACTTGTTGGAGCCTAAGAGACCGTACTTGGCGTTGTAGCCGCTGCCCTCCACCGGGGCGGTAAGGATATCATCCAGGCCACACACCACCTTGGCCCCGGCATCCCGGAGAATGCGCTTGGTACGGGCACGGGTGTGGATATCACAGGTAAGCACGTGATCCGCATAGGGCAGAATGGCCTGGGGACGGTTGGCAAAGATGATCTCCACCTCGGCGCCCATCTCCCGGATGAGATCGCCGTAGTACTGCACGTAGTCCACGCCGGTGAACTCGTGCTTATTCTCCCCGAACAGCTCCCGATAGCGCTCCAGCGTAAGCACGTCGGAATAGGGGTTGACCCCTGCCTCGTCCAGCTTGTCCAGGCTGACCAGCCCGTTACCCACCTCATCGGAGGGGTAGCTGAGCATCAGCACGATCTTCTTAGCGCCCTTGGCAATGCCCTTGAGACAGATGGCAAAGCGGTTACGGGACAGGATGGGGAACAATACACCCACCGTGCCGCCGCCAAGCTTCGCCTTAACGTCAGCGGCGATGGCATCCACCGACGCATAGTTGCCCTGAGAGCGAGCCACGATGGACTCGGTCATGGCGATGACGTCCCGATCACGTAAGGGGAATCCCTCGATGGTAGCAGCTTCCAGTACGCTGGTAGCCACGATGGCGGCCAGATCGTCCCCCTCACGGATGATGGGGCAGCGAATGCCACGGGATACGGTGCCAACTCGACGTGCGGTATCAGACATAATACGTTCTTCCCTTTCTGTAATCGGAATAAAAAATACCAAACGCCGCACCCCTGCGCAGACACGCCTTCCGGCGCACGGTGCCGGGTGACGGCGTTAATACTGTAGTATTATATATCATTGTGCTTGTCCTTGCAAGAGGATATGCACATTTTTTTGTATTTGCACAAAAAAATCCGCAGACACCGAACTCGTATCTGCGGATTTGTTTAAAAGGTCTTGATCCATGCGGCGCTCAACGGCGCCCAGCGACCCACGTCGCCAACCGAATCCACGGCCAGACCCAGCCCGTGACCCCCGTAGGGGAACACGTGCAATTCCACCGGGATCCCCTTATCGTGCAGTGCCGTTGCCATCATCAGGGAGTTTTCGAAGGGCACTCCCCCATCCTCAGCCGTATGCCACAAGAAGCAGGGGGCGGTGTTCTCATCCACCTTTTCTTCCAGCGAAAAGAGCGCTTTATCCGCCGGATAACGCTCGCCCAACAGGTTCTGGAAGGAGCCTTGATGCCCCTTGTCACCGGAGGAAATCACCGGGTAGCACAGCACCGCCCCGGTGGGCTTGGAGGAGATGGCGCTCAGGTCGTCCGCCACCGCCGGATCGTCCGGCAGTACCGCCGTGGACGCCGCCAGATGGCCGCCGGCAGAGAAGCCGCATACAAACACACGGTCGGAATCGACCCCCCACGCCTTGGCGTTGGCACGCACCAGACGGATGGCCCGCTTGGCGTCCGCCTGCGGCGCCGGGTACCGGTTGGGGGCTACCCGGTAGTGCACCACAAAGGCCTGGAACCCACATCCGTTATAGAACTGCGCAATGGGCTCTCCCTCATGGTTGGCCCGGTGGCTGTAGCCACCGCCGGGCAACACCACCACCGCCGGCACCGGTACATCGGTGTCAATGAGGTAGGCGGTCATCCGGTTGGGGGTGTCCGCTTCGGCACAGAAGCAGGGGATCTCCCCCTCCCACAGGGTCACATCGAAGGCCATGTTATCGCTCCTCCCGGAAGTACGGCAAGCCCAGTCCCTGAGGGGGCTGATGCCGCTTGCTGATGATGCTGGTGATGACCAGCACCAGGATGGTCACGGCGTAGGGAAGCATCTGGAAGATCTCCTTACCGGCCAGACTCACGCCGGTGATGTAGCTGCTGGCCACGTACAGGCCGCCAAACACAATGGAGCCGATGATGGCCAGGTTGGGCTTCCACACGGTGAAGATGACCAAGGCAATGGCCAGCCAGCCGATGGCGTCCACACAGTATTCCCAATTGCCCTTGAGGTAGTCCATGATGAAGGACAGGCCGCCCAAAGCGGCAATGGCGCAGCCGATGCAGGTGGCCACATACCGGTACAGCGGCACGTTGATGCCGGCGGCATCGGCGG
>JAZSPA010000019.1:0-9440 GCA_045537165.1 Faecousia sp.
CTGATCCGTCGTAAGTTGGGCAAGGATGCTCACGCAATGACCATCACTCTGCTTCTCAACTCTGAGGGCAAAAAGATGGGCAAGACCGCCAAGGGCGCTGTTTGGCTGGATCCCAATAAAACCTCTCCCTACGACTTCTACTATCTGTACCAGCACTACGGCTGCAATATGCAGTTCGGCGGCAACGACCAGTGGAGCAATATGCTGGGCGGCACAGAGCTGATCCGCAGAAAGCTGGGTAAGGATGCCCACGCTATGACCATTACCTTGCTGCTCAACTCCGAGGGCAAGAAGATGGGTAAGACTGCCAAGGGCGCAGTTTGGCTTGATCCCAACAAGACTTCTCCTTTCGAGTTCTACCAGTACTGGCGGAACGTTGAGGACAGCGATGTGCTCAAGTGCATCCGGATGCTCACCTTCCTGCCCCTTGAGCAGATCAATGAGATGGACAGCTGGAAGGATGCCCAGCTGAACACTGCCAAGGAGATCCTGGCCTTTGAGCTGACAAAGCTTGTGCACGGCGAGGAAGAGGCCGCCAAGGCTCAGGCTGCTGCCAAGGCGCTGTTTGTAGGCGGCGGTGACGATGCCAATATGCCCACCACCCAGATCACTGCAGATCAGCTGACTGACGGCAAGATCGGTATTCTGAACCTGATGGTTGTCTGCAAGCTGGCAGCGTCCAACGGCGAAGCTCGCCGCTTGGTGCAGCAGGGCGGTGTGTTCGTCAATGACGAGAAAGTCCCGGATCATACTTTTGCTGTCACGGATGCTATGCTGAAAGAGGGCGTAAAGCTTCGTAAGGGCAAAAAGGTGTTCCACAAGGCTACAATGTAATATAAAAGTGCGGGGGTAACCCCGCACTTTTTAAGTTTTGAAGTATTTATCCAGTTTTTCTTTATATTCTTTTGGGAGAGTGGTTAAGGGCAAGCGGCAGCGACCGCAATCGTATCCGACCAGCTTCATTGTGTATTTAACAGCAATGGGATTGACCTGGCAGAACAGCAGATCATTAAGGCTTTGCAGCTGACAGGCAATTTCGCTGGCTGTGTCAAAATCTCCGTCCAGGGCCGCTTCTGTCATCAGCAATATTTCTTCCGGACATACGTTGGATGCTACTGATATAACGCCTTTTGCGCCTAAGGAAATGGCAGGCACAGTTTGGTTGTCGTTTCCGGTCCAAATATAAAAATCGTCTCCACAGGCGTTACGAATGTTTATGAGTTTACAGATATCTGTACTGGCCTCTTTTACACCAATGATGTTGGGAATGTGGGAGAGCCTGCGGTATGCGTTTACCGGCATATCCTGACCCGTGCGTCCGGGAACGTTATACAGAATTACCGGGATGCTTACTGCGTGGGCAACAGCTAAGTAGTGAGCCACAAGGCCGTCTTCGGTAGCTTTGTTATAGTAGGGTGACACTACCAGCAGACCATCAACGCCTGCTTTTTCTGCCTCAATGCTCAGACGAACGGCGTGCGCTGTAGAATTGGAGCCTGTGCCGGCAATGATCTTGCAGCGGTTACCTGCATAGGCTTTGCAGCGGTAAAATAGTTCGATCTTTTCGTTGTCGGAAAGGGTAGGGGCTTCTCCGGTTGTGCCGCATACCACAACTGCTTCCACACCGGCATCTATTTGCCGTTTCAGCAGCTGTTCCATCATGGGGTAGTTTACTTTGCTTTCGATAAAAGGCGTGACCAGGGCGGTGCATACGCCGGTAAATAATGGACTTTTCATGTAACATACCTCCATGCCAATCTATGCAGGTAACCTTGTTTTTGCGTGTTGCAAAAATATGGGAAATAGACTATAATATCCGCAGAATTCATCGTTTGGAGGACATTTCGTGAAGACCCATGATTTTTGGTATGACCTTCCTGAAGAGCTGATTGCGCAAACACCGCTTATGCAGCGGGATGGCTCTCGCTTACTGGTGCTGGATAAGGAGAGCGGAGAAGTGCGCCATCAGCATTTTTACGATATTATCGATTATTTGCAGCCCGGCGACTGCCTGGTTATGAACGATTCCCGGGTGCTGCCCGCCCGGCTTTTGGGTCGCCGTCCCACCGGCGGCGCTGTGGAGCTGCTGCTTTTGCGGGATTTAGGCGAAAAGCGCTGGGAATGCCTTGCCCGGCCCGGTAAAAAGCTGCACGCTGGCGCTCAGGTTGAATTCGGCGACGGAGAACTTACCGCTACGGTGGTAGCTGTTCAGGAGGACGGAAACCGAGTGGTGGAATTCCATTATGAGGGCATCTTCCTGGAGGTGCTGGAGCGTCTTGGCAAAATGCCTCTGCCGCCCTATATTAAGGCGGAGCTTGCAGATCAGGAGCGGTATCAGACGGTTTATTCCAAGGAAGTAGGGTCTGCCGCTGCGCCTACTGCCGGCTTGCACTTTACCACAGAGCTGTTAGATCGGATTCGGGCGAAGGGTGTTAATACAGCTTTTGTTACTTTGCACGTTGGTTTGGGTACGTTCCGCCCTGTTAAGGCTGAGGAGATCTCGGAGCATCACATGCATAGCGAATTGTGTATGATGAGCAGGGAAACTGCAGATATGCTGAACAAGACCCGTCAGCAGGGCGGTCGGATCATCTGCGTGGGAACCACCTCCTGCCGTACGGTAGAATCCCTGGTCAATGATGATGGCAGCTTTGAAGTAAAGTCTAAGTGGACGGAGATCTTTATTTATCCCGGCTACCGGTTTAAGGCATTGGATGCCCTCATTACGAATTTCCATCTGCCGGAAAGCACCCTTGTTATGCTGGTGTCAGCACTGGCAGGCAGGGAGAATGTATTGAACGCCTATAATATCGCTGTGCAGGAAAAGTACCGCTTTTTCTCCTTTGGCGATGCTATGTTTATTCATTAAAAATGCCGGCCAATGGCCGGCATTTTTTATAGGATAAGGCAGATCAAACCTGTTGCGCCTTCGTTTACAATACGAGTCAGCGTTCCACGGAAACGCTCCCGGACATCCTCAGGCGTCTGTACCAGTTTGGTTGTCAGGCCTTCTTGAATCAGGGCGTAAACACTCTTGCCGAAAATATTGCTTTGCCACAGTTTATCCGGATCTTCACCGGCAAGATAGGCGATCAGATCCTGGGATTGCTTTTCATCGCCTACCATTGGGCTGATTTCCGTATCAATATCCACCCGGATCATATGGATGGAAGGCGCACCGGCTTTGAGCTTTACACCGAAAGAGCCGCCCTTGCGCAGGATCTCCGGGGTTTGCAGGGTCATTTCCTCGGCAGTAGGCATTACGATGCCGTAGCCGGTTGCTTTGACGGCATTTAAGGCATCAGAGATCTTGTCGTATTCCTGCTTAATGGTAGCGAATTCGGAAAGCAGAGAAATGAGCTTGCCGTCGTTTTCAATGGGCATACCTGCCTTGCTGCTGAGGATCTCATAGAAGAGCTTTTCGGGGAACGTAATGGCACAGGAAACGCAGCCTTTCCCCAGATCCACATTGCGGATAGAGAAGTCCAGAACATCCTGCAGTTCCCGTAATTTGGGCAGCGTAAGCTGCGCCTGTGCCAGCGTGCTGATCTCCTGGGCTCGCTGCATTAAGGCTTCGTACAATGCGGCCTTGACAGGGTGGGTGAACTCCAATGCATCCATCCAGCGGGGCAAATGTACCCGCAGCTCCTGCATTGGGAATGCATATAGCAGACTGCGCAGGATATTGCAAATATCTTCTTCGTCCAGGCTCTGGCAGTCAGCAGCAATGGGCTCAATATGGAATTCCTTTTCCAGATAATTGCAAACTCTGCGGGCTTCCTCGCTTTTGGGATCCCGGCTGTTGACGATCACAAGATAGGGCTTTCCTGTTGCCTGCATATCCAGGATGGCTTTGCGTTCAGCCTCCACATAATCTGCCCTGTCAATATCGGTGATGCTGCCGTCTGTTGTTACCACAAAACCGATGGAGCAATGCTCCTGCATAACCTTTTGCGTACCCAGTTCTGCAGCCTGGGTCATGGGGATTTCGTAATCGTACCAGGGCGTAGTCACCATACGGGGAACACCGTCTTCCTGGGCGCCTACTGCGCCGTCTACCATATAGCCTACAGAATCGATCATCCGCACCCGCAGGGTGGCTGTACCATCCGGGCTGATTTCCACAGCTTCCTCCGGTACAAATTTGGGCTCACTGGTCATAATGGTTTTGCCAGAGCCGCTTTGGGGCAGTTCATCCCGAGCCCGTTCTTTGCGGTATACGTCCTGAATGTTTGGGATCACAAGGGTTTCCATGATCCGCTTGATGAGGGTAGATTTTCCTGTTCTTACAGGCCCAACCACACCAATATAGATGTTGCCTGCAGTTCTTGCGGCAATATCCTGATAAATGTTTTCCATAGCCAGCCTCCTTATCCGGCAGGAGGCCTGCTCCTGCCACGGTCTACCAAAGAGTATGTCCTTCCGGTTATAAATAGAACTGCTGGAATAATCCAATGGCGGCAGTTACGCCGAATTTTGCAGCGTGTTCTGCCAGCTTTCGGCAATCATTTGCAGTTCTCCATAGAAAGTAATCAATATGCTCTTCTTTTTCTCGTCCACAATAGTGGCAATAAAGCTGTTCGCTGTAGAAGATTGGAAGATCATTGGGAACTTGTTCTGCCCAGAAAAAATCAGTTCCTTTTTCTGTGATCTTCGCCAGTACCGCATCTACAGACAATTCCAGCCAAATTTCCCTGCCTTGCCAAGTTCTTAAGTATTTTTCTGGCTCTGCCCATACCGGTATGGGAGGCACAAAAACCGGACAATTGTAATCCTCAGCATATATGATGGAAACACCAACCGGACAGGGGAGATGTTCAATTAAGCCTTTTACGATAGCTGAGGATTCTTCATTGGCTGGCCGTTGCATATCTAAAAGCACGCGGGATGGATTGAGGGCTTTGATGTCTGCAAGTATTTTCGAAAGGTCGTGGCCGTTTACCGGTGTGCTGTCGTCGAGGATCAGTATGGTATCTTTCGGTAGCATTGACGGTACGTTGGATAATCCCTGACCGGAAGCGGAAAAATGGCAGGACATATATGCCTTCTTTTCCGAAAAATGGGGGTATTTTTCCAATTGTTGCGGTGTCATGGCAAGATAAATCGGTAAAATCATAGACAAATGCCTCCTTGTGTGCTATAATACCGAAAATGGCTATTTATGCCGTTCTGAGTAACTGGTAAGAAGGTGCGATTTTATGGGATTGTCTTTTTTGCCGGCCGTTATGGCGGACTCCCTGACAGATATTTCGCCTTCCTTTCTCAAAGGCAAGGACGTTCGCCTTCTGATGCTGGATTTTGATAACACCATCGTTCCCTATACAACGAATGTACCAACAGACAAAATGCGCTTATGGCTGGAAACCATGCTGGAATCGGATATTTCACTTTGCGTTGTGTCAAACAGCCGTAATGACCGCGTGAAGAAATTTTGCGAGGAATACGGCCTTGCCTGTGTTACAAACGCGAAAAAGCCTTTCTCAAAGGGGATTCGCGAATGTATTGAGATGTTTGAGATCGATCCGGAGTTCTGCGCGTTGGCCGGCGATCAGATATTTACAGATGTTCTGGGCGCTAATTGCGCCGGGGTAGGGTCAATATTGGTTAAATCCATTCACAATCATACATTCTGGCTGAAACTTCGCCATGTGGCGGAGCTGCCATTTATTTTCGCTGCAAGAAATCGGAGGATCCATTATGAAGAACATTGAAAAGTATCTCGGCCTTTTGAATGAGGAAGTAGATGGCTTGCTTCTGACCAGCCGCTATTCCCGTATGTACGGCGCGGAATTTGATATTGCTGAGGGTGTTGCCATTGTTACCAAGGCCGGATGCAGATACTTCACCGACAGCCGCTATATCGAGTCTGCCCAGAATAACATCCAGGGCTTTGAGGTGCTGGAAGTCAATCGGGAGAATCCCTATGCTAAGCAGCTCAACGATGCTATCGCTGAATTTGGCGTGACTACCCTTGGTTATGAAGAGCGGTATATGACTGTAGAAGAGCTGATGGGTTATGAAAAGCGGCTGAGTGCCAAGCTTGTTCCCTTTAATAAGCACATCTATGCCCTGCGTGCTGTCAAGGAGCCCTGGGAGCTGGATATTATGCGTAAGGCGCAGGAGATCACCGACAAGGCTTTCAGCGAAGTGCTGGGTAAGATCAAGGTTGGTATGACGGAGCGTGAGCTGCAGGCTGAGCTGATTTATTGCCTGTATAAGAACGGCTGTGACGGCCCTTCCTTTGATCCTATCGTTGTTTCCGGCCCCAATACCAGTATGCCTCACGGTGTTGCAGGTGACCGTAAGATCCAGGATGGCGACTTTATCACCATGGACTTTGGCGCATTGTACAACGGCTACTGCGCGGATATGACCCGTACTGTGGCTGTAAGCTATGTGACCGATGAGATGGAAAAAGTGTATAACATCGTGCTGAAGGCGCAGCTTGCCGGCATCGCTGCCACGAAGGCCGGCGTGCGGGGCAAGGACGTGGATAATGCCGCTCGTCAGGTAATTGACGATGAGGGCTACGGCCGGTTCTTTGGCCATGGCTACGGTCACAGCCTGGGAATGGAGATCCACGAATCTCCCAACTGCAACTATGCTGAGGAGACGGTTATGCAGCCCGGTATGATCTGCTCCGCTGAACCCGGCATCTATTTGCCCGGTAAATTCGGCGTCCGCATTGAAGATGTGGTGATTTTCACGGAAGAAGGCTGTGAAAACATTACCCACAGTCCTAAAAATCTGATTGTTGTGTAAAAAAGTTTTGTTAACTACTTGCTTTTATGGCATTTTTCGGTTAATATATATGCGCTAAAACATATTTATATATCACCCCCAATACGGGGCATATTCTTAGGAGGAAAATAGAAATGATTTCTGCAGGTGAATTTAGAAACGGTATTACTTTCGACATGGATGGTAAGGTCATGCAGGTCGTGGAGTTCCAGCACGTTAAGCCCGGTAAGGGCGCTGCTTTCGTTCGCGTTAAGATGAAGAACGTGATCACCGGTGGCGTGACCGAAACCAGCTTCAACCCTTCTGCAAAGTACCCCACTGCTTTTGTTGAGCGCAAGAAGATGGAGTACTCCTACAATGACGGTGAGCTGTACTACTTCATGGATAACGAGACCTACGAGCTGGTACCTATTGAGAAGAGCGCTCTGGATGAGTCCTTCAACTTCGTTAAGGAAAACGACGTTTGCACCATCATGAGCTACAAGGGCAACGTTTTCGGCGTTGAAGTTCCCAACTTTGCTGACCTGATCGTTACTGCTACTGAGCCTGGCTTTGCCGGCAATACCGCTACCAACACCCTGAAGCCCGCTACCCTGGAAACCGGCGCTGAGGTGAAGGTGCCTCTGTTCATCAACGAGGGCGACAAGATTCAGATCGACACCCGTACCGGTGAGTGCCTGGGCCGTTCCAAGGCTTAATTGTGTAAGGAGAATATTATGACCATTTCTGAAAAGTCCGCATACCTGAAGGGCCTGATGGACGGCTTAGAGCTGGATACCGAGAAGGCCGAAGGCAAGATGATCGCCGCCATCGTGGATCTGCTGGGCGATGTAACCCGCAGACTTTCCGATGTTGAAGAGACCACCATTGCCATCTCTGACGAGCTGGACGAGATCGAAGAAGATCTGGACGCCATTGAAGACTTTATCCTGGATGAAGAGGATGAGGACGAATATGACGATTACGAAGACGATGATGACGACTTCTACGATGACGAGGATTACGAAGAAGGCTTTGACTTTGGCGACGAGGACAGCACCATTTACGAAGTAAAGTGCGCCTGCGGCGAAGTGATCGACTTCGACGAGGAGACTCTGGAAGCCGGTTCTATCACTTGCCCCAACTGTGGTGAGCACCTGGAGTTCTCCATGGAAGACGAGGACGAGGAAGAACTGGAGTTCTGATTTGTGAAATGCCGCCCCGGCTTGCCTGCCGGGGCGCTTTTTTGCAAAAAGGCTGGATTTTTCAAAAGATTGTGGTATAATCGGCTTATAGATTTCAGAAAGGAGCTTGCGTATGTATCAGCCTTTGGCAGATTTGCTTCGTCCTACTACTTTGGATGAAGTTTATGGACAGGAACATATTCTTGGCAAGGACGGGATCTTGCGCCGGCTCGTAGATTCCGGTAATATC
This sequence comes from Faecousia sp., assembly GCA_045537165.1. Lineage (GTDB taxonomy): Bacteria > Bacillota > Clostridia > Oscillospirales > Oscillospiraceae > Faecousia. Next base: position 8,155 of record JAZSPA010000019.1, read on the forward strand.
CCCAATATGGTATTTTATGGACCCAGTGGCACGGGTAAGACCACCGTTGCGAATATTATTGCTAAGCAGACTAACCGTACGCTGTTTACTTTGAATGCAACGACGGCATCCACAGCAGATATTAAAAATATCGTGGCCCAGTTGGATACCTTTATGGCGCCCAATGGCGTATTGCTGTATTTGGATGAGATCCAATCTTTCAACAAAAAGCAGCAGCAATCTTTGCTGGAACATATTGAAAACGGAAAGATCACGCTGATCGCATCTACTACGGAAAATCCGTATTTTTATGTTTTTAATGCGATCCTTTCCCGTTCAACCATTTTTGAATTCAAGCAGATTTCTGCGGAAGCTGCCTTGCAGGCTGTGAAACGTGCTGTTGCTTATTTGGAAAACAGAACGGCACTGAAGGCGGAAGCGGAAGAAGGGGCGTTGGAATACATCGCCGGAGCTTGCGGCGGTGACCTGCGAAAGGCGATGAATGCGGTGGAAGTGCTTTTCTCCGCTGGCAGACCCCGGGATGAAAAGCTGCGCCTGACGTTGGAAGATGCGAAAGCAGTTACCCAAAAGAGCGCTATGCGGGTCGATCGGGATGGAGATAACCATTACGATCTGCTTTCTGCTTTACAGAAATCCATACGTGGTTCTGACCCGGATGCTGCGGTGCATTATCTTGCCCGTTTGCTGGAAGCCGGGCAGATGCAAAGCGCATGCCGCCGCCTGATGGTGGTCGCGGCTGAGGATATTGGACTTGCATACCCGATGATCATTCCTATTGTAAAAGCTTGTGTGGATATGGCACTGATGACCGGCATGCCGGAGGCCCGTATTCCCTTGGGCGATGCTGCTGTTCTGATGGCCACATCTCCTAAGTCTAATTCCGGCCATATTGCGCTTGATGCGGCGCTGGAGGATGTGCGTAAGGGTAAGGGCGGTGATTTCCCCAGGTATTTGCAGAATATGCACGCAGATTCCTATTCTATGGAGCGGGAACAGGGTTATAATTATCCCCACAACTATCCCAATCATTGGGTAAAGCAGCAGTATTTGCCCGATGACCTTAAGGATGCCCGGTACTATGAGTACGGCCCTAACAAAGTGGAACAGGCTGCCAAGCAGTACTGGGATGCCATTAGGCAGAGAGGACTTGAACCCAAGTAGCCTCTCAGCAGCCCTATTTGCTGCTTTTTGCCTTATCTTCCTTGCCTTGCGCCAGCAAGGCGGCGTCATCTGCGCCAAAAATCTATCAAATATTACTTGCTGAGAGGTGCTTGGCAGTTTTCAGC
>JAZSPA010000017.1:0-9525 GCA_045537165.1 Faecousia sp.
ACGAGCGTAGCTTGTTGGGCCTAAACGGCTTTGCGCTGCCTGCGGCAGATACAGCAAGGCCGTTTAGTGTGCAGCGGTCGAAAAAATCGAGGGAAAGCGTAAGCCCGATGATTTTTTCGGGCACCGCAAACCGGGCTGCAGGACCGATCTGCGGAAATCTCCCCGGTCAGGCGCAAATCACCGCCTGCCTCCACCTTATAAGATGGCAAGCAGATTGGTACGTATTATTGTACCATTTAATCTATATGATTAAGCCAGTTAAAAGGCGCGTAAAAAGATCGTCGAATAAATGCGAAAAACCTTGACAAGTACTTGTTCAAGTACTAAAATGAAGGTGTTCCACAAAATTTGTACCCGGTTATATACAAAACCGGGTATCAGGAGGCAAGCATATGGACGATCTTTACCTGAATATCCAAGCCCTTTGCCAGCAAAACGGCATCCGGCCGGGCAGACTGTGCGACGAGCTGGGCATCAGCCGGGGTTTAATGACCGACCTGAAAATGGGTCGTAAAAAAAGCGTCAATGCCCAGACTGCCCAAAAAATCGCATCCTTCTTCGGGGTCAGCGTGGCTACCCTTTTAGGCTCATCCGAAGGCGGGGATATTCTGGATCAGGTGGACGTGGCTTTTTATGGAGATTTTAAGGAATTAACGGACGAAGAGAAGGAGGCCGTGCGGGATATGGTGCGTCTTATGCGCCAGCGCAGAGCCGACGAGCAGAGGTAGAGATGTGTTTGAGCTATGTGATTTTTATGAATATTGCCGGGAAAATCACATAGACGTGATCCCCTTTGATCGGTGTCCCCAACCGGGGGCTACGGTGCGGGACGAGGATTTTTACGCGGTATTCTTAAACTTTGCACAGATCCGCTCCACGCGGCTTTTGCGGGGCGTGTGCTGCCACGAGCTGGGTCACGCCGCCACCGGGGCGCTGCACAAGGTTAATAGCCCCTACGAGCTTGTAGAGCGCAGCGAATACCGGGCAAACCGCTGGTGTGCAGAGCATTTCCTCACCCGGGAAGCTTTTCAGGAGGCCTTCGCCGCCGGTTACACGGAACCTTGGCAGCTGGCAGAATACTTTGACCTGCCGGAAGCGGACATTCAAAACGCCCTTAATTACTGGACGAAAAGCCGGGGTGTAGATTTTAATGTTCAAAAAGAGCCTGCGTAAACACGCAGGCTCTCATTTTATTCTGTGATCAGCAAACCGGTTTCGTCAAAGGTATAGGTAGCGCCGTCAATCACACGCTCGCCAATGGCAGCTGCGCCATTAAAGAGCATATAGTAAACGCCTGCATCGGTCCGCAGCCAGCCGGTACGCATAGCGCCGGTGGAGGTGAAATACCGGTTTTTGCCATTGATGGTATACCAGCCGGTGGCGGCAGAGCCGTCCTCCAGCAGATAATAGTCAATATCGTTATAGCAGAACCAGCCGGTACGCATCTGGCCCTCGTCATAGTAACGCCATTTGCCGTCAGCATATTCCCAGCCGTCCTTCTCGGCAGCAGGCTTAGCGGAGGTAAAAGCAGCTTGCGTCTCGTCCAGCTCTATGCCTACAGTAAAGGGCGCGGAAACCACGCAAACGTTGCTTTCTTCCAAAGCGACTTCTTCGCCGTCGATATAATAGTTCATCACATCGGCATAAATGCCGTAAGTATAAACGCCCTGCTGCAAGCTGCGGAAGCTGACGCTGTCATTAATATACCGGGCGCCCATCTGCACGGACTTACCGGTTTTACTAAAGCTTTCATCAATAACATCCTCACCGTTTGCATCAGTGACCTTAAACTGCACATCACCCAACCAGCTTTCCCGGCTGCGGATATGGCCGCTGATATTAAAGCCCTGGCCTACAGAAAGCTGCGCAGGAATGCTGGCATCTGCCGCAGTAACATCTTCGTTGTTAAAGCAAACAACCTTGGTATCCTTACCAAGGACATAGGACACATTACCGCAGTCCTCAACCCGGTAGAACAGCTCGCCATCAGCGTTTTCATAAACAGCAGTAGCTTCCAGCCGCTCGCCTACAGCCACCTGCCGGAGGTACTCCCCGTCAGCGGTGCTGGGCAGGGTCATGGTGTGCAGCACATCGGTAGCCTCCACAAACAGGTGGGTAGGATACTCGGTGCAAAAATCTGTATATTCCTTTCTGCCAAAGAGGATAATGCCCTCAAAGGAAGCCCAGGAATTATAAGAGCTGGCGAACCGCTCAATGGTCGCCACACAGGGCATACCGGGATTGTAATTAAACTCAGAAGCATAGCCCTCAGAGAAGTATACCACGCCGTCAATAATGGCGTTGATAACCATAGAGTGGCCGTAGATGCGACCGGCTTCCGTATTGGTCCACTGGAAGCCCACCAGAATGTTATACACATTCTTGGTGCCGTTTTCAGACACTGTGTTCAGCGCCTCTTCCAGGGTATAATTCTTAGCAGAATAGGCCTTCACGGCGTAGCCGCCCAAGGTCACATCCTTATCCTTATAAGCATCGTAATGATCGTTGCCGTTATAAACGATGGGATAGGGGTTGATACCCAGCTGCCACAGCTGATAGCTGGACATCAGGCCGCAGAAGCCGTGCAGAGACGACTGACCAGTGGCATACAGCACCCGGTAATACATCCGCATGATCTCATTACGGATACGGGCAGCTTCCTGCTCGTTTTCCGTCTGAGTAGTTTCTGTTGCGGCGTAAGCGCTAAAAGGCAGCACAGATGCCAGCATAAATACGCACAGCAAAACTGCCAATATTCTTTTAAGCATTCTGTACCACTCCTTTCAAAGCCCAAAATCGAAGTCATTATAGCACAAGCCCTAGAAATAATCAAGTATAAATATTACATTTTTGTAATTTTTCTGGGACAATCTTCAACTTTTACCCCATTTTTACTGCAAAAAGCAAGAAAACTCCCCCTCGGTGAACAACCGAGGGGGATAAATTACATATTGGCTTTGATGCTGCTAATTAAAATGTCACCGGCAACCACCCGGTCTTCTGCGTGGAAACCTTGGGCAAAATTATCGGAATACAGCACCTGGGCGCTGGGGGGGAATTCATCGTCGCCCTCCCACACCAGGATCTGCATTTCGTAGCCGCCGATGAGGTTAAAGCGGAAGCCTGCATCTGCGTGATTGACCTCTTCTGCCCCCATAGCAGCAGCCGCTTTCCGGAAGGCCGCCACCCGTGTTCCCAGGGTAAAGGCTGCCCGGGTCAGCACCCGACCGGTATAAGGCTTGATGTACAATTCGCCCCAGGGCATCTCCCGGAAGGTCAGCCAGCCACCTGTAGCAGCAACGGTCTTACCCTCCAAAAGATAGCGGAGCAAAAAGGTTTGGGTGGGAAGGGGCGGCAGGTTGCCGCCGTCCAAAGCCCGGATGGCGTAAACCGGGTGGGCAATCGCGAATTCTCTGCCCAGCAGGTTTACATAAAATTCTTTTCCGTCCCATTTAAGGTCACGGATCCGCTGTACTGCGTCCTGCGCATCCAGCCTACCGAACAGCTCCTCATAATGGGAAAAAGGCACTTCTTCTTTATGATTTTCTACTTGCATACGTTACTCCTGACAGCTACTGGGGAACAAGCTTGCATCGGTGTGAGGCAGGAAGCAGGCGGCCACAAAGCTATCCATATAACCGGGGTAAGTGGAAAGCTCCAGGTAGGTCATATTTGCGCCCACCTCGTGGCATTTTGCCGTAGCTTCATCGCTCAAGACCATAGTATAAGCACCGGTCAGGCTGGAATTGCCGATATAATGGTATTTCTCCAGCTCCACATCCGGCAGCATACCGATGTTGATGGCATTTTTCATATTGATGCCGCTGCCGATACCGCCGGCAACGTACACCTTTTCAATACAATCCGGGGTCATATCCACGCTTTGCAGCAAGGTGTCGATACCGGAGAAGATCGCGCCCTTGGCGCGGATAAAGTTATCGATATCCACCTCGTTGATGGACACTTCCCTGCCGGTCTCCGTTTCGTTTTCAAAGGCCAGCACATACCGGCCCATGCCGTGCTGATCCCGCTTGACCCGCTCCCCTTCTCTTGAAAACTGGCCACGGGCATTGATGATGCCGGTGCGGAACAGCTCGGAAATGATGTCGATAATACCGCTGCCGCAGATACCTACCGGCTTTTGACCGCTTTCACCTACAATAGTCATAGCCGGCTCCATGGTGGCCTTATCGATAGTCACGGCTTCCACCGCACCGTCGGTGGCCCGCATACCGCAGGAAATGTCGCCACCCTCAAAAGCAGGGCCGGCAGAGCAGGCGCAGCTCATCAGGAAATCCCGGTTGCCGAACACGATCTCACCGTTCGTACCCAGGTCAATGAACAAGGTCATTTCATCGCTGTCCCACATCATGGTAGCCAACGTACCGGCAGTAATATCACCGCCTACATAAGAGCCGATATTGGGGGCAATGATCACAGGCGCCAGGGGGTTAGCCGGCAGCTTCAGATCACCGGCAGTCAGATCATTCCAGGCGAAAAAGCTGGGGATATAAGGGTCCATACGCACCGGATCGGCATCCACGCCTACCAGCAGGTGATTCATAGTGGTATTTGCGCCAATGCTTAAGCGCAAAACGGAGCGGGCGTTTAAGTCTATAGACTTGCACAGCTTGGCAATGATGGGATTTAAGGTTTCCTTTATGATGGCATCCTGCAAGGCCTTTTTGCCGCCGGGCTTAGACTGCTGAATGATCCGGTTGATCACGTCCGCACCGTAGCGGATCTGACCGTTACCGGAAGAGCCCTTTGCCAAAATTTCACCGGTTTTCAGGTCGGTCAGCACCATAGAAACCGTAGTCGTACCAATATCGATGGCGCAGCCTACCAGCCGGGTATCATCATAGGGGCAAACTTCCATACAGGTAAATACGCCCTCTGTCAGGCAGCCCTTGACGCAGATCTTAAAGCCGTTTTCCCGCAGGGTGCTTGCCAATTTTACCATCACAGAATACGGCACTTTTACCTTTTCCGCCCCAGTCTCCGCTGCCACAGCACGCTCTAAGCGCTCAATATCCGGCATAGTATCGTCAGCGCTGGGCTCGTCCAAAGTAAGCTGCAAAGCCATAAAGCCGTTTTCCATAGAAATACCGCTTGTAACAATGGCTTCCTGGGCCTGGGTAAAGATGGCCACTTCCTCAGGGGAGCTGAGATCAGCGGTCTTCATGCGGCTTTGGTAGGCAGAGGCGATGTCCGGCACAAACACGGTGCAATCTCCCACCACCTTACAGTTGCAGCTAAGCCGCCAGCCGGCTTCATATTCCTCGTCGGTGATATGGCGGCTGGGAATGGTCTGCAGCTCGCCCTCAATGAGCTTTACACGGCATTTGCCGCAAGAGCCGTTGCCGGAACAGGGGGCATCGATGGCCACATTGGCTCTGCGAGCCAGCTCCAGCAAATTATCACCGGCGTTACATTCAACGCAAACAGGGCCTGCGCCCTCGATCTGAAAGGTTACCTTCATGAAATATTCCTCGTTTATGCAAATTTACAATTGAAAATTGATAATTGACAATTGTCCATTGTCAACTGTCAATTCATTTCCCCCTTGGTAATGCGGTGGGGTTTCCCCCACCGCATCAAACGCATTTAAGTTACATCAGGGGCTCCATGCCCAGAACGGGGTGACCCTTCTCGGTCAGCCAGCCGTACAGCTCTTCGCAATCGCAGGTAACGGTCTCGTCTGCGATCATATCGGTAAAGTTATCAATACCAAGCAGCTCCTTGGCAGTCTTGTTAAGTCTGTCCGCCACATCGTCCTTCAGCTCCTTGGGCATCCACACGATCCGGCCAATGCCGCCTTCTGCGGATACGAACTTCTTGGAAGCGATGAAGTGACGGCCGTGACCCATATAGCCGGGGGTCTGCACACCACCGCCGGTGCAGGATGCCAGCTCGCCGAAGGTCATACCGGCAGGGGTCATGCCCTTGTATTCCCGGTTGACAACGATGACGCCGTTGGAAACAGGCTCGATGCCGCAGATACACTCGAAGCAGCCGCAGGAGGTCATGGGATCTTCCAGGATGGAGTACAAGGTTACATTCTCAACTGCGCCGTGGGTAGCTTCATTGATCATCTTGTTAACGCTCTCGTAACGGCCGGTGCGCTCGTCAATGAGGCCTTCCTTAAAGATGGGCTGGCAAGGACCGTTGGGATCCAGCTCGTTGGTAGCCTTGGCATCCAGCCAGGAAACTGCGCCGCAAAGGCCCAGACGCTCAGGGGTGACCACGCAGCAATGGGCGGGGGCGAAGCTCTGGCACAGGATACAGGTATAGTAGCGGTCCACTGCCTCGTCGGTCATAGATGCCAGGCGGTCATCTCTCTGATTATAGCGGGGCATAGCCACTTCGTCACGGAAAGCGCCGGCTTCAACGGGGTCGGTGATCAGGGTGATCTGGCACTTGTCAACAACGGCGTCAAACTCATCCATGATCATAAAGTACAAAACTTCCGCAAAATGCTTCAGCCGCAGGCCGTTTTCAAAGGCAGCCTTGGACACACGGACACGAACCTGATTGCGCTGACCGGTGTGCATCACGCCTTCCATATAGTTGAACCAGGCGTGGAACTTACGCTCGATAACGCTTTCGAAGTCCACCTGCATCTTCCGTCCGGCAACCTCAACGAAGGTTGCCAGCGCCAGGTCGGAAGCTTCATCAAAGTCCGGTCCGATAATGGTGATCTTGTGATCCTCCACCTCGTTCATTTCCCGCATCATAACCAGCTCAGCGGTGGGGTTCTTGGAAGACCAGCACTCGTTGTGCATATCCGCCTTACGGATAATTTCGCCTTCAAATGCAGCAGCAAAAGCTACGGGAATAGGCAGCTCTTTAACCTTGATCTTAATGTTACGCAGCTCCAAGGACTTCTTTACCGTCTGTGCGTGGTCGCATACGGATTCCAGCGCGCCGGGAACCTGATTTTCGCCCAGGTCGATATCCACCACTACGGGGAAGCCCAAGGCAATAGCGCCTGCGCCGGCGGAAACCACAACGGCATCGATAGCGCCAAAGGTGTTGACGAACGCGGGAACACGGTTCTTGGTGTATTCCAACAGACCGCCCAGGTCGCCGGGCTGCACGTTACCGAAAATCAGGGCAGCACGAACAGCCACGGTAACAACGTGGATAACGGAGGTAACATCATGACCCAAAGGAATCACGCGGAACTCAAGACCCATCTTCACGCCGCCCTCCAAGCACTGCTCGATGACGTCGCCAACCATAAAGGTCATAATGCCTTTGGACTGATAGTCCTTAACCACATTTACCACATCCACGGCGTTATCAGCCTTGCCCAGCACAACGGCAACACCGGGGATGTCGCCGGTAACCAGAGGCACACCCAGGGAGCGGATAATGGGGTCGGGCACGAAGCCGATGCCGCTCTCGTTTGCATAGGGGTCGCCACCCTCAACGTATTTCAGGCCTTCGATAATTTCAGCGCCCACAGCAGTAGCAAGACCGGCATTCAGAGCCTGGCCCAGATCTTCCTGATTGGTGATCAGGCTCTTAAGTACGCCAACGCAAGCCACCAGGTCACCCAAGGTCTTTACCTTAACGCCGGTAGCTGCGTAAATGGTGGGGAAGCAATAAGCAGTATCGGGGAATGCAATAGCCTTGTCCGGGCCATACTTTGCAATGGTATCATTTACCGCGCCTTCGGTCAGGCCGGCAACGGCATTGGAGCCGCCATAAATGAGATCAGTTAAAACGCTCATATAAATTCCTCCAATAATACATTTTATATAAAGCCAAGCGGCTGAATATACGAATTTAGATAACGCCCTTTTGTGGAATTATGATATGAAATGCAAAGAGGCTGGGAGGGCCCTACGGCCTTGCGCTGCCTTACGGCAGATACAGCAAGGCCGGAGGTTGTGCAGCGGTCGATAGCTGACGCAGTTGATTTATCAACAAGGAAGATATCGGGCACCGCAAACGGAACACATCTCCCAAATTTAGATGTTCTTTCATCTGAAATTCAAAAAGGCTGGGAGGGAGTTTCCCTCCCAGCCTTAAATTGCGGGGAATTCTCGTTCTTACAGCTCCAGATAGGAATCGGAGTACAGAACGTGGTTCTTGAAGATATCGCAGGACTTGATGGTTTCCATCAGGCGCAGGTCGTTGGGGTTAACGATCGCGGAGGTCAGACCCTGCATCATGCACATTGCGACCAGAGCGGAGTCCATAATGGGACGGACGTGCTTGGGAGCGCCGTTGGAGTTGTTGGACAGACCGCCGGTGGACTTCAGACCCTTGTCGGCGAACATCTTGATAGCTTCCAGGACTTCCATCTGCTTATCCTGCATGCCCTTGACGACCAGGAACAGGGGGTCGAACCACAGGTCGGTAGCTTCCATACCCAGGCTCAGACCACGCTCCAGCATATTGTCGCAGTGGACCATACGCTCTTCGTTGTCCTTAGCAATACCGTCAGCGGAGCACAAAGCGATACAGATAGCATCGTTGGCAGCAGCCAGGTCGATGTAGCCGATACGGGAACCTGCGTCAGCAGAGTTAACGATGGGCTTACCGTTGGTACGGTTGTAAACCTTGATACCGGCTTCGATTGCCTTCATGTTGGCAGTATCCAGAGCCAGAGGCACGTTGTTGAAGTTCTCCTGCAGGAGCTTAACAGCCCACATCATGCGCTCAGGACCGTCCTTCTCAGCAGGGCCGATATTCACATCCAGGTAAGTAGCGCCGGCCTTGATCTGCTCGTATGCACGCTGCAGAATGGGCTCGGGATCGCGCTCGTCCATAGCCTTACGGATGGAAGGCGCAATACAGTGGATACGCTCACCGATGGTGACGAAGGTGGAGGACTCGGGGTTGTAGCCCTTGTACTGGGTATCCCAGGTCTTCACTTCGATAGCAGGCACCTTGGTAGCCAGCAGCTCGTCAAAGCTCAGCTCCTTGACTTCCACAGTGGTGGCAGCCTTGGCAGCATTCTCAGCAGCGGCGGCAGCGGCGGCAGCCTCGTATTCCTTATCCTTCATGTACTTGGGCAGCTGAACAGCTTCCAGAGGGCCGACAACAACGTTCCAGCCGGGCAGCTTTTCCTGAATTTCGCCCTTCATAACGGCAACCTTGCCGGGGATGATCAGGGTACGGTTCTTGATCTTGTTCTCGATGTCCAGCTCCTCGAAGGTCTTCTTGACGGTGGAGGAGGAGAACTTACCGGCAGCCCAGGCAGTCAGAACGGACATACCGGAAGCGTCGGTGATGATCAAGTCGGATCGTAGCCATGTCGTTCTGTGAGCCAAGGAGTTGACTATAAAGCTTGTCTTCCTAAGACCGCTTGGCCTCCGACTTAATGCTCCCGTCAACCTGATTATCACCGATGCTTCCGGTATGTCTGTTCTGACTGCCTGGGCTGCCGGCAAGTTCTCCTCCTCCACCGTAAAGAAGACCTTCGAGGAGCTGGATATCGAGAACAAGATCAAGAACCGTACCCTGATCATCCCCGGCAAGGTTGCCGTTATGAAGGGCGAGATCCAGGAG
>JAZSPA010000048.1:0-53226 GCA_045537165.1 Faecousia sp.
CGCCCGCGCCGCCGAAAAAGACGATGTTGTCCGTTTCCGCCACCCAGCTCTTGAGTTTTGCGATCATCTCTGTCATAATGATACCATCCTTTCTTAGGAGGAGCTTCGTATGAACGTACAGATTTTTGGGACGGGCAAGTCCTTTGACACGAAGAAGGCCGAGCGCTGGTTCAATGAGCGCGGCATCAAGTTTCAATCCATCGACCTTTTGAAAAAAGGTCTCTCCCCCGGCGAGTACCGCGCCGTGCGCCAGAAGCTCTCCCTTTCCGAGCTGATGGACACAGAGGGCAAAACCTACCGCGCGCTGGGGCTGGACTATTACACCGAGGCGGGGCGCGAGGAAAAGCTCCTTGAAAACCCTGCCCTGTTTCGTGCGCCGATCGTGCGAAACGGCAAGGAGGTCACGGTGGGCTACAAGCCGGAAATATGGGAAACTTGGGCGTAACGCCCACCATTCAAAAAACGCGAATTCAAAGCCTCCCTTGTGCAAAGGGAGGTGGCTGCCCGAAGGGCAGAAGGAGGGATTGTAATATTCTGACACAGAACAATCCCCCAGCCAGAAATCAAAGATTTTTGCCAGCCCCCTTTACGCAAGGGGGCCTTTAGTGGGCGGCTATCAGCCGCCCGCTTTTTCTTGCTTATTTTCCTTTTTATGATATAATTTTAAAAAAACATCTTAAGCACAGGAGGCTTCCTATGATTGGATTGGGGACAATCGTCAATACAGTTGCAGTTATTGTAGGCGGTTTATTGGGCCTGGCAATCAAAAACGGCGTTGCCAAACGGTTTGAAAAAATACTGATGCAAGCCCTGGGCCTTGCTACCCTTTTTATCGGTGCCGGCGGCGTGCTCAAGTATATGCTCATCCTGGAAAACGGCGTGATAAACACCCGTGGAACCACGCTTTTAATCTTCAGCCTTGTCATCGGCAGCATCCTTGGTCAATGGATCGATATTGAAGACAAAATGGAAAAGCTGGGCAACAAACTGAAAGCCGCTGTAAAGGCAAAGAATGATAACCGGTTTGTGGAAGGCTTTGTAAATGCTTTCCTGATCGTGTGTGTAGGCGCAATGGCGATCGTCGGCGCAATGCAGGACGGTCTTTCCGGGGACAGCTCTATGCTCATGACCAAATCCCTGCTGGACTTTGCCTTAGTGGCCATCCTTGCCTCTGCCTACGGCGTAGGCACAGTTTTCTCCGCTCTGCCCATTTTTATATATCAAGGCGGAATCACCTTAATCGCCGCCCTGTTCGGCACGGTAATTTCTGCCCAGCTTATCGAGACCCTGTCTTTTGTAGGCAGCGCGCTGATCTTCTGCGTGGGCATCAATCTGGTGCGGGAAAAAACCTTCCGGGTAGCCAATATGCTGCCGGCACTGCTGGTTCCCATCCTTTGGGAACTCTTACATATTCCTGTTTAATCCAAAAACCGGGCGGCTGAGGCCGCCCGGTTTTCGCTTAAATACCTTTCCGATGCAACATATACGAATAAACACAAGGAGCAAGAACCATTACAAGTACCACGCCAAAGAAGATCCAGAAGCCGCCCAAGAAGCCGGTAAGCATAATCACAATACCGCAAATGCTCCAAAGCCAACCGGCGAAGCGGTGGGTCTTGTTCCAGTTTTCTTCGCTGTTAAGTGTCCAGGGGATCTTAATGCCGATGGTATAATTCTGCTTGCACTTCGGCAGGTAATTGCCTACGATGGCTAAAATTAAACCAATTAAGACAGGCATTACCACTTCCATCCGCACCTGCTGCCCCAACGCAGCCCCGTAGGTGATCACAGACAGCACAGTATTCAGTACCGGGATGATCCACAAAACCAGCTGCAGGATCTTTTCCGGGTGATTTGCCTTCTTAGGATCTGCTCCCGTACCCAGCGTGCAAAGCCACTGAAAAGCCAGCATCAAACCGGGCATGCCAAACACGAAAAAGACTTTGCTGCTCCAGCCGTCAATTTCCCCGTTTGCGTTCCAATGAATCGGCACTTGCTCCGGCAGTTGATTCCACAAAACAACACCTGCCACAATCGGCAGTAAAATTATAATAGATGTGACAAGTAACAGCTTCCAATGCTTTTTAATCATTTTCCTTCTCCTTTCAAACCGGTAAGCCATAGCATAACTTCTTCCAAAACGGAGGTGTTCAGTTCATAAAAAATAAACTTGCCCTCCTTGGTATCCCGGATCAGATCCGCTTCCTTCAGTACGGAAAGATGCTTGGAAATAGCAGCGCCGCTGACCGGAAACTTTTCCGCTATTTCACCCGCCGCAAGCCGCCCGGCTTTCAGCATCTCCAAAATTTCTCTGCGTATCGGGTCGGACAGGGCTTTTAACGTATTTTGTACGCCCATCGTATCGCCTCTCTTTCATTTAACCTTTTGGTTAAATATAGGATAACACAGCTTTTGCCCCTTGTCAACAGTTATTTAACTTTTGGGTTAAATATTTAATTTACATACTTCTGACCGCAATCCGTCAGTAGCAAAAAATATGGACGCCTGAGGCGTCCATATTTTTATATTTTCTTAAAATGCAGAATGCGGCTTTCGTAGTCGCCCTTAAGCATATTCTGCAAATAGCCTGCCTTCATAAGCGCCTCGCCGGAATACACCTGCTCGGTGCCTACCAATTGATAACAGCTCTCCTCGTCCAAGCCCTCCAACACCAGCCGATGTGAACGGAACCGTGTCTTAAAGCCGGTTTGCACAAAGGTAACCAGGGTCTCAGACTTGTCCTTACTTACCACCTGCCAGCAGTCATACAATCTGTTTTCACGGCTGGATGCGATGCGGTAGTAATCACCTTCCCGATAAATATCGTTATATTCGTGATACTTTCGGTTATAAGAAGCTGCCAGCTCCTTTTCTTCCTCAGACAGCATGGTAACATCCAGCTCGTAACCAAACGTGCCGGACAGCGCCACGTTAGCCCGGGTGGTCAAAGGCGTTGTGCGGCCGGTAGAATGGTTGGGACATACGCACACATGGGCGCCCATGGTACTCAAAGGATAAACCAGCGCCGTACCCTCCTGAATGGCCAACCGCTCTACAGGATCCATATCATCAGAAGTCCAGATCTGAGGGCTGTAGTACAGCATACCGGGATCGAACCGGCCGCCGCCGCCACAGCAGTTTTCCAAAAGCAGGTTAGGGAACTCTTTTATAAGCCGTTCCTGCATCTGGTATACACCCAACACATACCGATGGTAAAATTCGCCCATGTGTTCAGCATCCAGACATACGCTGCCCGCATCCGTAAGATGCCGATTCATATCCCACTTCACATATTCAATGTTTGCCTGCCGGAGAACGGATGCCACCATTTCATACACATAGTCCACCACATCCTGCCGTGTCAGGTCCAGCACATATTGATAGCGTTTCTTAGTGATGGGTCTGCCGGGAACCTGCATTGCCCAATCCGGATGCTCTTCATACAGACGGGAGCCGGGGGAAATCATTTCCGGCTCAAACCAAATGCCGAACTTCATACCCACAGCATTGATCCGCTCTACCAAAGATCCAAGGCCGCCCTTCAGCTTGTCCTCATTTACAAACCAATCGCCCAAACCGGTATCCACATAATTTCTATTGCCAAACCAGCCGTCATCCATAACCAGCATCTCAATGCCCAGTTCCTTAGCTGTACGAGCAATGTCTACCAGCTTTTCATCGTCAAAATTGAAGTAAGTCGCTTCCCAGTTATTGATCAGAATGGGGCGTTTTTTATGCAGCCAGGGGCTGCGGATCAGGTGATTTCTATAAAGATTATGGAAACAACGGGTCATTCCGCCAATGCCTTCAGAAGAATACACCAGCACCGCCTCCGGAGTCTCAAAGGAAGCGCCGGGATCCAGCACCCACTGGAAGCCATCGGGATGAATGCCCATGCTCATACGCACCATATCCTGCTCATTGACCTCGGCCTCTGCAATAAAATTGCCGGAGTACACGAAATTCATACCGTAAACATCGCCCTGCTTCTGGTTGGCGTTTTTACCGGTGAGCATCATAAAGGGATGATTTTCATGGCTGGTACGGCCGCAGATACCGGCAACAGAGAATCTACCCAGGGAAAGCGGTCTTGTAACAATGTTCCGTTCCCGTCCCCAATCGCCGTGAAGCGTGCTTACAGAATATTCCTCATTATCCATATCCAGGCAGGTACTTAAAATCTTTTCCAGATACAGCTTCTGGCCGCCTTCATTCACCGCCACAACGCTTTTTATAATGGCGTCAGAATCCTCAAAAATGCTGTAGCGCAGCAGAATCTTCAGGCTCAGCACCGGATCAACCATGGTAATTTCCAGGGTTTGCGCCTTGGTGCCGCCAGGGAATGTGGCAGGCATACCCTTTAGCGCAGGCTTGCCGTCAAAAATACGATAGCTATCGTAAAACAGCTTACATACCCGATGCCCCTGACTAGAGCGAACCCGGAGACAGGTATCTCTGCTGTCGCCAATGCCTGCCACGGGATACTCAAAAGCGCTGGTGGTGTAGAACATCGCTTCGTCCCAAACTCTGCGCAGCTGTTCCTTTTCCGTTTCATCCGTACGCAGCAAGTATCTGCAGTGGCTATCCTCCAGCCGCTTGCCGTAATAAAGCTGCATTAAGTACTTATCATCCAGAATACCCATCATATACGTAGTGTTTTGGGTATGGATCTGAAAAATCTTATTTTGCGCATCAAACCGAATATCCATAGAATCCCCCTTTGGTTTTTCTTTAGCATACAACATCTGCGCCGGATTGTAAATGCATAATTCAAGCAGAATTTACCTTTTTATCATTTTAAACCCAACTACAGCAAAAGACAGGTCAATTCCTTGACCTGTCTTTTTCCTTATATGTACCTAATTTCGATCTCGCCGAAGCTGCAGCTGTTATCCAAACGGATCACGCCCTCGGTGTGTTCATCGGGGCAGCCCTTTACTTCTACTGCGGCAAAGGCGGTGGAATTATCTGCCATTACCGTAAATTTCTTAGGCACAAGCAAGGTGATTTGTCCAAAGCTGCAATGCAGCTCCAGCGCGCAGTCATCACTCACCCGTTTTACACCGCTTAAATCCAACGTGTAGTCACCAAATCTGCACCTGGCTTCGCCGCCCCGCAGTTCTTCTACAGTAATCAGCGCATTATCTTCAGAAAAGCTGCCGGTATATTCAAATTCCCCGTCTTCCACCACCAGGTTTTTAACGGTTTTTCCTTTACTTCCGTTGTAATGTACCCGGTATTTCGGCTTTTTAGGCTTACGCAAAGCATCTGCCAGCAGGCTGATGCCAAAGAGCACGATGAGACCCGCCCAAATCACACCGCTGTCAATATTCTCCGGCAGGGGCAGCCACCGCTGCACCAGAAAATAACCACCCAGCAGCACACAGCCCGTAGAGAAAAAAGAAAACTCCGGCCACAGATTAGTAAGACCAAACATCAAAATGCTGGTAGGCCACAGCACATCCCAAAAGCTCATACCCCAGGAAAGGAGCTGGCTAAGTAAATAAAGAACGCCAACCACTAACACATAAAAGGCAAATTTCAGGCCGTGTCTTCTGCCGCCGTCCCACTGAAATTCAAATTTGTTTTTATTTTCCTTTTCTTCTTCGGTAACCACTTCAGCCACCTTAGCCGGTTCTTCCCGACCCAGCAGGGCATCGGTGGTAACGCCAAAAATCTCTGCCAACTGGGGCAGAATGCCAATATCCGGGCAGGACTGGTCATTTTCCCATTTGCTTACTGCCTGGGCTGTGACACCCAGCTTTTCCGCCAGCTGCTCCTGGGTCAGACCCAAGTTTTTTCGATGATATGCAATGCGTTTTCCCAATGTGTCCATTTCCGTGACCTCCTTAGGTTCAAGTCCTCTCTGCCTATAATGCCACAAAGGTGAGTAAAAAGCTATCAAGCATTCGTTAAATGGCTGTTTTTTCTTTTCAACCGGCCGTTGAAATGCTTACAACGGCCGGTTGAATTTATCTTTATTCGCCTGCAATACGGGCGTCGACACGCCACAGAGAATAGGCCATATCATCATAAATATCCTTGGTAATGCTGCTTATGTGGCCGTTTTCATAAGCCCGCATAGCTTCTTTGGTACGCACTACCCGCATAGGCTCTCCTTCTTTATAAATGCAGAAGGTGGGGGTGTAGGAATAACCGGTGATTTTTGTCTGCCCATCCCGGGACTTTGTGATCTCCAGATCCAGCACCACGCCGTATTCCGTGCCGTCCTTGCGGATATATTCGATATGCTCGCCGTTTTTTCTTTTGATAATATTGGAGGCAAAATCGCCCAATCCCCAAGCCACAAAGGTGCCGTTTTCCTGATCGAATTCCATCTTCTCAATATAATGAGAATGTGTGCCGATGATGGCATCTGCGCCCTTTTGCTTGAGCAGGTTGCAAATGGTATATTGAGAACCGCTGATATTATCGTTATATTCGCTGCCCCAATGCACTAAAGCGATCACGAGATCCGGATTTTCTTCGTTGACCGCATCCATTATGGAGCTGATGCGCTGGGTGTCTACCCGCTGATAATTGCTGTCATAGTCCTGATAAAGCATATTAACGCAATTCTCACTGCCAGGCAGCATCGTCATACCGCCCACGCCCTTGGTAAAAGCGACTACCGCGATCTTGATGTCCTTTACCATAAACAGGCTGTAGCCACGACGCTGGCTGAAATCCGCCTCGTCCTTAAATACGCCCACAGGCTCCATACCTGCAGCGCGCACGGAATCGATGGTAGCGGAAAGACCGCTGGGTCCTCTGTTGAAGGCATAAGAATTGGCAAGCTGAACGATATCTACGCCCGCTCGGCTTAAGGCTGTAGCAAGGCTCTGGGGGGCAGAGCCGGTGTCCGAACCGTAGGGACTGCCGCACAGGTTGCCTTCCAGATTAACCGCCGCCAAATCCGCATCGGCAAACAAAGGCGCTACATCCATAATAAGATTGGTATAATCAAAGGCAGCTCCGCCGGCAGCTACCAATTTATCATTTATATTCAGGTCGCCCGTTGTAACAAAATGGATTACCGTGTCTTCCTCCCCAGGCTGGGTAGGAGCAGAAGGGTCTGACGGATCGGAGGGTGTTGGCGCAGGCGGCTGCTCAGGCGCTGCCGGGGGTCTTGCAATCAAAAAAATAGCGATACCTACAGCTATCAGTACGATGGCGGCGATCACCAACCGAATAACAAGCCGTTGTCTTTCTCTTTTACGTTTTTGTTCCCGGGCTATCCGTTTGCGCCGCATCTCTTCCGGATTAAAAGCCATTATACGCCCCCCCTTCTCGTTTTTTTCTTATTGTACACCAATCTATGTTTTTTCACAAGTGAAAACTTTACAATCCCGTTTCTTTCCGCTAAAATAAAGAAAAGAAGGTGATATTATGGGTACTGTTGTAGGCCGCTTTGCGCCCACTCCCTCCGGGCGCATGCACCTGGGCAACGTTTTTGCCGCCTTGATGGCGTGGCTATCTGTCCGCAGTCAAAACGGAATGATGGTGCTGCGTATGGAAGATCTGGATACGGAGCGCACCAAAACCGAATATGCAGAAATCCTGCTGGATGATCTTGCCTGGCTGGGGCTTGACTACGATGTGGTTACACCGCCCCAAAGCACACGGACAAAGGCTTATGACCGGTATTTCGATCTGCTCCGGGAAAAAGACCTGTTATACCCCTGCTACTGCACACGCAGCCAGCTCCACAGCGTTAATGCCCCCCATCTTTCCGACGGCACTTACGTCTACCCCGGCACTTGCCGAAGCTTGACCCCGGAACAGCGCTCTGCCTTTGACAGAGCCCCCTCTTGGCGGGTAAAAGTACCGGATAAGCTTTGGGAATTTACAGATCGAGTACAAAGCTTTTATCAGGAAAATTTGGCTACAGACTGCGGAGATTTCATAGTCAGGCGGGCAGACGGCGCCTATGTTTACCAGCTGGCTGTCACAGTTGATGATGGGGAAGCCGGCGTTACGGAAGTTGTACGAGGCAGGGATCTTTTGAGTTCCGCGCCCAGGCAGATGTACCTGCAGGAGCTTTTCGGATTTCATCACCCATCCTATGCCCACGTACCTATGCTCTTAGATGCCGACGGCCGGCGGCTGAGCAAGCGGGACAAAGATCTGGACTTAGGACAATTGCGAAAAAATTTATCTGCCCAGGAGCTTTTAGGCTGGCTGGCTTACAGCGCAGGACTGATCGACAAAAAACAGGCTGTAAGCGCCCGGGAGCTTGTTGGGGAATTTTCCTGGGATAAGCTAAAAAAGGAAGATATTCTCCTGCACACTTGCTTTTTACTTTGAATCCGCTATAATAAAAGACGAACAAATTAAAGGAGGCATTTTGCTATGTCTAACAAACCTGTTCTTGTAGTCCTAGCAGCCGGTATGGGCAGCCGTTACGGCGGTTTAAAACAGATCGATCCCGTTGGCAGCCACGGTGAAGCCATTTTGGATTATTCTTTGTTTGATGCCCACGAAGCCGGTTTTGAAACGGCTGTGATCATCATCAAGGAAGCCATTAAAAAAGATTTTATGGATACCGTAGGCGCACGGCTGAAAAACTGCCCTATGGAGATCCGTTACGCTTATCAGGAAATGAATAAAGAGCTCCCCGCCGGTTATGAAGTACCTACGGAGCGAGTTAAGCCCTGGGGCACCAGCCATGCAGTGCTGTGCGCTAAAAATGAGATCGGCGATGCACCCTTTGCCGTCATCAATGCTGACGATTACTACGGCAAGAGCGCCTACAAGGTCATTTATGACTTCCTGAGCCAGTGCGATGCCACCGCCACCGATTACTGTATGGTCGGTTATCAGCTGGGCAACACCGTTACTGACAACGGCTCTGTAGCCCGTGGTGTGTGCGAAACCAACGCCGACGGCTACCTGACCAACGTGGTGGAGCGCACCAAAATCGAAAAGCGGGATGGTGGCATCTGCTATCTGGATGACGATGGCGCAACTTGGATCAAGGTCGATCCTATGACTCCTGTTTCCATGAATATGTGGGGCTACACCCGCAGCTTCATTAACGAAGTAGCTGCCCGTTTCCCGGAATTTTTGAATGACGTTGTTCCCGGCAACCCCGCCAAGGCAGAATTCTTCCTGCCCAGCACCGTTGGCGCGCTGCTTTCTGAAAACAAAGCTACCGTCAAGGTACTCCGCTCCGCTGACCGCTGGTTCGGTGTCACCTACGCAGCAGACAAGCCCGAAGTGGTAGCCGCCCTGAAAGAAAAACACCAGCAGGGCCTGTACCCCGATGGCCTGTGGAAATAATAAGATAGGAGAAAATAAATATGAAAAAGTTACTTAGCATTGTACTGGCTCTGGCATTGGTCCTTTCTCTGGCTGCCTGCGGTGGCGCCGGTATGGGCGGCGCAAACAACACCCTGACCGAAGAAACCCTCAAGGGAACCTGGTCTTTGGAACTGGACTTTGCCGCAATGATGGAACTTGCGGGTGAGTCCTTAGGCGCAACTATGGGCTTGGGCGATATCACGCCTTATCTGAATGCCATTCCCGATGATCTGTCGCTTTCCGTATATATGGTATTTGACGGCGAAGGCACTCTGTCGGCCATGATTAAAAAGCAGGAGATCAACGATTTTTACATTGGAATGATCAATGCCATCCTGACAGAAGACACCATGTATGCCATCTATGCCACCCAGGGTATGGATAAGGCAACCGTCGACGCAGCGCTGGAAGCCCAAGGTATGAGCCTGTCCACCCTGATTGCAGCAACCAAGCTGCAGCTGAGCGGCATGGATTTCGCTGAAACTATGTCCGGAGTCAGCGGCACAATCGTAAAGGGTGATTATTTTGTTATGGAAGAAACCGAAAGCTACACCATTGAAGGCAACAAGGTTATCGCAGAGGATACTGCGCTGGAATACGACGGCACAAATCTTCTGCTCACGGAAGTCGAGTCCGACAATGAAAACGTAGTCGCTTTTTCCAAGCTGCTGCCTTTGACCATTAAGAAGATTAACAACAAAACAGACTATTGATCCTTTAAGAAGACCGGGAACTTCCCGGTCTTCTTTTTTTGTTGCAGGCAGCCCTTAGATGTGTTATATTATGAGTATCTGTTTTAAGGAGTAACGCCAATGAAAAAGCTGATCGCGCTTATTCTGATCCTGACCCTTATACTGTGCGCCTGCGGCGGAAATAATAACCTATCCCAGGGCAAACTGAAAGGCACCTGGTCCATCGACATTTCTATGAATGAATTGCTGGCTCTTTACTGCCAGGAAATGAATGCAACCATCGGTTTCGGTGATCTATCCTGTTTGGTAGGCGGTCTCACCTCTGACTTTTCCATTCCTTTCCTGTTGGTCTTTGACGGAGGAAGCACCGCCACCGCCTATCTGGACAAGGAGCTATTTAACATCCGTATGCGTACCTTTTCCCAATACCTTTTAACAGAAGATGTGCTGCTCCGTGTTCTGAATCTGGAAGGATGTACACCGGATGAGATCAGCAAGGCCTTGGGTGGTCTGGATATTGACAAGCTTACAGAAATCCTGCAGCTGCAGTTTACATCCGCCGACTTTGCAACCAATCTGGCACAGCATTGCAACTATAAGTCGGCCGGAGATTATTTGGTGATTCCTGTCACCAATAGCTACCGAATTGACGGCAACCGGCTGATTATCAACGATGGGTATCTGTATTTTAACGGCGCAGACCTGCAGCTTACGGAAAATGAAAGCATGACCACCATCGGCTTTAATCTGGAAACCGCCCCTCTGACCTTTACCCGGGTCAGCGACAAAACCGACTATTAAAGGATGAACCTTATGGAAAAGATCCCCAGCTTTACTGTTGACCATATTAAGCTCCGCCCCGGCATTTACGTATCCCGTGTCGACCATATTGGAGCTGAAATAATTACCACCTTCGACCTGCGGCTCACCGCCCCAAACCTTGAGCCGGTGATGAACACCGCCGAGGTGCATACCATAGAGCATCTGGCTGCCACCTTCCTGCGCAATCATCCCCAGTGGAAGGACCGGGTCATCTACTTTGGCCCTATGGGCTGCCGTACCGGCTTTTATCTGATTTTGGCCGGGGCGCTTACTTCTCAGACTGTGCTGCCCCTGGTTAAAGAATGCTTTGCATTCATCGCAGTCTTTACCGGTGATGTTCCCGGTGCCAGTGCCAAGGATTGCGGCAACTACCTGGATATGAATCTGCCTATGGCAAATTACTGGGGCAAACGGTACTTGGACGTGCTGGAAAATATCACGCCCGACCGGCTTTCCTACGAATAAGGAGAATGTTATGAAATTAGGTATCATCGGCGCTATGGAGCAGGAGGTTGAGACCCTGCTGGGCGCAATGACAGAAAAAGTTCTAACCGAGAAAGCAGGCAGTGCTTTTTACGAGGGGCTTTTGGAAGGGCTGCCTGTAGTGGTGGTACGCTGCGGCATCGGCAAGGTCAACGCCGCCCTGTGCGCCCAGATCCTCTGCGATGTATTTGGCGTTACCCACCTCATTAACACCGGTATTGCCGGCTCTTTATGCAGCAGCCTGGATATTGGCGATCTGGTAATCAGCCAGGATGCCATGCACCACGATTTTGATTGCTGCCATTTTGGCTATCCTGCAGGCAAAGTTCCCGGTATGGATGTGGTGGCCTTCCCCGCAGATAAAATGCTGATAGATTATGCCTTTGACGCAGCGGAAGCCATCAATCCCGGTCATACCAAGCTGGGCCGGGTAGCCAGCGGCGACCAGTTCGTCTGCGAAAAGGCTTTGAAAGACCGGATCATTGCCGTTACCGGCGCGCTGTGTACCGAAATGGAAGGCGCAGCCATCGCCCACACAGCCTATCGCAACGGTGTTCCCTTTGTGATCCTCCGGGCTATTTCCGACAAAGCAGACGATACTGCGGAAATGGACTACCCCACCTTTGAACGCCTTGCCGCCCACCGGTGCGCCGCCGTCACCATGGCCCTTGCCCGGCGGCTGAATTCCTGAAAATTTTTCTTGAAAAATTTGTCAAATAAGTTTATAGTATTGATATATTTCCTGCTTTGAAAGGAGCGTTATTTATGCGCATCGGTTGTCCTAAAGAAATCAAGCCTCAGGAGCTGCGTGTAGGCCTTACCCCCGGCGGCGTAGAGGTCCTGTGCCAGGCAGGTCACCAGGTTTATATGGAGCAAGGTGCCGGTATCGGCAGCGGCTTCACAGACGAAGAATATATCGCCTGCGGCGCGCAGGTGCTTGCTTCTGCCAAGGATGTTTATGACATTGCAGATATGATCGTAAAAGTCAAAGAGCCTTTGGCGCCGGAGTTTAAGCTCCTGCGTCCCGGTCAGACCCTGTTTACTTATCTGCACCTGGCTCCCGATCCGGAGCAGACCCAGGCGCTGCTGGATGGCAAGATCAACGCCATTGCTTACGAAACTGTGCAGCTATCTGACAAGAGCCTGCCCTTGCTCGCCCCTATGAGCGAGGTGGCCGGCCGTATGGCTATGCAGGTTGGCGCTTATTTCCTGGAAGCCGGCAACGGCGGCCGGGGCATCCTGCTGGGCGGCGTACCCGGCGTAGAGCGGGCTAACGTAGTGATCATTGGCGGCGGTAACGTAGGTATCAACGCCATCAAAATCGCCATCGGCTTCGGCGCTAACGTAACTGTGCTGGACATCAGCACCAAGCGTCTGGCATACTTAGACGACATTTTCGGCGCCCGTATCCAGACCTTGCTTTCCAATTCCTATAACATCGCCCACGCCGTCCGCCATGCGGATCTGGTGGTTGGTTGTGTGCTGATTCCCGGCGCCCGTACGCCCAAGCTGGTAACGGAGGAAATGGTCAATACCATGCGTCCCGGCAGCGTGCTGGTAGACGTTGCTATCGACCAGGGCGGCACTATCGCTACCATGGACCGGGTAACCACTCACGAAAACCCCTGCTTTATCAAGCACGGCGTCGTTCACTACAGCGTAGCCAATATGCCCGGCGGCGTACCCCGCACTTCCACCCTGGCGCTGACCGGTGCTACCCTGCCTTATGTGCTGAAGCTGGCCAATATGGGCGCGGAAAAGGCCTGCAAGGAAGACCCCGCACTTATGAAGGGTCTGAACACCTACGGCGGCAAGCTGACCTGCAAGGCAGTTGCCCAGGCTCAGGACCGGGAATACACCGACCCCACTACTTTGTTCTAACACAAAAGCCAGCGGCAGCGCCGCTGGCTTTTATAATGCACAATTCACAATGGAAAATTGACAATTACGGTATCGCTCCGCGATATATTTCATTCAGTCGGCTTTGCCGACACAATAATTGTCAACTGTCAATTCTCAATTATCAATTTAACGGAACAGCTCGTCAATAGATGCAAACCGATAGCCCATTTGCTCAAATTTTGTCAGCAGCTCATCCAGGATTTCCGCATTGGTTTTGGACGTGGAGTGCAGCAGGATCACAGCCCCATTATGTACCCTGCTTGTCAGCTTTTCCAAAGCATATTCCCGGGTAGGCTGCTTTTTATTATCCCAATCCGCATAAGCCAGGCTCCAAAACACCGTCTTATATCCCAGCGACTTGGCCATTTCCAGATTTTGCTGGCTGTAAACGCCCTGGGGCGGCCGGTAATATTTCGGTAGGCTCTTGCCGGTTACTTCATAAAACAACTTTTCCAGATCCTGCAGTTCCTTTTGGAAGGACGCCATATCGGCAATTTTGCTCATATCCGGATGATGCATCGTGTGATTGGCTACAATATGCCCCTCTTTCACCATCCGGCGCACCAAATCCGCATTTCGCTCCAAATAATTGCCCACCAGAAAAAAGGCCGCCTTTACCTGGTGCTTTTGCAGCACGTCCAGTATTTGAGCAGTATAACCGTTCTCATAGCCGGCGTCAAAAGTAAGATAAAGCACCTTTTCCCGGGTGTTGCCCAAATAGGCCGCGTCCAGCGCCTTTAGCTGTTCCTGGCTGGCAGGCCCTTGGGGCGGCTGCCCCGGCTGGCTGTAGCTCAATCCCCAGGCGCCGGCAGACAGCGCCTTCTCTGCAGGCAAACAAAGCAGCAGAACAAAAGCAAGAATGCCCGCCGCTGCCATAACAATCGTCTTTTTCATTTTATCTCCCCCTTAGGCTCAAGTCCTTTCTGCCTATGGACAATCTATGAGGTAAATATCAAAAATATACCGTAAAAAATTCAAAAATTCCTATTGACACCGGGCAAAAGGTGTGATAATATACCACAGTAATAAAGAAGGCTGAACATCCGCCTCACCTTTAGCAAAAGCGAAAAGGTTAATATTCCTCCCTTTCTTAGGAAAGGTCTGTGAATGTGCGGGTGCTTGGCATCCGCTTTTTTGTTTTATTTGGAGGTGCTTACCATCAGCAAGTTAGATCATCAGCTCAACGAAGAGATCCGGGATAAGGAAGTGCGTCTGATCGGCGCCGACGGCGCGCAGCTGGGCATTATGTCCGGCGAGCAGGCCAATGCCATGGCCGAGGAACAAGGCCTTGACCTGGTGAAGATCTCCCCCAACGCTGTTCCCCCTGTCTGCAAGATCATGGATTATTCCAAGTTCTGCTTCGATCAGAAGAAGCGGGAGAAGGAAGCCAAGAAGAACCAGAAGGTGGTAGAGATCAAGGAGATCCGCATGAGCCCCAGCATCGACACCAACGACTTCAACACCAAAGTGAAAAACGCCCAGAAGTTCCTGAAAGACGGTAACCGGGTCAAGGTAAGCGTACGCTTCCGCGGCCGGGAAATGGCGCACACCAATATTGGCGAGAAGCTGCTGCTGGACTTTGCTGAAGCCTGCGCTGAGTTGGCAAGCATGGAGAAAAACCCCAAGCTGGATGGCCGCTTTATGGCTATGTTCTTAGCCCCTAAAAATAGCAAATAAGTAATACCAAAGATACGGAAGGAGAATTACCTATGCCCAAGCTGAAAACCCATAGCGGTGCAAAGAAGAGATTCAACCTGACTAAGTCCGGAAAGGTCAAGAGAGCCCGCGCTTACAAGAGCCATATCCTCACCAAGAAGGACACCAAGCGTACCCGTCGTCTTCGCACTACTGCTTACGCGGATAACACCAACGTAGCAGCCGTCAAGAAGATGATCCCTTACAAATAAGCTAGGAGGATATTGAGAAATGGCAAGAGTCAAAGGCGCAATGATGACGCGCAAGAGAAGAAATGCTACCCTGAAGTTGGCCAAGGGCTACTGGGGTTCTAAGTCCAGACACTTTAAGATGGCCAAGCAGGCCGTTATGAAGTCCGGCAACTACGCTTTTGTTGGCCGCAAGCTGAAGAAGCGTGACTATCGCAGACTGTGGATCACCCGTCTGTCCGCTGCTGTCGCTCCCTACGGTCTGAACTACTCCACCTTCATGAACGGTGTGAAGAAGGCCGGTATCGAGATGAACCGCAAGAGCCTGTCCGAGATGGCTATCCACGATGCAGCTGCTTTCGCTGCTGTTGTTGAGAAGGCTAAGGCTGCTCTGAACTAAGAATAAAAAGGCTTTGCTCCGGCAAAGCCTTTTTTGCACCGTTTTTGAAAGGAGGGTGAATATGAAGCTTACACATACGGCGACTCGGCAGGCAAGACTATCCACCATATTACGGGAAGATATGCTTATCTCTGCCGGGCTTATGAACCGGCTGAAGTGGCAGGACAAGCTGTTTGTCAACGGGATTCCCCAGCGCACCAATTACCAGGTGGAAATTGGCGACGTAGTCACCGTTCCTTTGGATGATCCCGAAGCCCAGTACCCGGCTCAAGATGGCGCGCTGACCATTCTCTACGAAGATGAACACCTGCTGATAGTAGATAAGCCTGCCGGAATGCTCATTCACCCCTCCCGCAGCCGCCTGACCGATACTCTGGCAAACTATATATTAGGGTATTATCAAAAAACCGGGCAAAGCTGCGCTTTTCATCCCATCACCCGCTTAGACCGGGATACCTTCGGTGTGGTGCTGCTGGCAAAAAATGCCCATACCCACGCTTTGTGCAATCAGCTGCATACAGACGGCAAGTTGCAAAAAACCTACCGGGCGCTGGTATACGGCGGCCCGGAAAAAGAATCCGGTATGATCGACGCGCCCATCGCAAGGCTGCCCTTACCCAGCCTGCTGCGTACCGTTTCCCCGGAGGGTAAGCCATCCTTAACGGAATTTAAGGTGCTGCAACGCAGGGAAAACTGCAGCCTGCTGGAATTAAAACCCATCACCGGCCGCACCCATCAGCTGCGCTTACATTGCGCTTACAAGGGTTATCCCATTTTAGGCGACCCCCAGTACGGCAGCGAAGCATCCAAAGCCTTTTCGGAAAGCTTGGGCTACACCACCCAGCAGCTTTGCGCCTACTGTTTGGAGTTCCCTCATCCAATCACAAGGAAACCCTTATGTATCACCACCAAATCCAGCCTTAAATAAAGCTTTCCGAACAAAACATAATTCTGCATTCAGCATTCTGCATTATGCATAAAAAAGGCGAGCGTTTCCGCTCGTCTTTTTGTTAACCCGGGTGCAGTAAAGCCCCAAAGACAAGCAAACCGAGCTTGTCGGCGTACACGGGTACGGTAAAGCTCGGTTTGCGCAGTAAGTCAAAATGGCCGGCTTTGCCGGCAAAACAATCCAAAGAAATGCTGAAGTCCAATTATATAAAGATCCCTGTGCAAAAGAAAGCCCCAAATCGCCAATTCGTTTTGGCGATTTGGGGCTTTAATGACCCGGGATTAGTACATACCGCCGCCCTGGGCTGCTGCAGCTGCCATGGCAGCATCGGCTGCAGGATCGGGCTTGTCGGCCACCAGAGATTCGGTGGTCAGCACGCAGGATGCGATGGATGCGGCATTCTCCAAAGAGGAGCGGGTGACCTTAGTGGGGTCAACAATGCCGGCAGGGATCATGTCCACGTACTTTTCGGTATAAGCATTGTAGCCAAAGCCGATCTTCTTGGAGGAGCGGATCTTCTCATAGACCACACTGCCGTCCACGCCGGCGTTCTCAGCGATCTGACGGATGGGAGCCTGCAGAGCAGTAGCAATGATCTTAGCGCCGGTCTTCTCGTCACCGGAGAGGGTTGCGATCAGCTTTTCAACCGCAGCAATGGCATTGACCTGAGCGGTACCGCCGCCGGCCACGATGCCTTCTTCCACAGCAGCGCGGGTAGCATTCAAAGCATCCTCCACCCGGAGTTTCTTTTCCTTCATGGCTACTTCGGTCTGTGCGCCGACCTTGATAACGGCAACACCGCCGGAGAGCTTTGCCAGACGCTCCTGGAGCTTTTCACGGTCATAGTCAGAAGTAGTGGTAGCGATGGAAGCGCGGATCTGGTGCGCCCGGGCCTTGATATCCTCGGGAGCGCCCACGCCATCTACGATGGTGGTGTTATCCTTAGTAACAACTACCTGACGGCAGCGTCCCAGGTCAGAAAGCTGCGCCTCCGTCAGCTCCATATTCAGCTGGCTGGAGATCACAGTGCCGCCGGTGAGGATAGCGATATCCTGCAGCATTTCCTTGCGGCGGTCGCCAAAGCCGGGAGCCTTAACGCAAACGCAGTTGAAGTTACCGCGCAGGCGGTTAACCAGCAGAGTTGCCAGGGCGTCGCCCTCCACATCCTCAGCAATGATCATCATCTTCTTGCCGGCCTTAACAACGGGCTCCAGGATGGGCAGGATCTCCTGAATGGAGGAGATCTTCTTATCGGTGATCAGAATGTAGGCGTCATCCAGGACAGCCTCCATCTTGTCGGTATCGGTGACCATATAGGGGGAGATATAGCCCCGGTCGAACTGCATACCTTCCACAACTTCCAGGCCGGTCTCAGCGGTCTTGCTCTCTTCGATGGTGATAACGCCTTCGGTGCCCACCTTCTCCATAGCTTCAGCAATCAGCGCGCCGATAGACTCGTCGCCGGAAGAAACCGTACCGACACGGGCAATATCCTCAGCGCCGTTAACAGGAACGGAATGCTCCTTGATGGCAGCCACAGCAGCGGCAACAGCCTTCTCAATACCCTTGCGCATTACCATGGGGTTTGCGCCGGCGGACAGGTTCTTCAGACCCTCCCGGGTAATGGCCTGCGCCAGCACGGTGGCAGTGGTAGTGCCGTCACCGGCCACATCGTTGGTCTTGGTAGCCACCTCGCGGATCAGCTGAGCGCCCATATTTTCAAAGGCGTCCTCCAGCTCCACTTCCTTAGCGATGGTCACACCGTCATTGGTGACCAGGGGAGCGCCGAACTTCTTGCCCAGCACCACGTTGCGGCCCTTGGGGCCCAGGGTAACCTTAACGGTATCTGCCAGCTGGTCGATACCGGACTTCAGCTTCTTACGGGCTTCTTCGCCGTAAATAATCATTTTTGCCATGTTCGTTTCCTCCTTAATCGATAACAACAGCCAGGATATCTTCAACCTTCACGAACTTATAATCCGTGCCATCCAGCTTGATATCATTGCCCACAAACTGACCTACCACGACCTTGTCGCCAGCCTTAACAGTCATAGTGACATCCTTTGTACCGGGGCCTGCGGAAACCACTTCATAAATAGCGGGCTTTTCCTTATTGGTAGTGGCCAGAATGATGCCGAAAGAGGTAGTCTCTTCGGTCTCGGCGGCCTTGAGCAGAACGTTATCTGCCATGGGTCTGAGCTTCATAGTAAATCCTCCATAATCTGGGTATTTAGATCGCAGAAATATCTGCGTTTATCTACTGGGTTTAGCACTCGATAGTCAAGAGTGCTAACGCCTCTATATCATAGCCTATGCTTTCGGAAAAAGCAAGCCTTTTTTGCGTATTTTTCCGAAAATTTCCGGCTTTATTGATCTGCCTTTGCCTCTACCATAGTCTTGCCTAAAGAATAGTAGAAAATATTATCTCTGGCAGGCTCTAACGCGGTCAATTCTCCACGGGTTGTATAAATGGCGTAATTTTGGAACAGGATGGGACAAAGCAGGCCGTTTTCCATGACGTTGCTGTGCAGCGTGTAATAGTTACCGTAGTTATCTAGCGCCTGCAGGCACAAGGTATAAGCTGCAGCATTATTCACACCGCCGTAGCTCAGTTCGCCCCAGGTGTGGAAGAAGGGGGAAAGGTCCATATTGGGGCTGAGCCGTGTCTGTCCCAAATACAGGTCGTATTCCCGCATACGCACGGCGTACTGATAGTCCTGACCCTTTCTGCGGCTGATCACCACATCCAGGCCGCCGGCCTCCAGCATTTGGGCAATGGCCTCCGCCGCCCGCACCCGCAGGCTATCGTCGGCATTTACCAGCAGCACCACCCGGGCATCGGTCATACCTGCATCGGATACTGCCTGGGCAAACCGCTCCGGGTCATAAGCATATCGGCCGGCCAAGGCCTTGCTGTAATAGGGGAACTTGGGAGATGCAGGCAGGGTGGCTACCTGGGCAAAGCCCCGGTAAGTCTCCGCTGCTAAGGTTTCCCGATCAATGGCATAGGTAAGGGCCTGACGCAGCGCGCCCTTCAGCACCCGGCTGTCAATAGAACAGGCCAAATACAGGAAATTGCCATTTTCGCTGCTCCAAAGCTCATAGTCACACCGGGGCTTGGCGTGGAGATCAGAGCTGGGATTGGCGCAAATCAAGTCCAGGCCGTTATACTGGAAATTATCCTTGATTTGGGTATTGTCCGTGGCTGCGATCAAATTCACAGCCGAAGCCGTCACCGCCAAATCTGCTTCACACCACCAGTTGGTACGGCGCAGACGGGTAGTCAAGCCGTTGCTGTCCAGCATATAAGGGCCTGTACCCAAGGGGCTCACCGCATCCACCTCTTCGGCCTTTACAATGGGAATATCCAGCAAAAGAGGGAGATTTTCGTAAGGGGTATCTAAGCGGATCTGTACGCCGCCGTCTTCCGTTACGGAAATATCCGTAATGTGGGTAAACCGCCCGCCGTAATAATCCCCCGTCCTTGCCCGCTGCAAGGACGCGGCAGCATCCCGGGCGGTGATATGCGTTCCGTCCGAGAAGGTGGCATTTTCCAGATAAAACACGTAGGTGCGCTTATCGGCAGAAACTGTATACCGCTTACACAGCATCGGCTCTACATTGTAATTGCGGTCAACGGCAAAAAGCCCCTGATAAATAAGGGAAAACAGCGCCCGGTTGGTATAATCCGTTGCAAGCAGGGGGTTCATAGACCGGTTGGGATAATAGGTGAGGGTCAGATCCTGTTGCGCCGGGTCTACCGGCTTATCGGTCTGCTGCCCCGGCGTAACCGTAGGCTTACCCGCCTGCTGCTTTTTGCCGCAGCCGGAAAAGACTGACAAAACCATAACGGCGCACAATATAAACGATAAAATACGCTTCATTTGCCAGCCTCCTTACATACGATGATCGCGCCCTGAGAACCCCGGGCGTCCCGGTGAAACCGGGCAGACCAAAACCGGTCTGTGTTACACCGAGTACATTCCTGAGAAATTTCAATATGGGTAACACCACGCCGCTGTAGGGCGTAAGCATTTACCGCTTTTAGGTTTACATAATATTTTTCATCTTCCTGCCGGATCAAAGGCAAAATGGCTTGCCCATAGGTTTCCAGCAGCGCTTGCGGCACATCGCCGTCGGTTTGAAAACAGCACTGACCGATGTTAGGGCCGATGGCTGCCCGGATATTCCGGGGGTCCGCGCCAAAGCTGCTGACCATCGCATCCACCGCCTTGCCAACGATGTCCTGCGCCGTACCCTTCCAGCCGGCGTGAACTGCGCCCACCGCCCCGGTAACCGGGTCATGAAGCAGCACCGGTGTACAATCAGCGGTGAACACCACCAGAGCAAGGCCAGGGGTATTGGTCACCAAGCCGTCACAGGGATCAAAGTCTGGCTGAAACAGACCTGTGCCGGCATCCTGCAGGGCAACCGGGCGAACAATATCCGTATGCGTCTGTTTCGTCAGCACGCAGTTTTTCACGTCAAATCCAATGGCTTTTCCTAAAATCTCGTAATTTTTCAGCACATTTTCCCAACTATCGCCCCGACGCGTACCAATATTCATAGCGCGCAGGTGACCCTGGCTGACACCGCCCAGGCGAGTGGTAAAGCCATGGGGGACGGAGATATTTTCTGCTGTCAAATACTCCAGCGCGCCGATTTTTTGATTCACCAGAGCCATAATTACCGCTCCAGACCGGCAGCAATATCCTTATCCCGGCAGCACTTTTTATATTTCTTGCCGCTGCCGCAGGGGCAGGGATCGTTGGGGCCAACCTTGCCGGTAGCCCGGACAGGCTGGGATTTTACTGTCTTTTCCCCGGAGGTGGAGGTTTCCTTGGCCACCTTCTCCCGCTTGACCTCCTGGGTAGGCTTCAGCTGCACCAGCATCAGCCGCCGCACAGTTTCCTCCCGAATGGCGGTGATCATCGCCTGGAACATTTCGTAGCCCTCTTCCTTGTAGGCGATGACAGGGTCGTGCTGGCCGTAAGCCCGCAGACCGATGCCCTGCTTCAAATCATCCATGGCATCGATGTGATCCATCCAGTATTCGTCTACCACCCGGAGCATAACTACCCGCTCCAGCTCCCGCATCACTGCAGGGGTATACTGCCGCTCTCTGGCTTCATACCGCTCTACCGCCAGGTCATAAACTGCCTCGGTCAGCTCCTGGGCAGATACATCCCTAGGAAGCTGGGTTCCCGGCAGGAAATAGATGCCTTGCATACGGCTGCGGATGGCGCTCAAACCAGCCTCATCCACCACGCCGCCGCTGGCAGCCAAGGCCTCGGAAACCGTAGTTTCCACCACTCCTCGGAGCATACTGAGCATATTTTCCCGCAGATCTTCGCCGTCCAGCACCTTCTGCCGCTGGGCATAGATCACCTCGCGCTGGGTGTTCATCACATCATCGTATTCCAGAACGCTCTTTCTGGAACGGAAGTTCCGGCTTTCCACGCTCTTTTGGGCATTTTCCACCGCGCCGGAAAGAATCTTGGCATCAATGGGGGTATTTTCATCCATACCCAAAGCTTCCATCATGCCCATGACCCGGTCGGAGGAGAACAAACGCATCAAATCGTCCTCCAAACTCAGGTAAAAACGGCTCTCGCCGGGGTCACCCTGACGGCCTGCCCGGCCACGAAGCTGATTGTCGATACGGCGGGATTCGTGGCGCTCTGTGCCGATAATGAACAGACCGCCGGAGCGCCGCACCTTTTCTGCTTCCTCTGCCATCTCGGCCTTATATGAAGCATACAGCCGCTCATATTCTGCCCGAATATGCAAAATTTCCGGGTCGTTGGTTTCAGAATAGGCGTTTGCCTCCCGGAGGATCTCCTCAGGAATATCCTGCTTTGCCAGCTCGTTCAGGGCCATGGTCTCGGCATTGCCACCCAGCACGATATCCGTACCACGGCCTGCCATATTGGTAGCGATGGTCACCGCGCCAAACTTACCGGCCTGGGCAACGATCTGGGCTTCCTGCTCGTGGTTTTTGGCGTTGAGCACGTTGTGGGGAACGCCGGCCTTTTTTAGGATCTTGCTTAAAAATTCGCTCTTTTCAATGGACACCGTACCTACCAGCACCGGCTGACCCTTTTTGTGGCATTCAATAACCTGATTGACGATAGCCCGGTATTTACCGGCCACATTCTTATACACCACATCCGTATGGTCCTTCCGGGCCACGGGGCGGTTGGTGGGGATCTCCACCACATCCAGCCGGTAAATGGCGGCAAATTCTTCCTCTTCCGTTAGCGCCGTGCCGGTCATGCCGGAGAGCTTGCCGTACAGGCGGAAGAAATTCTGGAAGGTAATGGTAGCCAGGGTCTTGCTCTCTCCTGCCACCTGCACCTTTTCCTTGGCTTCAATCGCCTGGTGCAAACCTTCGTTGTACCGGCGGCCAAACATCAGTCGGCCGGTAAACTCGTCCACAATAATGATCTGTCCGTCCCGGATCACATAGTCGATATCCTTTTTCATCAGGCCTCTTGCCCGCATAGCCTGATTGATATGGTGAGAAAGAGTGGCATTTTCCTGGTCTGCCAGGTTTTCTACGCCAAAGAACCGCTCCGCCTTGGCGATGCCGGAGGCAGTGAGGGAAACGCTGCGGGACTTTTCGTCTACGAAATAATCGCAGTCGTAATCATCCTGCACTTCTTTTTCATCGGTCTTGGCAAACACCTGCTTACGCAAGCCGGCCACAAAGCTATCCGCCGCCTGATACAGGTGGGAGGAATCCTCGCCCTTACCGGAAATGATAAGGGGCGTACGGGCTTCGTCAATGAGGATAGAGTCCACCTCGTCCACGATGGCAAAGGCATGACCCCGCTGCACCAGCTCCTGCTTGTAAATGGCCATATTATCCCGCAGGTAGTCAAAGCCCAGCTCATTGTTGGTGCAATAGGTAATATCAGCGGCATAAGCAACCCGGCGTTCAGCAGATTTCATTCCCGGGATCACCAGACCTACGCTAAGGCCCATATAGCGATGGACCTTACCCATCCACTGGCTGTCACGCTTGGCAAGGTAATCGTTTACCGTTACCACGTGAACGCCCTTGCCTGTCAGGGCATTGAGGTAGCAGGGCAGCACGGCAACCAGGGTCTTACCTTCACCGGTCTTCATTTCTGCAATCCGGCCCTGGTGCAGAATAATGCCGCCAATGAGCTGCACGGGATAGGGCCGCATACCCAGCACCCGGTCAGCTGCCTCTCTTGCGGCGGCAAAAGCCTCCGGCAGTAGGTCATCCAACGTTTCACCCTGGGCCAGACGCGCCTTAAATTCTGCAGTCTTTCCCTTGAGCTGCTCTTCCGAAAGGGCTTTATATTCTTCTTCCAGAGCCAGGATCTTATCCACCAACGGTTGGATTTTCTTTAGTTCCCGCTGACTTCTGGTACCAAAAATTTTCGTGATCAATCCCATGGAGATCTCTCCTTTGCTTACATAAGCATATATTTTTACCATTATAACACAACTGATGGGAAAAATATAGCTTTTTTGTGAATCTTTCCGGCGCAAAAACACCGCCCGGATCAACCGAGCGGTGCTGTTTCATCCTGAATGATCAAAAGATCAGAAATAATGGTATTGGAAAGGAGCATTCCCTCCGGGGTCAAGTACCATCTGCCGTCATAAGTGCAGGCGGCAAGCCCCTGTTTCGCAAACTGCTCCAATTTCCGCTGCAAGGGCGCAAAAGGCATGGTGTGCAGCTTTTCGTATTCCTTAGGATCAATGCCCATGGTGGTACGCAGGCGCATCATCAGGTATTCACCCGCCCGCTCCCGGACGGACACCTGCTGGCACTCTTTGAGCACCTGACCGCCCATACGGATGCCCTCCATATAGGCGTGGACATCCCGTACCATAGTAAAGCGCTGGCCGCCAAAATCAGAGCTGGCATCCGGGCCAAAACCCAGGTACTCGCCACCGGTCCAATACTTCAAATTGTGCCGGGAAACCTGACCCTTGCGGCAGAAATTGGAGATCTCATACTGCCGGTAGCCCTGCTCCGCAAGCAGCTCCACCGCGCCAAGATACATATCCGCCTGGGTATCGTCATCGGCTAAGTTGTAAAAATCCTTATACTGATAAAGGGGCGTATTTTCCTCCACCTTCAAACCGTAACAGCTGATATGCTCCGGCTTCAGGGAAAGTACATTTCGCAGGGTTTTCAGCCAGGTGGTTGTGGTTTGCCCCGGCAGGCCAAACATCAGGTCTACCGAAAGATTGCGGAACCCCCGCCTGCGGATCAGCTTCACAGCCGCCACTGCCTGCTCATAATTATGCGCCCGTCCCAGGGTTTTCAGGGTATTATCGTCATCACACTGGATGCCCAGGCTTACCCGGTTAAAGCCCTCACTACGCAGCCGGCGCAGAAGCTTATCGGTAATAGAATCGGGATTTGCCTCAAAGGTGATCTCTGCATCCGGGCTTACATCAAAGCTCTTGCGGATGGCGGTGAGGATGGCAGCCATACCGTCCGCGCCAAAATAGCTGGGGGTGCCGCCGCCAAAATAGATGGTATCCACCAAATAATCCGGCGCAAGGGGGCCGGCCTCCCGGATGTGGGCGCACACTGCTCCCAAATAGCCGTCCATCAGCCGATCATCCTTTTCACTTAACGAGTAAAAGTCGCAATACTGACATTTGCTCTTGCAAAAAGGAATATGCACATATATTCCCAAAGGAATCTTATTTTTCCGTTGTCTTAAAGCCATAAAAACCTCACGTTAATTGACAGTTGATAATTGATAATTGACAATTAAGGTGTATTACTGTTTCGCTGATCTTATTATCGCTGTCAACATCTTTTCCAATTCCCGACATTCTGCAATAAGCGGTTGAACCTCCTCATCAGCGATATAACTTGTTTCATTAAGAAGACGAAGCCAATAATCCGTTTCACAGGCCTCTTTCAACGCAATACTAAGTTTTGATATGAAATCCGCTCTGCTTTGTGCCTGCTGCGATTCCACAATGTTGGCGCCAACACTTGTGCCACACCGTAAAAGCTGTCGGGACATAACATATTCTTTTTTATTATTAGAAAGCACTTTATGCAACTCTACAATCTTCGCTGCAAAGCAAAAGCTCTTTCCCACAATAACACTTCTCATAAAATACCATTACCCTTGAACAATACAAAAGTTTTTGTCAATCGGCAACTGTCAACTGTCAATTTTCAATTGTCAATTACCATCAGTCCTCGTCTAACTTGAGTACTGCCATAAAGGCCTCGGATGGAACAGAAACAGTACCAAAGGTACGCATCCGCTTCTTGCCTTCCTTCTGCTTTTCCAGCAGCTTCTTTTTCCGGGTAATATCACCGCCGTAGCACTTAGCCAAAACGTCCTTACGCAAAGCCTTAATGGTTTCCCGGGCGATAATCTTACCGCCGATGGCTGCCTGCACCGGGATCTCAAACTGGGCGCGGGGGATATTCTCCTTCAGCTTTTCGCAGATCTTCCGGGCCCGGGGGTAGGCATTATCCGCAAAGAGAATAAAACTCAAAGCATCCACAATATCGCCGTTGAGCAGAATATCCAGCTTCACCAGCCGGCTGGGCCGGTAACCGATCAGCTCATAGTCCAGAGAGCCGTAGCCACGGGTGCGGGATTTAAGGGCATCGAAGAAATCGTAAATGATCTCGTTGAGGGGCATCTCATAATGCAGCTCCACCCGGTTGGCATCCAGATATACCATATCCTTAAATTCGCCACGGCGGGAGGTAGCCAAGTCCATAATGTTGCCCACATATTCCTGGGGCGCCATCAGGTTTACCTTTACAAACGGCTCTTCCGCCAGCTGAATATCCATGGGATCGGGATAATCCAGAGGGTTATCCACCATCAGTACCGTACCGTCATTCTTGGTGACCCGGTAGCTGACGTTGGGGGCGGTGGTAATAAGATCCAAATTATATTCCCGTTCCAACCGCTCCTGAATAATCTCCATGTGCAGCAGACCCAGGAAGCCGCAGCGGAAGCCAAAGCCCAGGGCAATAGAGCTTTCCAGCTCATAGGACATAGAAGCATCATTCAGCTTCAGCTTTTCTAAGGCTTCCCGCAAGTCCTGATATTTTGCGCCGTCAGCAGGGTACACACCGGAATACACCATGGGCTGTACCTGCCGGTAGCCGGGCAGAGGCTCGGCGGCGGGATTTTCGATGCTGGTGATGGTATCGCCCACCTGGGTATCTGCCACATTCTTAATGGATGCGGTGATATAGCCCACTTCGCCTGCGCCCAAAGCATCCTTGGGGGTCAAGCCCAGGGGGTTCATGGTGCCGACCTCTACAACCTTATATACTGCGCCGGTGGCCATCATCTTAATATCCATACCGGCGCACACAGTACCCTCTTTAATACGGGTATACACGATAACACCCCGGTAGGAATCGTACTGGCTGTCAAAGATCAGCGCCTGCAGCGGGGCATTCCGGTCACCCTTGGGGGCAGGCACATCCCGAACAATCATTTCCAGCACGCTATGAATGTTAATGCCGTTCTTGGCGGAAATTTCCGGGGCATCCTCAGCAGGAACGCAGATAATATCCTCGATCTCCTGCTTGACCTCCTGAGGCCTTGCAGAGGGCAGGTCGATCTTATTAATAACCGGCAGCACTTCCAGGCCAGCATCGGTAGCCAGGAAGGTGTTCGCCAGGGTCTGGGCTTCCACGCCCTGGCTGGCATCCACCACCAGCACTGCACCCTCACAGGCGGCAAGGCTGCGGCTGACTTCATAGTTAAAGTCCACGTGACCCGGGGTGTCGATCAGGTTCAGGGCATAAGACTGCCCATCGTCAGCATGGTAAGTCAGCTGGACAGCGGTGGCTTTAATGGTAATGCCCCGCTCCCGCTCCAAATCCATAGAATCCAATATTTGGTTTTCCATATCCCGGTGATCCACCGCATTACACTCTTCCAGCAACCGGTCTGCCAGAGTGGACTTGCCGTGGTCAATGTGGGCAATGATGGAAAAATTTCTGATTTTAGAAAGGTCCGTCATAAAACTGCCTCGCTTCGAAGGATTTTTCTTGATTATACCGAATTTTCCTCAAAAAGTAAACCCGTATGTTTCGTGTAATAAGAGGGAATACTCCCATTACTGCGACAAAAACCGCCCCAAGACGATTTTTTCAAAAATTTTTCAGGAAAAACCCTTGTCAAACCTTTTAAATCGGGATATAGTCTAACGGAAATACAAAAGACAAAGAGGGATCACAATATGAGCAATAAAAAACCTGCCAAAAGTCAGGAAGAACTGCAGGCTGCTTTGCAGGAGCTGATCGCCCAGGGCCGTAAAGACGGCATGGTGCGCTCTTCTGACCTGAGCGCTCTGCTGGAAAAGATGGATCTTACTCCCGAAAAGATCGAAGAGATCTACGACCGTTTTGAAGCCATGAACATCCAGGTGCTGGGCGCAGAGCTGGACCTGGACTTAGGTGACGATATGGATCTGACCCTGGGTGATGACCTGGGTGACGATATGGATCTTTCCGATCTTTCTGAAGAAGACCTGGTAGACCCTGTCGATCTGGCAGCAGAGTATAACCTGGACGATCCGGTGCGTATGTACCTGAAGGAGATCGGCCAGATCAAGCTGCTGACTGCAGAAGAGGAAGTGGAGCTTGCCAAGCGGGTCAGCGAAGGCGACCAAGCCGCCAAGGACAAGCTGACAGAGGCCAACCTCCGTCTGGTGGTATCTATCGCCAAGAAGTATTCCGGCCGTGGCCTGCACATTCTGGATCTGATCCAGGAGGGCAACACCGGCCTTATCCGGGCTGTGGATAAGTTCGACTATACAAAGGGAAACAAATTCTCTACATATGCCACCTGGTGGATCCGGCAGGCCATCACCCGTGCCATTGCCGATCAGGCCCGTACCATTCGGGTGCCGGTGCATATGGTAGAAGTGATCAACAAGGCCACCCGCTGTAACCGCAAGCTGGTGCAGGAATTGGGCCGTGAGCCTACTGTAGAAGAAATCCCCGCCGAGCTGGGTCTGCCTGTTGAAAAGATCATTGAGGCAAACCGCACCGCTGCCGATACCTTGAGCCTGGATACCCCCGTAGGTGACGAAGAAGACACCTCCATTGGCTCTTTCGTGGAAGATGAGCGCACCCCCGGCCCTGCCGACGCCACTTCCAATGCCCTGCTGGCCGAAGCCCTCAAGGAGATCCTGGATACCCTGACCGAGCGGGAAGCCGACGTACTGCGTATGCGTTTCGGTATGTACGACGGCCGTACCCACACCCTGGAAGAAGTAGGTCAGAACTTTAAGGTTACCCGTGAGCGTATCCGCCAGATCGAAAACAAGGCTATTCGTAAGCTCCGCCATCCCAGCAGAGCTAAAAAAATCAAAGATTTCTACTGCTAACGCAGGCGCAAAAGCCCCAAGCCATTCGGCTTGGGGCTTTTTATTACTTATTGACAGTTTCTACAAAGCGGTTAAAGGCGGCTCTGCCTTCCGGGGTGCATTTATACACACCGGCGTCTTCCAAAACTTCGCTGAACACCCGTCCGGTTTCCTGCAGAAGGATATCCAGCGCATTTTCTGCGGTAAAAGCATTTCTGGTCTTAATTTCTTCCACCCAAGCATTGTGCTTTTCCAACACCGGGTCGGCAGCAATATCCTTACCTGCCACAATGGCATCGGCCAGGTCGTAAAGCTCCTTCTTCAACCGGCTGGGCAACACCGCAAGACCCATCACTTCAATCAGGCCAATGTTTTCCTTCTTGATGTGATGCTTATCGGCGTGGGGATGGTACACACCCAGGGGGTGTTCCTGGGTTGTCAGGTTATTCCGCAGCACCAGATCCAGTTCATAATCTTCTCCTCTGCGGCGGGCAATGGGGGTAATGGTATTATGGGGCTCGCCGTCAGTACAGGCTAAAACCATAGCGCTTTCGTCGGTATAGCCTCTCCAGCAGGTAAGGATCTTATCTGCCAGATCCACCAGACGTTCCGGCTTTGCGCTGCGAATACGGATAACGCTCATAGGCCAGCTTACGATGCCGGCCTGCACATCCTCGTAACCTTGAAAGGTCAGCGGCTGCTCTACGGGCGCCTTCTCCATAGCGAAGGTATAATGACCGCCCTGGAAATGCTCGTGGCTCAAGATAGAACCGCCTACGATAGGCAGGTCTGCATTCGAGCCCACAAAATAGTGGGGAAATGCTTCCACAAAGCCCAGCAGCTTCTTAAATGCGCTGCGGTCAATCTTCATAGGCACGTGCTGAGAATTAAACACGATACAATGCTCGTTATAGTAAACATAGGGGGAATACTGCAGACACCAGGCTTCCTCCGCCACAGTAATAGGGATGATTCGGTGATTTTGCCGGGCGGGGTGATTCAGCCTGCCTGCATAGCCCTCATTTTCCACACACAGATGGCACTTGGGATAGCCGGACTGGGGCGCAGCCTTTGCCGCCGCAATGGCCTTGGGGTCTTTTTCCGGCTTGCTCAGATTAATGGTAATATCCATTTCACCATATGGACTTTGGAACTTCCAGCGCATATCCTTGGCAATGCGGTAGCGGCGAATATAGTCTGTATCGCAGCTAAATTTATAATACCAATCTGTAGCCTTTTGGGGGTCTTCTTTGTAAAGCTGGCAGAAAGTGGGGATTACCTGACTGGGCATAGGTGTGAGCAAGCCCATAATTTTGGTGTCAAACAAGTCCCGTGCGGTAATATTGTCCTCGCACAAGCCGTTTTCGCAGGCATACTCCAAAATACCTGCCAAAATTTCTTCCAAATCCTCACTCAGCAGCTCATTGGAGGGGGTATAGCTGTCCAGCTTCAAGGTTTCCAGCAGCCGGTTGACTAAGTATATATGGTCTTCCGGTTGGGCAAGGCCGGTATTCATCGCATAGCTGATTAAAGAATCAATACAGGTTTCAATGGTCATAGTTTACTCCTTTACAACCGGCACGCCGCCCTGGGGACGGATGGACAGCACGTGGCAAGCGCCTTCACCCAGCACCGCATCAATACCGGTGCGGAAAGCTTCCAGCATATCCATGGGAACAAAGGCCTGCACAGTGCCGGCAAAGCCGCCGCCGTGAACACGGAATGCGCCCCGCTCACCCAGCAGGTTATGGCACAATGCCAAAGTCAGGCCCACATCCTGATTGGTCTTATAGCCAGCAGGAACTACATTCTGCAGGTACATATAGGAAGAATATCCGCTTTCTTTTACCAGGCGCAGGAATTCATCAAAATCACCTGCACGAAGAGCCGCCACCTGGCGAGGAACACGGGCATTTTCCTTATAGAAATGCATCGCCCGAAGAACCGCCCGGTCTCCGCATTCTTTGCGCAGAACGGGGATATGCTTGTAAAAGTCCTGTTCTTCGATCTGGGTCAACACTTCCTTGCCAAAATGCTGGCAAATTCTCTTCAGATCCAAGGTAATGGCGGCATATTCATCCGTCAGATCTGCATGACTTGCCCGGGTATCGATAATACACAGAGCGTGGTTACATGCGGCAAAGTCAAATTCCACCGGCTCTACCACAGGATTTTCCTTATCGAAGAAATTAATGGTCACCATACCGCCCACAGCAGATGCCATCTGATCCATCAGACCGCAGGGCTTGCCAAAGAACACATTTTCTGCATACTGGCCAATGATGGCCACCTCAGGCTGCGTAGCCTTTGCGCCAAAAAACAGGTGATTGATAATCGTACCAATCAGCACCTCAAAAGCTGCAGAGGAGCTCAGACCGGAACCGGGCAGCACCGTAGAGGTCATATAAGCATCAAAGCCACGAACCGGGCAACCCAGCTGGTAGAACCTTGCAGCAATACCCCGAACCAGAGCGGGGGTAGAATTGATCTCCTCTTCCTTGGGCTGCAGTTCCTGCAGGCTCACTTCACACATAGGATAGCCCTCGGACTGGATGCGGATCACATCGGTGCCGTTTTCCCGCACAGCGGCCAGCATATGTAAATTCACAGCAGCAGCCAGCCCACGGCCCCGCTGATGGTCGGTATGGTTACCGCCGATCTCCGTACGGCCGGGCGCTGTAAAAAACCGCTCCGGAGCGCAGCCAAAGGTCGCCTCAAAGCCGGCATGAACAGGCGCTAACTCCTGAGATAAAACCAATACATCTTTAGACATAAATTTACCTCCAACAATATTTTTTGTTATTATACTAAATCGTTATAAAAAAGACAAGCCCACCGCAAGGGGCTTGTCTTAAAATTTTTCCATTATTTTTCCTGCAGCCCTTTCCTGTTGGGCTTTGCTGACACCGGCTTTTATGAGCCAGGTTTCCTCGGTATCCGCCGCATGGGATACAGCCCAGGCGCCGGCATCGCTGCCGGGAGCGACAAGGCCGCCCTTTGCGCTAAAAACTGCCACATTTTCCATAGCGCTTTCCAAAATGGCCTGTACCGCTCCGTCCGGATAACGTCCCTTACCCAGCAAATTACCAATGGTAGAAAGAGTAGGCACCCATACGGTGTTACGCTCGGCCATGGCAGATAACGCTTCCTCGTTTAGATATGCGCCGTGTTCTACAGACTCTACGCCCATTTCCGCCGCCGCCAGAGCAGGGATACTTCCGTTACAATGGGCCATCACAGAAAACCCTTCCTCGTGGGCGATATGTACCATCTTCTTAATTTCCGCCGTAGTTGGGCCTTCCATAAAAATCACGCCCGGTTTGGCAAAATCCATCAGGCCGGAGATCATAATTTTAATGAAATCCGCACCCGCTTCTTTTTGTTTTGCAATCAGCTTGGCGTATTCTTTCAGGTCGGCAAACACTTCACCAATAAAAGCGCCGTAGCACCCGGCTTTACACAAAGGCGCTAAAGGCGTGCGGTAAGTAATGCCGTATTCGCCGCTTAAGTCCCTTGCCAGCTTGCCCACGCCCCAGCGGTCGCCGCCGTCCCGGAGGTAAGTATACCCCCGCTGCCGGTAGCTTTCCAGCCGCTGCTGGATTAAAGCTCTACAAGGAGTTTCCCGGTGGGTATGGATAGCCTCTTTCCAGTCCTGTCCGTCCAGGACCATATGCATGTGACAATCCACCATATCTTAGCACCAAAAGAAACGGAAGGGACAGCAGAAATATTGCGCCAAATAGCACAGACAGATGGATGCGCAGGGGGTGACCCGCATACCGAAGCCGCCGAAAGAGTCGGCCTGCTGCCGGTAAGTATTGCCGCCGTTTTCCATATACTGCAAAGTTTGTACATAGGTCTGGTTGTCCGGCTCCATGGAAACCGCCCGGCGAATATGCTCCATAGCCGTCACCTTATTGCCCAGGCCGTAATGAGCCATGGCAGAAATATAGTACCAGCTGGCGTTCTTATCCTGA
The DNA here is from genome assembly GCA_045537165.1 of Faecousia sp. GTDB lineage: Bacteria > Bacillota > Clostridia > Oscillospirales > Oscillospiraceae > Faecousia. The sequence continues at coordinate 32,775 of JAZSPA010000048.1, forward strand.
GATGACTCCAGAACATTCAGGGCTTCCTGATAGCGGCGGTTGCGGACAAAATGATAGGCAGACTTCTGATACTGATCTGTACCCACTGTTTGGCCTTGCTGCTGGGTATAGCCACCCCAGCCATAACCACCGTAGCCGCCCCAGCCGCCATAACCGCCATAGCCGCCTTGGCCGTAACCGCCATAGCTGCCATAGCCGCTCTGCTGCTGACTTTGGGCCTTTTCCGGGTTTTTGATCTGCTCGTAGGCATCGTTTACCTGCTGCATTTTCCGGGCAGCCTCTTTATCACCGGGGTTTCTGTCCGGGTGATATTTTTTTGCCAGGGCGCGGTACGCCCGCTTTATCTCCTCGTCGGAGGCATCCCGGCTTACACCGAGCACTTTATAAGGATCGTCGATCATTTTGTTCCTCCAACCTGCTTTTGTTTCTGCCTGTATTGCAGCCACACGCCGCTATACAGAATGTTATCCAAAATCTTCTTATCCTGCACCAGGGGAAGCCGCTCAAAGCACCCAGTACATTCGGCCATTTCCATTACCAAAAACTGCTCCCAGCGGGCCCAATCTTCCTTCATTCCCATGGCAAGGAAAGGATTATAATTGCCTTTTTTCTGATCCTTGCGATAATCCACCGCTGCATCGGCAAGATAAATAAATCTGCCCAGGGCCATACCCATCTGCCGCAGATCATCTGCCCAAAAGTCTTCTTCATACACGCACAGCTCTGCCATGAGCCTACCAAAACAGGCAGCCGGCAGGTCGGGATTGGAGCAATTTTCCTTTTCCAGACTTTCCAGCTCCTGCAAACAAGCTTCTATGGCAGCGCACTGCCTTGGCCAGCTGCTTTTAATTTCTTCCAGCTTTTTGCCAAAGATGCCTTGCTGCACCTTTGCGCCAAGGCGTTTTTCATCTGCGCTGTCATCTTTTGCTTTGTAATAAGCCAAAGCCACGTTCATATCGGCGCAGTAGGCGATATATGCGTTATCCGTCCAAGGTCTGGGCTTTACCGGGTGAAAGCCGCAAGCCCGTTTGCCTGTGGTTTCTTCTGGCTCATACAGGCTCATAAGAAGCAGCGCCAAAAAGGCAAGGTCAAAGCTCAAGCCCAATCGGGCAAAGCTGCTGTGCCTTTCCCGAATCTGCCGGCAGATGCCGCAATAAACCGCAGAATACCGCTGTTTTTCCTCTTTGCTCAGCTCCTCGCTGCTGGCCATGACAAAGCCGAACATCTGCCCCGCCCCCTTTTTCAAGTCCTCTCTGCCTATAGCATAAGGAAGAATTATGAAATATTTTTAAAGAAATACCGTTTTTCCTGAAAATATCGGTTTAATGCCCCGCCGTAAAACACAATGCAAATGCAGCAATACAGCCACAACATACTTAAAGCTACGGTATATACCGCCCCGTACACATTGGCATACCGGGGAAAATACACCACGTAGAGTGAAAACAGGTTAGAAAACACCAGCCATCCAAAGGATGCCAGCACCGCCCCAGGCAAGCCCTGCCGAAAAGTGTTGTTACAGTTGGGAAGCGCTTTATACATAGCGGCAAAAAGGGCGGTTTGCACTAATAAAAGGAATAAAAACCGCACGTCCACCGCTTCTACAAGAAATTCGATCAGCGGCTCCTGGGTATGTGGCAGCGCCTGAAATATGGCTGCGCCAAACACCTGCACAATGAGATTGAGCACCAGCAAAATGAGGAAAGCAAAGGTATAGCCCACACTCATCAGCCGGGTATGGAGATACCCTCTTGTTTCCTCCACCTGATACACTGCATTCAAACCCCGGAGCAGGCCGTAAACCCCTCGGCTGGCTGACCACAGCGCCGTCAGCGCAGATAAGGATACCAGCGTTCCGTTAGATGCCATATAAGTGCTGATCACCAGCTGCTTTGCCTGGGGCATCAGCGCCTGAGGAAGCACCCCCTCCAGCGCAGAAACCAATGTCCTGACCTCCAGGCCAGTATACCGCAGCAGGCTCAAAAGCAGCACCAAGCAGGGAAAAAGAGATAATACAATAAAGTAACAGGCGGAGGATGCGTACACCCCCACCCGGTCAAAAGCCAGCTGCTTATAAAACCCATAGGCTTTCTTCAAAAAACCGCCCACTGTAACACACCTCCAGAGTATTTTATGCATCGTATGTAGGGTAGAGCGATAAATCCAAACTCGTTTTACAAAGGATGGTTTATTGCTCTATCTGCGTTAAAATACTCGCAAATACACAAAGTATTTGCTGCGTTTTTGCCTTAATAGAACAAAAACCCTCTCTTTGTAAAATCTTCGACCTTAAAGCGAGAGGTTTTTGGATGATTTTTGTTCTATTGGAGCGAAGGAATGCTTTGTGCCTTGCGAGGCACAACAGGGCGAAAAGCGCAGAAATCAACCGCTTTAAGGCGGGTTAGGATTTATCACTCTACCCTAGGCGGCAAAGACCCGCCGCTTAAAAAGCGGTGGGTCTTGCTAATCTTTCTCTAGGCTGAAAGGCTTATTCAGCGGAAATCATATAATAGTAAACCGGCTGACCGCCACGGATGAGGTTTACATCCGCATCGGGACACAGCTCCCGGAAGATCTTTTCTGCGGCCTGAGCCTGCTTTTCCTTAATATCCGCGCCATAGTAAATGGTGATATAGGTCTTTTCATCATCCCGGACCTTTTCTGCCAAAGCTCTCAGCAGCACCTTGATATCCCGGCTGTTGCCGAACAGGCCGCTGCCGCACATGGCCAGATAATCGCCCTCGTGGATGTCGTAGCCGTCAAAATCGGAGTTACGGGCGGCATAGGTGATCTGCATGGTATCCACCGTGGCCAGCGCCTCGGTCATGGCCTCTACATTCTCCGTCTCTTCACCCTCGGGGTTGAAGCTGAGCATAGCCGTTACGCCCTGGGGCACGGTCTTACTGGGAATCACCACCACGTGCTTGGGGGTCAAGGCATCCACCTGCTCGGCGGCCATAATGATGTTTTTGTTGTTGGGAAGCACGTACACCGTCTCGGCAGGCACACGGTTTACAGCAGCCAGAATATCCTGGGTGCTGGGGTTCATGGTCTGTCCGCCGGAAATGATGCCGTCCACGCCCAAGTCACTAAACACGGCAGCCAGGCCGTCACCGGCGCAAACCGCCACCACACCACAGGGCTTTTCCGGCTCTGCGATCACAGGCTCGGCATCCTTGACCTGGGTGGGGGTATCCTCCAACACCTTTTCTGTGTGCTGCAGGCGCATATTTTCGATCTTTACTGTGGCAAAAGAGCCGTACTTCACTGCTTCGTGCAGCGCAGCGCCGGGATCGTTGGTATGCACGTGAACCTTGATGATCTCCTCATCATCCACCAGCACCAGGCTATCGCCCAGGCCGCTGAGATATTTACGGAGCTTTTCAGGGTCTTTCTTATTTTCCCGGTTGATGATGAACTCGGTGCAGTAGGTAAAGGTGATGTCAGCCGTATCAAAGGCGGCAAAGTCTGCGGCCTCCCGAGCGGCGGGCGCGTCAGAGCCTTCCGGCATTTCCACGTCTTCACCGCGCAGGGCGCACAGCATACCTTCCAAAGCCAACAGCCAGCCCTTACCGCCGGCATCCACCACGCCTGCCTTCTTCAGCACAGGATTCTGCTCCATGGTGTTATCCAGAGCGATCCGGGCATCCTCGATGGCGGCTTCGTGGACTTCTTCAAAGCAATTGGTCTTGCGGGCAACCTTGGCGGCCTTGGCAGCTGCCAAACGGGAAACAGTTAAAATAGTACCCTCAGCAGGCTTCATAACCGCTTTATAGGCGGCGTCAACGCCGGCCTGCAAAGCGCTTGCCCACAGCGCGCCGTCGCAAACCTCTGCGCCCTTCAAGCGCTTAGAAATGCCCCGCATCAGCAAAGACAAAATAACGCCGGAGTTACCTCTTGCGCCTCTGAGCATAGCAGAAGCGGCAGTAGCAGCTGCCTGCTCCACGCTGCAAGCGTCCAGCTTACGCAGCTCAGCAGCAGCAGCGCCGATGGTCATAGACATATTGGTGCCGGTGTCACCATCGGGCACAGGGAACACATTGAGCTCATTGAGCCTTTCTTTGTTAATTTCGATGGCTGCCGCCGCGCTTAAAAGCATACGGCGCAGCTCAGAGCCATTAACTGTCTGTATCAATGCTATTTACCTCCAAATAATCAGCCGAACTGCACTGCGTCAATGTAAACATTTACATTGCGAACGACTGTGTCGGTGTACTTGCTCACCACGTAGCGGACTTCAGAAATAATGGAGCTGCCTACGGCGCTTAAGTTTACTGCGCCGTCCACCATAATATGCACGTCAATGGTGATAGCGCCATCATCGTGGATCTCCACACGAACGCCCTTGCCCATAGACTCCTTGCGGAGCAGGTGATACACACCGTCCTTAACAGAGCGGGCCACCATGCCCTTAACGCCAAAGCAGTTAGAGGCAGCAGTACCGGCAATTTGGGTATATACGCTGTTGGACACACTTACGGTGCCGTTTTCGTTTTCCTGACGGATCATATAAATACCTCCTTCTAAGCTCTCAAAAGCTCAGGATCAGATCATGCTTTCTTCCCAGCACGCGGGAGCGGTCAGGCCCATCATCTTTACCACAGTGGGAGCAACGTTGGCCAGGCCAAAAGCGCCATCCTTAATGGCATAGGTCTTGTTCGGATCGTAGATGATAAAGGGAACAGGATTCAAAGAGTGGGCAGTTCTGGGAGAGGTCTTGCCCTTCTTGGTCTCGGTCATCTGATCGGCATTGCCGTGGTCAGCGGTGATCAGCACCCGGTAGCCATACTTATCGGCGGCTTCCAGGATGGCCTTCAGGCCGTTATCCACACATTCCATAGCGTAAATAACCGCTTCCATCACGCCGGTATGGCCAACCATATCGCCGTTGGGGTAGTTGCAGCGCAGGAACTGGAACTTGCCGGAGGCCATAGCCTCCACCATCTTCTCGGTGATCTCCTTGGACTTCATAGCAGGCGCCTGCTCGAAGGGGATCACGTCAGAGGGAACTTCTTCGTAAACCTCCAGCTCTTCGCAGACCTTGCCGGAGCGGTTGCCGTTCCAGAAATAGGTCACGTGGCCGTACTTCTGGGTTTCAGACAGGGCATACTCATGAATACCTGCTGCGCACAGCACCTCAGTTAAAGTGTTGATGATCACAGGAGGCTGCACCAGGTAATTTTCGGGAATGTTCAGGTCGCCGTCATACTGGAGCATACCGGCAAACTTCACGCCGGTGTAGCCGGGACGGTCGAACTTATCGAAGTCCTTGCGATCGAAGGCCAGGGAAATTTCCTGGGCACGGTCGCCACGGAAGTTAAACAGCACCACGCTGTCGCCGTTTTCAATTCTCGCCACAGGCTCACCGTTTCTTGCCACAACGAAGGCAGGCAGATCCTGGTCGATGCAGCCGGTCTCAGCCCGGAAAGCCTCAATGGCTTCCAAAGCGCTGCCAAACTGACGGCCCAAACCCTGTACGTGGGTGCGCCAGCCCAGCTCCACCATGCCCCAGTTGGCCTCGTAACGGTCCATGGTCAGCTGCATACGGCCACCGCCGGAAGCGATAGCGTAGTCACAGCCATCGGTGTTCAGCTCAGTCAGTACGTCTTCCAGCATCTGCACATATTCAGGCGCAGAAGTGGCAGGCACATCACGGCCGTCCAGCAGGATGTGGCAATAAGCCTTCTTCACACCCTCCCGCTTGGCCTGCCGCAGCAGGGCGATCAGGTGATGGATGTTGGAATGCACGTTGCCGTCAGACAGCAGACCCAGGAAATGCATAGCCTTGCCGGCCTTAGCATTGGCAGTCAAGTCCTTCCAGGTGTTGGATGCAAACAGAGCGCCGTTTTCGATGGACTCGCCCACCAGCTTTGCACCCTGAGAATATACCTGTCCGCAGCCCAGCGCATTGTGACCTACCTCAGAGTTGCCCATATCTTCATCGGAGGGCAGGCCGACGGCAGTGCCGTGGGCTTTCAGGTAAGTATGAGGACAGGTGGCCAGCAGACGATCCAGAGTAGGAGTCTTGGCCTGTACAACTGCGTCACCGCTGCCGCCGTCGCCTTTGCCGACGCCGTCCATGATGACCAGTACAATGGGTTTTTCCATAAGGAGTTCCTCCGTAATATATATTATATGTTGAGTTTCCATTCTTTCAGCTGTACTATTTTACTACATTTGGTGCAAACTTACAACCCATTTTTCAAATTTTCCACCGCTGCGCAGAAAAATACCGGATTTTTGCCTCATATTTTTACCAATGCCACAGAGAATATTAAAAATGTTTTAAGATACCAATAAAAAACGTGCAGTTTCCAAAAAAACTGCACGTTCTTTTTAGTTCATTGTGCCTTCACTGCGGGCGAAAAGCTCTGCGATCCGCTCTCTTAACGCCTGAGATTCCCGGGTATGGGAAGTACCCAATTCCTCGATCCATACCTTGGATGCCTCCTGCGCCTGCTTCAAGGTCTGCAGGTCGCAGCTTAAGTTGGCTACCCGGAATACAGGAAGACCTGACTGCCGCTGGCCGAAGAAATCGCCGGGGCCCCGCTGCCGCAGATCCTCTTCCGCGATCTTAAAGCCATCGTTAGTTTTACAAAAAGCCTGCATCCGCTGCTTGGCCTGCATGTTTTTATTGTGGCTGACCAAAATGCAATAGCTTTTCGCGCCGCCCCGGCCCACTCTGCCCCGGAGCTGGTGCAGCTGGGAAAGGCCGAACCGGTCTGCATCCTCAATCACCATCAAGGTGGCGTTGGGCACATCCACGCCCACTTCCACTACGGTGGTAGCCACCAGCACATCTGCCCGGTGCTCCGCAAATTCCGCCATAATGGCTTCCTTTTGCGCGCCCTTCATTTGTCCGTGTAAAAGCGCTACCTTCAAATCGGGGAACACCGTCTGCTGCAATGTTTCCGCCCAGGTTTCGGCAGCCTTTAATTCCAAGGCTTCTCCCTCTTCCACCGCAGGACATACCACAAAGGCCTGATGGCCTTCTGTTACCTGCTTGCGGATAAAGGTATTGATCCGCGCCCGGTAGCTTTCGTCCACCAGGAAGGTATCCACCGGCTGTCTTCCCGGCGGCAATTCGTCCAAAATCGAAACCTCCAGATCGCCATACATTAGCAGCGCCAGGGTGCGGGGGATCGGCGTTGCGGACATGACCAAAAGGTGAGGGTCTTCTCCCTTGGCAGACAGCATGGAGCGCTGGCGCACGCCAAACCTATGCTGCTCGTCGGCAATCACCAGGCCCAGATCTTTAAATTCCGTAGCTTCCGATAAAAGGGCGTGGGTGCCAATCACCAAATCCGCCTGACCGGCGGCGATCTGCTCTCTAATTTCCCGTTTTTGCTTAACGGTCATCGTGCCGGTGAGCAAACAAGTACGAATCCCCAAGGGGGCTAGCAGCTTGTTAAGGCCTTTATAATGCTGCTCTGCCAAAATTTCCGTGGGCGCCATTAAAGCGGATTGCTTGTTGTTTTTCGCCGCCAAGTATGCCGCTGCTGCGGCCACCATAGTCTTGCCGCTGCCCACATCGCCCTGCACCAGCCGGTTCATAGGCGTACCCCTTTGCAGATCACAGACGATTTCTCCAATAGCCCGACTTTGCGCGCCGGTGAGATCAAAGGGCAGCGCGCCGATAAATTCCTGCAAATCTATATTTTGATAAGCAGGAACAGCTTTTCCTGCCCGGGCCGCCCGCATCAGGGAAAGGCCGGCGGAGAACACGAAGAATTCTTCAAAGATCAGCCGCCGCTTGGCAAGCTCCGCTTCCTCCATGGAATTGGGAGCGTGAATGGCCTGATAGGCTCTCTCGGCAGGCAAAATGCCAAATTCCCGCCGCACCTGTTCCGGCAAAATCTCCGCCGGTGGGTCGCACACCGCCAAAGCCTGGGTGACTGCTTTCACCACAGCGGCATTGGTAAGCCCGGCAGTTAAGGGATAAATGGGCAAAATTCGGCGGGTAGCCACCGGGAAATCCGTCTCCCGCTCGAAAGCCGGGGAGGTCATATTATAGCCGATAAAATCCCCGGATACTGCGCCGTAAAAAATATAGCTTTCGCCATACCGCAGCTGGTCGGCGGTAAACTTCCGGTTAAAAAAGGTAAGATTCAGTCGCCCGGTATGGTCAGCCACCTGCACCTTGGTAATATCCAAGCCCTTACGGATATGGGCAGTGCGAGGGGCGCTCATCACCGTGGCCTTAAAGCAGGCAGGCACATCCGGCTGCAGCTGAGATACAGTGACAAATCGGGTCCTGTCCTCATAGCCTCTGGGGAAATGACAGATCAGATCCCCCAGGGTATGGATACCCAATGCCCCAAACTGCTTGGCCTTGGCCTGGCCGATGCCTTTTAATATGGTAATCGGGTCGCTTAACCGCGCCATTTCCTCACCTCCACACTTGGATAACCCAATTATAGCACAAAACAAATGCGGTGACTATCCTATAAAATGAAAAAACTCCCTCCGAAAGATCGGAAGGAGATATTTTCAGAGAAATCAGGCCAGCTTGTTCAGCCGCAGGGTCATGCTGCTCTTCTTGCGGGCAGCAGTATTCTTGTGCAGAATACCCTTGATCACAGCCTGGTCCACAGACTTAACGGCAGCCTTGTAAGCAACCTCAGCAGCAGCGCGGTCGCCGCCTTCCAGAGCAGCCTCATACTTCTTGGACAGTCTTCATCTCGGACTTGTCAGCCTTGTTCTTCTCGTAAGCAACCTTGGAACGGATAACATCCTTCTTAGAGGACTTGATGTTGGGCATAATCACACCTCCTGTTCTGTAAAATAGCTCATACGCTCGCCCATTATAACCCACCTTTTCCGGAAAATCAATACCTTTTTTCAAATTTTTTGCATACATAAGCAAATCAGGGTAAAATGCTTGTCAAGTACTATTTTTCTCATCTCGTTTTTACCCCCTGTCAAAATTACCCATGGAGAAAAATGGGGCAAAAAGTTGTATTTGGGCAAATAGTATTATGTAAACAGAGTTGGCCTCATTTTGCCCCGAATTATGCATTTTTGCCCTTGTGGAAAACCCTGTGGAATTTGGGGAAAACTATTTGCTGTCAATGCTTTTTCCCCATTTATCCACAAGGTTTCCCGCTTTCAGATTTTTAAAAAAAATATAGGTATTTTTGGTATTCTGCAGGTTATGTCCCCGATTTATTCTTCTTTTTTTTAATATTTTTTGTCAAAAAGATTTACATTCTGTCACCTTTTGGTGTTTCGAGGGAGCTGCTTTCTTAACCCTCTTCAAAAAGTTTGTGCGTTTTTCACAAATTTTTATGCCGTATGTTTTTTCTCCGCCGGGAAATACTGTTTGTACATAGCGTCTGTAAAAATATGCCTTTCGGGGAGGATATATGCAAGGTAAAGTAGAGATCTGCGGTGTGAACACCGCCCGGCTGAAAGTTTTATCCCAGGAACAAATGGATGCGCTGCTGCTGCGGGCAAAAAGCGGCGATAAGACCGCCCGCAGCGAACTAATCGAAGGCAATCTGCGGTTGGTGCTTTCCGTCATCCAGCGCTTTAGCGGCCGGGGCGAAAACCCCGACGATCTGTTTCAGGTAGGCTGCATCGGACTCATCAAAGCCATCGCCAACTTTGACCCCACAAAGGGCGTACGTTTTTCCACCTACGGCGTGCCTATGATCGCCGGTGAGGTGCGGCGATATTTAAGAGATAACGCTCCCATTCGGGTGTCCCGCTCCATTCGGGATGTGGCCTACCGGGTGCTGCAATGCAAGGAAAATATGCTGCTGGAGCTGGGCAGAGAACCGGCGCTGGAAGAGGTAGCCAAAGCCCTGGAATTAACCGTGGAGGAAGTCAGCCAGGCTTTGGATGCGGTGTGCGCGCCGGTGAGCCTGTATGACCCGGTGTATGCCGACAGCGCCGACCCTCTGACGGTGATGGATCAGGTAAAAGATACCAAAAATACCGAAGGCGCCTGGATGGAGCATATTGCCCTGAAGGATGCTTTTGCCTGTTTGGGGGAGCGGGAAAAGCAGATCCTTTCCCTGCGGTTTTATGACGGCAAGACCCAAATGGAGGTAGCCAATATGGTGGGCATCTCCCAGGCCCAGGTATCCAGGTTGGAAAAGAGCGCCATCGGCTCTATGCGCAAAAGCATCCGGGTGGTTTGCTGATTGCAACGTTGCTCCTGCTGTGCTATAATGGACAAAAAGCGCAGAGGAGGTATTCTATGGATACGAAAGTTTATATAGCATCTGTAGGGGACGATAGCGCCTACCGGAGGCTCTACAGCGCTGCCACAGAAGCCCGGAAAGCAAAGGCCGACGCCCTGCGTTTTGCGGATGATAAACGCCGCTGTATCGCCGCGGAAGCCCTGCTGCGACACGCCTTAAAGGAACAGGGGATCTGTGATTTTCAGGTACTGACAGAAGAAAACGGCAAACCCTATTTACAGGGTCTGCCGGTACATTTCAGTTTATCCCACTCAGGGGAATATGTGCTTTGCGCCATATCCAGCCAAAGCGTTGGCTGCGATATACAGGAAATAAAAAGCACTGACTTGCGGCTTGCTCAGCGATATTTCCCTCCCACAGAAGTAAAGCTTTTAGAAAGCGCACCGGAGCTTTTTCACCGTCTTTGGGTGTTAAAGGAAAGCCTTGGCAAGGCCTTGGGCTGCGGTTTGAACGAAAGTATTTTACGCCGGGAATTTGATCTGACGGGGTCTGCCCCTGTCCTGAAAGACGAATCCCAACTGCATTTTAAAGAGTTTTCCCTCCCCGGCTACCAATGCGCCGTCTGCTCTCAAACAGTAAACATTTTCGGTTTAATCGAAGTAGTTTTATAAAACAAAAAGAACCTGCAAAGCAGGTTCTTTTTTGTTTTAACCTTTTACCGCGCCTGCTATGACTCCCTTAATAATGTGCTTCTGGCACAGCAGATACAAAACAACGATAGGCAGCACAGTCAGCACCACACAGGCCATGATAGCGCCCATATCCACACGGCCGTAGCCGCCTTTAAAATACTGAATCAAGATAGGGATGGTCTGGAATTTCTTTCTGTCCAACGTCAGGTAAGGCAGCAGATAGTCGTTCCAAACCCACATAGTCTCCAGAATACCTACGGAGATCATAGTAGGCTTTAAGACCGGGAATACCACCCGGAAGAAGGTCTGCAAGGGGTTGCAGCCGTCGATCATAGCCGCTTCTTCGATCTCCAGAGGAGAAGACTTCATAAAGCCGGTGAACATAAACACCGCCAAGCCTGCGCCGAAGCCCAGGTAGATGATGCATAGATTCCAGGGCTTGTTCAGGCCTGTCTGGTCGGCGGTAGATGCCAGGGTAAACATCAGCATCTGGAAAGGCACGACCATGGAGAAAACAAAGAGATAATACACCAGCTTGGTAATAAAATTCTCCACACGAACCACGTACCAGGCGCACATAGAGCAGCACACCAGGATCAACGCCACAGAAGATACGGTGATGATCAAGCTATAGAAAAATGCCTCCAGGAAGCCGTTTTTACCCAATGCGGAAGCATAGTTGGCAAAGGCAGCAAAATCCTTGGCGTTGGGCAGGTTAAATACGCCATCAGTAGTGATATAGGTGTTGACCTTAAAGGAGTTGATTACCACCATAACGATGGGGTACATCCAGGCAACAGCAAGCACGGTGAAAAGCACCGTAGCCAACCAAGAAGTCCACTTGCGGCTGTCTGTTCTTTTTTTCAAAGAGGTAGTCATTACTGCTGCACCTCCTTACTGCGGGTGGCCCGGAGTTGGATCAGGGCGATAGCGATAACCATAATGCAGAAGATCACAGCCTTGGCCTGTCCCACGCCTCTGAAGCGGGCAGAGCCGGTATAGAAATCATTATAAATATTCAGCGCCAGCATATCGGTAGCATGGTTGGGATCGCCACCGGTGAGCGCCAGGTTCTGATCGAACAGCTTGAAGGAGTTGGTCAGGGTCAGGAACAGGCAGATGGTAATGGAGGGCATTACATTGGGGATCTTCACCTTCCAAAGGGTCTGCCAACGGCTGGCGCCGTCGATGCTGGCTGCTTCCAGATAGGAGCTGGGGATGGACTGCAAGCCCGCAATATAAATGATCATCATATAGCCGATCTGCTGCCAGCACATCAATATAATAAGACCCCAGTAGCCGGCTGTAGCGTTCAGCGCCAGCAGAGGCTGCTCCACTACGCTGAGAACGCCGTTGATCAAAATATTCCAAATAAAGCCCAGTACGATGCCGCCGATCAGATTGGGCATAAAGAACACCGTACGGAAGGCGTTGGTGCCCTTCATCTTGCCGGTCAGAGCCAAAGCAATAGCAAAAGCTGCCACATTGATCAGGATCGTAGATACAACGGTAAAGGAAACCGTAAACAGAAATGCCTTACGGAACGCAGGGTCCTCAAAGGCTTTCAGATAATTTTCAAAGCCGGTAAATTCCACCTTTTTAATGGTGGTAAAGTTGCAGAAAGAAAGATACAGGCCCTCTGCAAAAGGCACGATAAAGCCGATAACGAATGCCGCCAATGTGGGGATCAGGAAGATCAGCCACCAGCGACGAATATACTTGGTCAAGGAAACCCCTCCTCACTTGGATCTTCGGGATAGCAAGGTAATATGGGGGTGGGCAGATGCCCACCCCCAAGGTATTTAGAAATTAGTTGTTCTTGTTGTACTCGGTCTTCCAGCCATCTACGAATGCGGTAACAACAGCATTCCAGTTCGCATCGGTCTGATCAGCAGCATAAGCAGTCAGAGCAGAGCCAACGCCGTTCTTCCACTCTTCAGAAGGCATGGTGGGGAAGCACCAGTCAACGGACTTCTTGCCGGCAGCAACGTAGTCGTTAGCAATGGTGACCAGGGGGTTGGAAGCAGGCAGAGCCTTCTTGAAGGGGATAACGAAGCCCATGTCGTCAGCCATGGCCTTGGTGCCTTCTTCGGAAGTTACACACCAGTAGATGAAGTCCAGAGTAGCCTGAACGTCAACTGCGGAAGCTTCCTTGTTGACACACCAGTAGTTCTCAGAACCGGTGCACAGACCCTGGTTCTCTTCGCCCTCTACGCCGATGTAGATGGGCAACATACCCAGGTTCTCATCACCCAGGCTGGCCAGGTCGCCGTATGCCCAAGTGCCGTTCTGATAGAACACAGCCTTGCCATCGACCATATCGGCAACAGCGTCAGCGCCGGTCTTGGTGGACAGGTCAGCAGGATCGCAGGTGGAGTTGTTGATGTACAGATCCCAAACCTTGCGGTAGCCATCCAGGTAGGTGCCCTTGATCTCGGCAGCGTTTACGCCGTCAGCCTCGTACTCATAGTACAGGGGCAGGTTAGCCAGGTGGGTCTTGAAACGCCAGTCGGAAGAGCTTTCCATACCGGCAGAAGCAAAGGCAGCAAAGCCCAGCTCGTCCTTACGGGCAGTGATGTCTTCCACAACCGCCTTCAGGGTAGCGAAGTTGGTGATGTCGGCCTCGGTGTAGCCAGCCTCTTCCAGCAGAGCCTTGTTGTAGATGATGCCGTAGGTCTCGATAACATAAGCGATACCGTAGGTAGCACCGCCCTCAGCCAGAACGAAGTCGTTGGACTTGACCTCGCCCAGAACCTTGGAGCCGGTCAGATCCAGGCAGTAATCCTTCCAGTTGGCAAGACCAACAGGGCCGTTGACCTGGAACAGGGTGGGAGCTTCGCTCTTGCCCATCTCAGCGATCAGAGTCTCTTCGTAAGTACCGGAAGCGGCGGTAACAACAGTAACAGGAATGCCGGTCAGCTCGGTGTACTTTTCAGCCAGAGCCTTCCAGTCACCGTCCTGCTCGGGCTTGAAGTTCAGGTAGTAGACGGAAGGCTCGGTGTCTTCCTTCTCGCTGGAGCAGCCTGCGAACAGACCGACTACTGCCAGAACAGCCAGCAGCATTGCTAAAAGTTTCTTCATAATTCTTTTCCTCCTTTTTGTTTCCCAATCATTGGGATAAAAGCGGGAAGGCTTTCCCTTCCCCTGCGATAATATAACCTATCCATGCCCTTTTTGCAATGTTTTTTTGCCTTAAAAAGTATTTTTCCACAGTTCCAACAAAGTTTATTTCCTCTTTTTGGACACTTTGCACAACGACAATTTTTTTACCTCCTGCTTTACCCAAATGCCCTTTTGTGGTATGATAATTCAAAATAGATAAAAGGAGGATTTCCTATGCTGATCCGCTTTGCCGAAAACAAAGATGTACCCGGTCTGCTGACCTTGCTGCGGCAGGTAGGCGCTGTCCACCATGCTCTAAGGCCCGACCTGTTTCGGGAAAATGCCTGCAAATACGGCCCTTCTCAGCTGTTTTCCCTGATGGAAAGCAGCAATACCCCCATCTTTGTTGCAGAGGAAGATGGCGCTATCCTGGGCTATGGATTTTGCCGCATCCAGGAAACGGAAAAAGACCCTGTTTTCCGTGACCGCCTTACATTATATATAGATGACCTGTGCGTCCTGGAAAGCTGCCGAGGCAAACACATCGGAACAGCGATTTATAACGAGATCCTCCGCTATGCCAAAATGCGTAAATGCCACGCCATTACCCTAAATGTTTGGGCAGGCAACGAAAAAGCCGAAAAATTTTATGCTTCCCTGGGTCTTTTGCCCCAGAAAATCACCATGGAAAAGGTACTGTAATGCTTAACAAAAATCAAGTTTACGAAGCCCTCATTACCGATTATACCGCTGAGGGTCAGGGCGTTGCCAAAATTGAGGGCTGCGCCGTGTTTATTCCCAATGCTATCCGAGGCGAAAAGTGCTTGGTAAAGATCGAAAAGGTGGGCAAAACCTGGGCTGCCGGTAAAATCACACAGCTTTTGGAAAAATCTCCTCACCGGGTAAACCGGGAATGTCCCGTTGCCAAAAAGTGCGGCGGCTGCGATTTCTGGCACATGGATTATGAAGAAGAAACTGCCCTGAAGCAGCAGCGGGTGCTATCCAACCTGAACCGCATGGCAGGAGAAGAATTGGAAGACCTGCCTATTTTAGCCGCGCCTACCTGTTATGGCTACCGAAACAAAGCGATCTACCCTGTAGGCTCTCAGAAAGGGCGGGTATATGCCGGTTTTTACCGCTCCGGCACCCACGAAATTGTAGAAAATGAGGGCTGCCGCATCCTGTTTCCGGAAGCCGACCTAGTGAAAAAGGCAGTCATTGACTTTGCCAACTACTACCGCATCAGCGCCTATGACGAAAAGACCCATAAAGGTCTTCTGCGGCATATTTTTGTCCGCCAAGGCGCTGTGAGCAAGGCGCTATTGGTATGCCTGTGCTGCAACGGCAAGGCGATCCCCCACGAAAAGGAACTGATTGCCCGGCTGGAAAAGATCCCCGGATTTACCACCTTGGTCTTAAATATCAATGAAAAACCGGGTAACACCGTGCTGGGCCTGGAGTGCCGCACCCTTTACGGCCCGGGGTATATTGAAGATACCTTATGCGGTTTAACCTTCCGCATCTCCCCCCAGTCCTTCTATCAGGTCAATCATCACCAGGCCCAGCGTCTGTATGCCGCCGCCATCGAACAAGCAGGCATTACCAAGAATGACCTGGTGCTGGATCTTTACTGCGGTGTTGGCACCATCACCCTGGCGATGGCAAAGGCCGCCGGCAAGGTCATCGGCGTGGAAGTGGTGGAAGCCGCCGTGGAAGACGCCCGGCGCAACGCAAAGCTGGGCAGAATCGAAAACGCGGAATTTTTCTGCGGTGACGCAGGCGAAGCCGCTCTGGAGCTGGAAAGCCGGGGCATTAAGCCTGACGTGGTGGTAGTCGACCCGCCCCGAAAGGGCTTGAACGTCGATACCATTGAGGCGCTGCACCGTTTTTCTCCCAAGCGCATTATCTACGTTTCCTGTGATCCTGCCACTTTAGCCCGAGATGTATCTCTATTAAAAGAGCGGGGCTATGTCCTTGCTTCCGCACAGGCCGCTGATTTATTTCCCCGTTGTGCACACGTAGAATCAATCGTGTGTTTAACACGCGATTGATTCAGCGATATAAATTCCTGGCAGAATTTGCGATATATCCCGTTGGATGCGATATGCCTAACGGCGTGATATGCCCTGCGGGGCGTAAGGAATTTATATCATATCGCAACTGAGCAAAGCGAGGTTATATCGCATTTATAAAATATATCGCGTTACGAAGCAACATATCGCAAAAAAGGGTATAGCTATGGAAAGCAAAACAATAAAAGAATTATCTATCGAATTAACCGTCGAAATCACGGCAATTTGTGATGGCATTAAGGGACGTTCTGTTTATGTAAATCAGCTGCTACGTTCCTGTTCTTCAATCGGAGCAAATTCTCATGAAGCTAAATACGCCCAGAGCAAGGCAGATTTCATAAATAAATTGGAAATCGCCCTCAAGGAATGCTATGAAACAGAATATTGGCTTGAAGTTTTATTTCGGATCAATGCGATTAACGATACCACCTATAAATCCATGGTAAACAAATGCGGCACGATACGAAGAAAACTGATTGCCTCCATTACCACCGCTAAAAATACGAAGCTATAGAGGAGGTTTTAATTATATGCAGATATTCAAGAAGTCATTATGCGCAGCCGTTATGCTCATACTAATCGCGGAATTGTGCACAGGATGTAAAACAGTAACGTCTTTGAATAACAATGAAGCCACAGACGAGTATCGTGCATACGAAAGTTATTCCATTATCCTTTTCACAGCAGAGCCCTCCGACCTGTCCTCAATAAGCGCTTCAGATTTAACTTTATCCCAAGCCTTGGGACCCATCCTCGAAGATATATTGAAAAGCAAAAAGATACGTACAGAAATTGATCAAAAATTCCCTGATAGCGACTACACATTATCTTTAAAAGCAATAGACAATACGGAAATGTTCTATGTCACTACCATGGGGGAAAAGCCTGAGAATCTAACAGAAATATGCGACGTAGCTGCCGTTCTTTTATGTGAATATGTTATTAAAATAATACCACAATGCTCTTGCAGTATTGTTGATCCGGCGAACACTCCAATTCCTGTCTTTAAACAAATTGACCCCCAATAAATCCATCGTGTGTTTAACACGCGATTGATTCTACAATGAATTGCAGCCTTACAGCTGCATGATTTGATTGCAAGCAATCATGAATTGGCTTTGCCATGAATTGCGCTGTGGCGCGTAGGAATTTATAATGCACCAACAAGCAAAGGCGGCATCCTGTATGGATGCCGCCGTATATATTATTTAAGCGCTTTGCGCGTTATGATTGCTTCGCAAGTTATAAACGGCTGCGCCGTGTTTTAACTTTTTGCAGCGATTTGGGGGACCTTTGCCAGGAAGAATGCGCCCAGGCAGGTGATCAGGATCTCCGGCAGCATATACATACCGTTATAAACAAGGCTATACACAAGGCCCAAAAGCTCCGGGCTTAACGCTGCCACCAGCTGGCCGCCCCAGGCGGGGAAGCCCTCCTGGGTGAAAAACCATTCTGCCCAGCCGGAAAACAGGATATAGCCGCTTACTACGTGGCACACATACCGGGCGGATAGGGCAACGGCTGCGCCCAGCGCCAGGGCAGGGCCACTTTTTTGGATGCGGTTACGGAAAATACCGCCCAGACCCAGTACCGTGAAAGCGGCGATGTAGTCCATAAAACACATGATGAGGGCATTGGTGATCAGCACGCCGTCACCAAAGTAGCCGGGCTGGAATGCGGCTGCTACGGTCTTTGCGCCCAGCGCCATTTCCAAAAGGGCATAGGCAAAGCCTGCGCCCAAGCCCCATTTTACGCCGTGGCGGTAGGAAATGAGCACCACCGGCAGCATGGAGCACAGGGTGATCTGTCCGCCGAAGGGCAGCTCGGGGATGAACATTTTGGCCAGCAGCTCCAGCACGATGGCTACAGCGATGAGCATGGCGCTTTCGGTAAGCTTGCGAGTTTTTGTTTGCATAGAGATAACCTCCGAAAATAAAAGTATCGCGTTACAACCCGTCAAAGGTGCAACACGATACAACGGTATCTTATGCAAGCATCTTTTCCTACGACGGTACTGACCGTATCAGGTTCACGGGTCTAAGCTTGCGCTTACTCTCAGCCGGGCTTTACCGGCTCCCCGAAGACGTATTGTTTGTGCGATCTAAATAGAATTATATTCTATTTCAAGCAAATGTCAAGCCATTTCCAAAGAAAGGGTCTTGCCGCCTAAAATGTGGAAGTGCAGGTGATGTACCGTCTGACCGGCAGCTTCACCGCAGTTGGAAACTACCCGATAGCCGCTTGTCAGGCCTTCGGCAGCGGCGATAGTGGGGATCACTTCAAAAATGTGAGCTACCACTGCGCTGTTTTCGCCTGTTACGGCATCCACAGAGGGAATATGCGCCTTGGGGATCACCAGAATATGGGCGGGCGCCTGAGGGTTAATATCCCGGAAGGCGTAAACCAGCTCGTCTTCATATACCTTAGTGCTGGGAATATCGCCGCTTACGATCTTACAGAAAATGCACATAAATATACCTCACAATCCAAAAGCGTGAACTACGCCAAGACTGGCTAAAGTCATAATAATACCGGCGATGAGCACGCCTAAGCATACGGAAAGAACCGTGGATTTTAAGCCCATATTCAAAAAGCTTGCGCCCATAGTGCCGGTCCATGCGCCGGTGCCGGGGATGGGAATACCTACGAACAGCATCATGGCAATAAAAAGACCGGTGCGGCCGGCTTTTTTAACCAGCTTTTGACCTGCCCGTTCGCCTTTTGCCAGCATCCAGCGGCAAAAACCGCCTACAAACCGCTTATTTGCGCCGTAGGTAAGAATTTTGCGGGAAAACAGATAAATAAAAGGAACGGGAATTATATTACCGATGACACAAATGATGATAGCCCATATTTCGTTGATGCCCCAGCCGATGGCCAGGGGAACGCCGCCCCGCAGCTCAATGACCGGCACCATAGACAGAAAAAATACGCCCAGCAGTTTTAGGATCACAGGTTCCCCTCCTTTGCACATTTTCGCTCATTATACCATAAAACAGCATAAGTTGCAAGCAAAAAAGAGGGTCTTCCATTTTGCGGGAAAATATGCTATAGTATAACACGATTTGATTACTCCAAGTGAGGAACGTTATGAAACGATTTGGAATGATAGCGGTTGGTATCGCTTCGTTGGCGTTGCTGGTGCTGCTGCTCATTTTTGCCGGGCCCGGTCTACAGCCCCAGCCTACAGAGCCGGCAACACCGGTGATCACGCAGACTCCTACGGACACGCCCACCGACCCGTCCACAGATCCCCCCACCGATCCGCCTACAGAGCCGCCGGTGGTGATCCCTGCGCCGGATGAAGCGCAGCTGGGAGCAAAGTACATATTTGTGTATGATATGAAGACCTCCCGGGTGCTGTATACCCGGGGCAGCCACCTGGATAAGGTTGCTCCTGCCAGCCTGACCAAGCTGCTTACCGCCTATGTGGCGCTGGAGATCTTAGACCCTGCGCAAGTGGTTACTGTTGGCCCGGAAGCCCATTGGGTTGACCCGGAATCCTCCATCGCCTACATCGCCAACGGCCAAAAGCTGACGGTGGAAATGCTTATTGAGGGCATGCTGCTGCAAAGCGGCAACGATGCGGCTTATACGCTGGCGGTTGCCGGTGGCAGAGCCATTGCCAACGATCCTTCCTTGCCGGGTTGGGATGCCATCGCCATCTTTATGCAGCGCATGAATGCCCGGGCTGTTTATTACGGTCTGACCGGTTCTAATTTCGTCAACCCCGACGGCATTGACCACGAAGATCATTACAGCACCACGGAAGATTTGCTGATTATCGCAAAGCTGGCTATGACTAACGAGATCATCTGCCGGTACGCCGGTATGGCGCGCCATGATGTGACCTACGTTAGCGGGCAGAGCGCAACCTGGTCAAATACCAATTATCTGTTGCAGAAGGACTCCGGTTATTACTGCCCGGCAGCCATCGGTCTGAAGACCGGTTCTACCTCCGGCGCAGGCAAATGCCTAATCTCCGCCTTTACCAAGGACGACGGCGGCGTGCTGATCGTAGGCGTCCTGGGTTGCGAAAACGATGATGTTCGTTATAGCGATAGCCTGCTGCTTTATAACCTGTATAAGTAATAAAAGCCTCTGCCGGTTGGCAGAGGCTTTTGCAATGCAAAATGCTGAATGATGAATGCAGAATGAAGGTATCCCTTCGGGATGGATTTTGAATTTAGTGTCCACTGATGAGTGGACACTAGGGTATAGGCGAGTAAGTAAGTATACTAACTTACATACTCACGGTACACAAACTAAAAGCCGCTGCGGAAGGGCGGTGCACCACAGTGATAAAGTGGTTTTGACCGGCCCCTTTTCCGTTTAACTTCACAAAAAATTCCCGAAATGCGTCAGCATTCCGGGAATTTTGTTATTTGTTAATCAAAAAAGTTGCCACTTCAAAACTGCTACGCACCTATAAATTGCG
>JAZSPA010000008.1:0-7841 GCA_045537165.1 Faecousia sp.
GAGCATCTTGATGCACTTGATAACGTCAGCGTCGTCAACATTACGCCAGTACTGGTAGAAATCGTAGGGGCTGGTCTTGTTGGGGTCGAGCCAAACTGCACCGGAAGCAGTCTTACCCATCTTCTTACCCTCGGAGTTGAGCAGCAGAGTGATGGTCATGGCGTGAGCGTCCTTGCCCAGCTTGCGGCGAATGAGCTCGGTACCGCCCAGCATATTGCTCCACTGGTCGTTGCCGCCGAACTGCATATTGCAGCCGTAGTGCTGGTACAGATAGTAGAAGTCGTAGGACTGCATAATCATATAGTTGAATTCCAGGAAGCTAAGGCCTTTTTCCATGCGCTGCTTGTAGCACTCGGCACGAAGCATATTGTTTACGGAGAAGCAAGCGCCAACTTCCCGCAGCACGTCTACATAGTTTAGGTCCAGCAGCCAGTCAGCATTGTTCACCATCTGTGCCTTGCCCTCACCGAACTCGATGAAGCGCTCCATCTGCTTTTTGAAGCAAGCGCAGTTATGCTCAATGGTCTCCTTGGTCATCATAGAGCGCATATCCGTTCTGCCGGAGGGGTCGCCAATCATAGCTGTGCCACCGCCAATCAGGGCGATGGGCCTATTGCCGGCCATCTGCAGCCGCTTCATCAGGCACAGAGCCATAAAATGGCCAACGTGCAGAGAATCGGCAGTAGGGTCAAAGCCAATGTAGAAAGTAGCCTTGCCCTCATTAATCATATTGCGGATCTCTTCTTCATTGGTAACCTGGGCGATGAGGCCTCTGGCCACCAGCTCATCATACAAATTCATAATAACCTCCAAAAATAAAAGCCCTCTGTCCAAAAGGACAGAGGGCGTAAAATACGCGGTACCACCTCTGATTCGGCTTTACCTCACGGTAAAACCCTCAGGGTGCATAAAGCACCATTCGCTGTATCGGGCGACCCCGTCCTACCCTACTGAAAGTTCAGGCAGGCCACTCCGGGAGGTAATTCACAGATGCAGCTACCGCCTTGCACCAACCGACGGCTCTCTGAAAGCAAACATTCTGCTACTTTTTCCCATCACAGTGTTCTGTAAACGCCCATATCCTAACAAATTATGGACATTTTGTCAAGTCAAATCCGCGCAAAGCATCTCTTCAGCGCTTTGCAGCGTGATCTCGGTAATATTAGCGCCACCAATGATCCGGGCAAGCTCACGCTTACGGCCTTCCCGATCCAAAGGCGTAACTGTGGTATAAGTCCTTCCCTGCCGTTCTTCCTTGGCGATGAGCAGGTGGGTATCACCCATAGCAGCCAGCTGGGGCAAATGCGTCACGCACAGCACCTGCCGATTTTTTGCCACAGCACGGAGCTTTTCTGCTACCTTTTGGGCAGCTCTGCCGGAAACGCCGGTGTCAACCTCGTCAAAGATCAAGGTATCTACGCTGTCATGACGGGCAAGGACATTTTTCATAGCCAGCATAATACGGGCAAGCTCACCGCCGGAAGCGACCTTGCTCAGGGGCTTCAGGGCTTCGCCTGCGTTGGCAGACATATAGAACGCCACCGTGTCTGCGCCGTTTGCCATCAGCTCACATTCTGTAAAATGGCAGGCAAACTGCACCCGGGGCATATCCAGCTGCGTCAGCTCACTTTGAATCTGTTTGGAAAGCTGTTCACCACCGGCTGCGCGGCTCTTGCGCAAAGCAAGTGCAGCATCCCAGGCTTCCTTTTCCGCTTTCTGGCATTTTGCCTTCAGCCGTTCCAAATGATCGTCGGCAAACTCGATCTCATCCAGCTCTTTTTGCGCATTTTCCAGGTATGCCAAAATATCCTCACAGGTTGCGCCGTACTTTCTGCGCAGCTTGTGGATCACATCCAGGCGGCTTTCGATTTGTTCCAATTCATCCCCGGAATAAGAAAGAGCATCCCGGGCATCCTTCACTTCCTCAGCTATATCCTGCACCTGATACATCAGGTCAGCCACCTTTTCCGTCAGGCCTTCATACGCATCCGTATACCGGGCAAGTCGGGAAAGCTGATATTGCGCATCTGCCAGCAAGGAAGCTGCGCCATCGCTGTCATCGCCGCCGTAAAGGCACTCCACAGCGGCGTGGATGCCATCGCTGAGCTTTTCTGCGTTCTGCAGCAGCTTGCGTCTTTCTTCCAGTTCCTCGTCTTCCCCAGCCTTCAGGTCGGCCTTGGATATCTCAGCGATCTGATACCGCAATGTTTCCATACGGCGAAGCTTTTCGCCCTCGTCCATAGTCATGCGCTGGATCTGCCGCCGCAGATCCGCAACCGCTTCATATTTAGAAGTATATGTACTTAAAAGTTCCTGATTTTCGGAAAACGCATCCAAATACTGCAAATGATTATCTTCATCAAACAGTGACGCGCTGTCGTGCTGACCGTGGATATTGATCAGCTGCAAACCAAGCTTACGCAGGATGGAAACAGAAACCAACGTACCGTTCACTCGGCACACGTTTTTACCGTCCAAATAAACCTCACGGGCGACCACTGTTTCCGGGTCATAATCCACGCCATTTTCCTGAAACCAGGCAAGCTCCGGAACGCCGGTAAATACCGCCCGTACGCTGGCTTTATTCTCACCGGTACGGATCATATCCCGATAGGCGCGCTCACCCAAAATGGTAGAGATGGCGTCGATCACGATGGATTTACCTGCGCCGGTCTCACCGGTCAGGATATTAAAACCACGGTCAAAAGTAATGTCGGCGCACTCAATAACCGCGATATTTTCAATATGCAGAAGACTTAGCACACCCCATCACTTCCTTTATCCAATGTGATTTTTGATCTCACCGCAAAACACTGCGGCAGAATTATTATCCCGCATAACTACCATCACCGTATCATCGCCAGCCAATGTGCCGACCACAGCATGGAAGTTCATAGCATCAATGGCAGAACCGGCTGCGGACGCAAGACCCGGCAAGGTGCGAATCACAATAATATTTTGGGCATAGTCAAAGCCGATAACACACTCCCGGAAGATGGCATTCAGGCGGGTAGAAAAAGTGCCGTCCAACTCATTGTTGGCGGTAGTATAACGATAAGTTCCCAGGCTGGTCAGTTCTTTAACGATACGAAGCTCTTTGATATCACGGGAAATGGTAGCCTGGGTCGCCCGGAATCCGGCTTCCTGCAAGCAGGCAAGCAAGCTCTCCTGGGTCTCTACATTCTTTTGAGAAATGATCTCAAGGATCTTGGCCTGACGTTCACTTTTCATATAGCCACTCACCCCTTCTTAAATTTCATATTGACCACATCATAGAAGCTGCGATTCTTCAGCCGCAGCAGCTGAGTAGACAGGTGGGATTTGCGAATGGTGATCTTATCCCCCATGTTGATCTTCAGCGCCTTGCCGCCATCGACGCTCAAATAAGCATTTCTTCTGGCATTTTGGGTAAGACCAACAGTAATAACTCGGTTTTCCGAAGCGACAATGCCACGGCTGCCCACATCGTGGGCGCAAATGGGCGTAATGATAATACTGTGAGCCTCCGGCTCCACAATGGGGCCGCCTGCGGAAAGATTATAGGCAGTAGAGCCGGTAGGTGTAGAAACAATAATGCCGTCACCGCCGCACTCCATGGCCTGTATACCGTCGCACTGAACGCCCAGGTGGACGATGCGGGCAACCGCGCCCTTGGTAATGGCTGCATCATTCAGGCAAATATCGTGGAAGATAATATCCCGGTCACGCATCACCGTCACATCCAGCATCATACGGCTGTCGACACGATAATCACTGGACGCAAGACGGCGCAGCTCAGAAAGCTCGCTGCTTTCCAATTCCGCCATAAAGCCCATTGTGCCGATGTTTACACCTAAAATGGGAATATTATAACGGGTAGCTGCTTTGGCCATGTGCAAGATCGTACCATCACCGCCAAAGCAGATCGCAAGATCTGCCTTGGGTAGTTCCTTATCCAAGCGGAAAAAGTAAATATCCTTCGGAAGATCAAAGGTCTTATCCACATCAAAGGGTAAGCAAACACGCACGTCCACGCCGGTGTCCTTCAAAATAGCTATAGCTTCACGAACAGTTCTGAAATTTTTATCCCGGTAGGGATTGGGTGTTAATATCACACGGTTCATAGGATCATCCTTTCAATGCTTCGTGGGCTTGCTGCACCAACAAAGCCGTATCGGGAGTAATGCCGGGTTTATCCTGTAAGGTCAAATGACCTAAAAATTCAATATTGCCTTCCGGGCCTTTCACCGGAGAAAAGGTAAGACCAAGAATGGTAAAGCCGGTCTGTTTTGTCAGCTCCACAAAATCATCCAGCACCTGCTTATGAGTCTGGGGGTCACGAACCACGCCTTTTTTGCCCACCTTTTCCTTACCTGCTTCAAACTGGGGCTTGATCAGGCACAGTACCTGTCCGCATTTCGGTTTCAGGAAGGTTTTAATCACAGGGAGCACGATTTTAAGAGAAATGAAGCTCACATCGATCACGGAAAGGTCCAGGGGCTCACCCAGCTGCTCCGGTGTTACATAGCGAACATTGGTGCGTTCCATAACCACCACCCGGGGATCAGAGCGGATCTTCCAATCCAGCTGGCCGTAGCCAACATCGATGGCAAAAACCTTCTTAGCGCCTTGCTGCAACAGGCAATCAGTAAAGCCACCGGTGGATGCGCCGGAATCGCTGCAAACAAAGCCGGTAGGGTCAACGCCAAAGTCCCGCAATGCCTTTTCCAGCTTCAAACCGCCCCGGCTCACATAGGGGCAGGCAGCGCCCCGTACCTCAATAGAAACGGACTCTTCAAAGGATGTACCCGGCTTATCCGCCTTCTGTCCTTCCACATACACCTGACCGCTCATAATAATAGCCTGTGCCTTAGTACGGTTGTCCGCATAGCCCTGTTCAACCAAAAGGACGTCCAAACGCTTTTTAATTTTCACTTTGAACACCCTCCATAATAAACTTCGCAATTCTTTCACCGCTAAGGCCGTAATGTTCATGCAGCTGCTTAACAGAACCATGGGTCACATAACGATGACCCAGATCTAAACCGTCAACCCCGTACTGGCCTAATTTTGCCAATTCCCAACCAAGGCGTTCCTTGATGCCGCTGTTCTCACAAGCATCTTCCACTACCACAAGGCGGCTGTTTTCCTGCATAAATCCAGCAATCTCTTCTGCCGGAATATGGGAAAGGGACAAAAGCCGCAGCACGGTAGCTTCAACGCCCTGTTGGTGCAGGATCTCTGCTGCCAGCAGAGCATTGTCCAAAAGACTGCCGTATGTAAGGATCACAACATCCTTACCCTGCCGATGGCAGGCAAGCCGGGAATCTCCATCAATGAAAGCGCTTTCTTTATAGCTGCCGTCCGTACCTCTGGGGTAACGAATCGCAACAGGGCCATTCTGCTTTTCCACCGCCCAGGTGAGCATATGGGAAAGCTCCAGCTGGCTTCCGGGGCAAAGAATTTTCAAATTCGGGGCTTGACGCAGGAATCCCACATCAAATACACCGTGATGAGTCTCCCCATCCTCACCTACAAGGCCAGCCCGATCAACAGCGAACACCACGTGCAAATCAAGCATACAAATATCCTGCAGGATCATATCATAGGCTCTTTGCAGGAAAGTAGAATATATGGCAACCACGGGGATCATCCCCTGTTTGGCAAGACCGCCAGCCATAGAAACTGCGTGTTCTTCCGCAATTCCCACATCGAAAAGCCGATCAGGATAGGCTTTTTTGAAATCCAGCAAACCCGTTCCGCCAGGCATGGCTGCCGTAATGGCGCAAAGCTTGGCCTCATTGGCAGCCAAAGCTACCATAGTCTTGCCAAAGGCATCCGAGTAGCCGGGGACTGCCTCTTTCAGCGGCTTTCCGCTTTCCGGGTCAAACCGGCCAACGCCGTGAAAAGCCCGGGGCTGCTTTTCAGCAGGGGCATATCCCCTGCCCTTTTGGGTAATCACGTGCAAAAGCACAGGCCGTTTCAGGTCTTTTGCGTTTTGCAGCAGCTGGATCAGATGCTCTGTATCGTGACCGTCCACCGGGCCTAAATAGGTAAAGCCCATATTTTCAAATATAGTGGTCGGCACCAGCATACGCCGCAGCCAATCCTTAATAGACCGGGTGAAGCGGTAAAGATACTTACCGCCGGGAATCTTACTAAGCGCCCGTCTATAACGCAGCTTCATACCAAGATAACGGTCCTTCGTACGCAGCGCACGCAGGTGACTTGCCATACCGCCTACATTGCGGTCAATGGACATAGCATTATCATTAAGCACAACGATCATTGGCTCTTTGCTTACTGCTGCATCATTCAGTCCCTCGTAGACCATACCGCCGGTAGCTGCGCCGTCGCCTAGAAGTGCTACCACGTGATAATTCTCTTTCTGCAGGGTACGGGCTCTTGCCATACCTAGCGCTATGGATACAGAGCTGGAAGCGTGACCGGCAACAAAGGCGTCCGTATTGCTCTCACCGGGCTTGGGAAAGCCTGCCATGCCGCCGAACTGACGTAATGTAGCAAAATCCTCCCGGCGTCCGGTAAGCATTTTATGAATATAAGACTGGTGACCAACATCAAACACAAGCCGGTCTTTAGCGGTATCAAACACCGTTTCAAGGGCAACCGTCAGCTCCACAACGCCCAAATTGGACGCAAGATGGCCGCCCGTAGCCGAGACCTGGGAAACCAAATTTTCCCGAATCTCCGCACACAAGGCGGCTCGTTGCGTATCGTTCAGGTTTACCAGGTCCTGATGGCTATGAATATTGGGAAGAATATGCACAGACAACACAACCTATCATTTATTTTTCTTTTTAAACAGTTCCGGAATATGACCGAAAAACCAGCTAACTCTACCTGCAAAATGCACGATTTGCGTGCAAGAGCCTATGGCGACGGTCTTGCCGATGGCCTTACCGCCAACAGTAAAACCGGCAACAAGCGCGGACATCAGCAGCTGAGGCCAGGCGATCTCAGCGCCGGCGGTAAATGCTTGAGCAGCAATAGTCGCCGCCGCAGAACCGGAAACAACGCCGCAGATATCGCCAACCACATCGTTGCAAATAGAGCTGACCCGCTCGGCATTACGCAGAAGCTTAATCGCCTCCTGAGAGCCGGGCACTTTCCGGGCAGCCATAGAATGAAAGGGCTTTTCATCCGCAGATGTAACTGCAACGCCAATAATGTCAAAAATAATACCGATCAATATGATAACAAACAGGATAATAAAGGCTACTGCCACCGTACTGCGTTCCATCAGCTCCTCTGAAGCCAAGGAAATGAAAGCAGAAACCAGGATCGTCACCAAAAAGATGGTGATTACCCAGCGAATGGTCTTATTATGTTCTTTTCTCGATGAACTTGGGTCAGACTTTGACACCTTACTATCCCCTTTAGATTTTATGTTTGACGGTTGCAGACAGGATAAATCTTACGGCTTAGGTCGGGTTGGTTTTCCCCGGACAGAACCTGCCGTTGCCGCGCAGGCCGTTTCCGTTTGATCCGTCAGCTCAAGTGTTGCCAAATTTGAGTACCCGATTGCCACTTAGTCCGTACTGTAATCCCCTGTCTGCCCAGTTACGACAGCCTAGGTGTTTTCCACCACAAAGTGTTCCGATCCTTAGCCTCTTTTGCAAGCATGGTTTCCAGGAGCGATAGCAGTAAATGCGTGGCCACCGCACTATACTGCATGTTCCCCTTTCCCCGCATGTTCACTCAAGGCAGGCTACACTGCACACAGCCACGCGATTCTGCGCACCGCATTGCAGGTTCATACCAGGCTCGTACGCGAGTGGGCCTCAAAAGAGGATATAACCACCGTCGCACAACACCAGGTCTCCACGGAAGCCGGGTCGTAT
>JAZSPA010000020.1:0-62707 GCA_045537165.1 Faecousia sp.
TTGCGACGTCGACGAGATATCCCGTATTGCAAAAAAACATTCTCTCAAGGTTATTTACGATGCTGCTCACGCTTTCGGTGTAACGTATAAAGGCGTAAGTACGGCTGCAATGGGCGATGCCTCGATGTTCAGTTTCCACGCTACGAAGGTCTTTAACACTATCGAGGGCGGTGCGGTCTGTTATTCAGATGACGCTCTTGAGCAGGTCCTTATCGATCGCAGAAACTTTGGTCTTCACGGAGAAGACAGCATTTACATAGGTGCAAATGCCAAAATGAATGAATTTCAGGCGGCTATGGGCATTTGTAATCTGCGTCATGTGGACAGTGAAATCGCTAAGCGAAAGGCTGTTGTAGAACATTACAGGCAGCGCCTTAGCGGCGTTTCAGGCATCCGTCTGTGTGCAGAGCAACCCGGTGTCCGCTCCAACTATGCATATTTCCCTGTGATTTTCGACGGTTATAAGCTTGACCGGGATCAGGTGTTTGCCAAGCTCAAGGAAAATAATATATTCGCAAGAAAATATTTTTATCCTCTGACCAATGATATGAATTGCTACCGGCAGCTTCCCACGGCGGTGGCAGAGAAAACCCCTGTAGCAGCGCACCTTGCCGGCTGCGTACTTACATTGCCCCTTTATGCGGACCTGAAGATTGAGGAAGTGGACCGCATCTGCCGCATCATTTTAGAATAAAAGGTGAATGCTTATGCAGAAAAGTTGCGTAAATTATCGGGGGGGGGCAAACCCTCGTCGTAAATCCAATATAGAGCTATATAGAATTATTGCAATGCTGCTGATTGTGATGCATCACTATGTCACTTCTTCCGGTTTGACCGTTGCCGATGGCCCGATTTTTTCAGCGCCTACGTCCTGGCGGTCTATGTTCTTGCTGCTTTTAGGCGCATGGGGCAAAACGGGAATCAACTGTTTTATGCTGATTACTGGTTATTTTATGTGTACATCCCGGTTGACGGCGAAAAAATACGCAAAGCTGCTGCTGGAAGTTGTTTTCTACAAGCTTACGATTGCTATCATTTTCTTCGTTACAGGTAAAGCAGATTTTACGGCAATGACGTTGCTTACGACCATGCTTCCTATAACGGACGTGGGCGTTAACTTCACAAATGCATTTCTGTGCTTTTACCTGTGCATTCCTTTTTGTAATGTATTGGTTCGTGCCATGACAGAACGGCAGCATATATACTTGCTCCTGATGAGTTGTTTTATTTATGTATTCTTTGGCACCGTTAAGATTCTGCCTGTGACCATGAACTATGTATCCTGGTTTGTGGTGCTGTACTTCATTTCTTCCTACCTGCGTCTGTATCCGAAACAGATTTTTGACAGCAGGAAATTTTGGGCTTGGGCAACTGTTGTGTCCGGAGCAGTGAGTGTGCTTTCTGTTATTGCCTGCACCTGGCTTGGTGCCAGAATAGGCAGAAACTCTCCCTACGCATTTGTGACAGATTCCAATACCTTCCTGGCAGTTGCTTTAGGTGTTTGTTCGTTTATGCTGTTCCGTAACATTAAAATTCCTCATAGCAGGATTATCAATACAATTGCCTCTACAACCTTTGGAGTGCTTTTGATTCATGCAAATTCCCATTTGCGCCCGTTGGCTGTGGAAGGATGTATTCTGCTGTGTAGAGACCTATGATCATCCGCTAATGCCACTATTTGCCGTTGGAGGATGTGTTCTGATTTTTGCAATATGTACAGTGATTGATTTGGCCCGACAACGTTATGTGGAAAGACCTTTGTTTGTGCTTTGGGACAGGACTTGGCCCAAGGTGACAAAGCAATGGAAGACACTGGAGGAAAGAATCTGCCAAAAGTGGGATATTTCTGCTGAATAACCTGTACCTTTGACACACCCTTCAATATTGCCCAAGGGACGCTCCCAAAGCCTCCCCTAGGGAGGGCGTGACACCCTTGCGGTGCTGCTGCCAACCATCCACTATTTACGGAGGATATCCTATGAAAGCTGCCATTATGACCCTTGCCCTGTCCGATAACTACGGCGCTGCGCTGCAGTGCTATGGTCTGTCCAAAGCGCTAACAGATATGGGTGTGGAAAACGAACTGTACCGCTATCAGGACTGGTCTCGGATTACCTATGGGATGTCTGCAATTTCCCGTATAAAGTATGAGGCGCAAAAAATGCTGATTGCTATGCTCAGCCAGGGTGTGCGGAAAAAGCGGTTTGCGGAATTTCGGCAGAAATATATTCCCATGACCCATCGCCTGTATGGAAACAACGCCCAGCTGCGCATGGAGCCGGGGGACTACAATGTGTATATTTCCGGTAGCGATCAGATATGGAACCCAAAGCTATTTGTATACGATTATAGCTATTTTCTGGACTTTGTTCCGGAGGGCAAAAAGAAAATCTCCTACGCCTCTAGCTTCGGCTCTGCGGGCTTTGACCCGGCTTATGATGAAAAGTGCGGTAAGCTGTTAGCTCAGTATTCCCATATCTCTGTCCGCGAGAAAAGCGGTGAGGCGATTGTATCGCGGCTGTGCGGTAAGCAGGCCACTACCTGCTTAGATCCCAGTTTGCTTTTAACCCGGCAGGATTGGGAGCCTTTAATGGTTGACGCATCCGCAAAGGCCAAGAAATTTAACGGCATCCTGTGCTATATTATGCCCGGTGACAAGCTGGTAACAGATGCGATCGAATCTCTCGCTCAGCAGCTGCATAAAAAAACCGGCTTGCCGATTATGCGCCTTGGCATTAAGGAGTACAACGTGTTTCGCTATAAGCGGGGAGAAACGGATATTAAAGCAGGCCCGGCTGAGTTCTTGGCCTATTTTGCAGGAGCCAGTTATGTGGTGACCAATTCCTTCCACGGAACGGCTTTCGCCCTGAACTTTGGCAAGGAATGCTATAACCCCATCAATGATACGCTGCCGCCCGAAAAGGCGCTTCACGAAAGGATCGTGTCCTTGCTGACGCAGACGGACGCAACGGCCCAAATGCTGCCCGCCAGCAAGCCGATCCTGCCGGAAAACAGTTGTGTGGATATGCAGAAAAGTCAGCAGCTTTTGGATAAGTTGCGGCAAGCCTCTATGAGCTATTTGAGAGGTGCGTTGGAGGTGGAGGCATGAAGATCACCGAAACAGAAAAATGCTTCGGCTGCGGCGCGTGCGCCCAGATTTGCCCCAAAAACGCAGTCACTATGGCGCCGGATGGGGAAGGCTTCCTGCGGCCCAAGGTGGATGAGGCATTGTGCGTACAGTGCGGATTGTGTCAGAAGTCTTGTCCGACGGAAACACCGCAGATCCTGGATGGTGCAAAAAAGGCATACGCATTTAAGCACAATGACGAACGTGTGCGTGATAAGTGTACCTCCGGCGGTGCATTTATAGCCCTCAGCGGTGCTGTGCTGGCTATGGGCGGTGCAGTATACGGTGTGATCTATGACGAAAATTTCCGCGCGATCCACGCCCGGGCGGAGACAGCTTCCCTTCGGGATGCAATGTGCGGTTCCAAATATGTGCAGAGCGATACCTGCGATACCTTTGCCCAGGTGGCGGAGGATCTGAAGCAGGGGCGGAAGGTGCTGTATTCCGGTACTTCCTGTCAGATCGATGGCCTTAACCATTATCTGCGCTGCAAAAATATTCAAACGCAAACGCTTATTACTTGCGCACTGATCTGCCACGGCGCGCCCAGTCCCAAGCTGTGGCAGGACCACCTGAAAAATATACGCACCAAAAGAAAAAAGGAGATCGCCAGCTATGCGCATCGCTCCAAGGTTCGGGGCTGGCATGAGCATAACGAGCATATCACCTATGCTGACGGCACCGGGGAGTATTACTCCAAGCTGTCCCAGAACCATAAGGATCTTTTTTACGGTCATTATATCATCCGTCCTGCCTGCTCCCGGTGTCCCTACGCAGCAGACCCCTCCGCCGCGGATATCACCATAGCGGATTTTTGGGGTGTGCAGTACGTAATACCCCAGATCGATGATAACCGGGGCGTATCCTTGGTGCTGACCAACAGCGAAAAGGGAAGCGCGTTTGTAGAATCCCTGGATGATGTACAGCTGTGGGAGACTGATCGGCAGACCGCATTGTCTCACAATCATACAAAACCCTGCAAGCCAAATCCTAGACGCAAGGAGTTCTGGGAAGATTATCGTGCTAGTGGATATAGCTTTGTATGTGCTAAGTATGCCAAGGACAGTTTTTCCGGTCGCATTCTCTATGGTGGTAAAAAGCGCCTGCGGGCATTACTTGTCAAATTAAAATTGAAGCCCATGTAATAGAAGTCAGGAAAGGAATCTTTGTTATGGGACTTAAAGATATTCTGCGAAAGATGCGCCTTCTTCGCACTGCTTACTACAAGACCCAGTGGAAGAAGTCGATTCAAATGATCCCTGCTGCAGAGTACCAGGCAGGTATCGCGCGGCTGGCGGCATATAAGGATAGGTATAAAGGTCAGCGCTGTGTTGTGATCGGTAATGGTCCCAGTTTGACCCCCCAAGATTTGGATATGCTGGAAGATGAGATCACTTTCGCATCCAATCGGATATTCAACATTTACGATAAAACTTCCTGGCGCCCCACCTTCCTATGCGCGCAGGATCAGGTGGTGCTGGAAAGCATCCGGGAAAGTCTTCCCCAGGCGGCAAAGGAATCGGAGCTTACGGTTATAACCGCATCTGCTTATGAAATGTATCAGGATGCCGGGATAGAGAATTTGGTCTGGATGCCTTTGCGGTTTATCCCGCCTAAGAGAAATCGTTATTGCTTCTCAGATGATGTGACTCAGGAAGTTGTGGAGGGACTGACGATCACCTACAGCTGCATGCAGCTGGCGGCATACATGGGTTTTACGGAAATTTATCTTCTTGGTATCGATCACAATTATTCCATTGAGATCGACAAAAACGGTAAGATCGTAAAGCAGGATACGTCTGTGAATAATTACTTTCAGGGCAGTACCGAAACAAAACCCGGCAATCCTCCCCAGGTGATCGAGATGACGCGCGCTTATCTGTCTGCTGAGTCTTATTCCAGGATCCACGGATTTCGGATCTTCAACGCCACGCGGGGCGGCAAATTGGAAGTGTTTGAAAGAAGGAATTTTGACGAAGTTTTTGGAAAAGAACAGTGAGGTGCTATATGAAAACAGTTGCATTTGTCCCTATTAAAATGAATAATGAACGGCTTCCCGGTAAGAACACCAAGACGTTTTCTAACGGCAAGCCTTTGATCTCTTATATTCTGGAGACATTACAGAAGGTGTCCTTGGTGGATGAAATCTATGTCTATTGCAGCAACCCCGCGATTTGCGAATTTCTGCCGGATGGGGTAAAGTTTCTGCAGCGCAGTAACCACTTGGATCTATCCACTACCAGCTTTAACGAGGTGCTGACCTCTTTTGCCCGGGATGTGGAATCTGATATTTACATTTTGACCCACGCCACAGCCCCCTTTATCCAGCCGGATACCTTCGAAAGGGCAGTTGTTGCCGTTGCGTCAGGAGAATATGACTCTGCGCTTTCTGTTAGTAAGCTTCAAGAGTTTATCTGGAAGGATGGTAAGCCTTTCAACTACAGCACTGACAGTATTCCCAGAACCCAGGATTTGGAACCTCTTTACACAGAGACCTGCGGTATGTATGTCTACACCAGGCAACTGATTTTGGGTGAGAACAGACGGGTAGGACACAAACCCTATCTTGTAGAGGTCTCCAAAATTGAGGCCTGTGATATCAATGAAGCAGATGATTTTGTGATCGCCGATGCGATTGCACAGACTTTGAATTAATGAGTGAATTATGGATAAAAGAATTAAATTATTGGACTGCACCCTGCGGGACGGCGGTTATGTGAACGATTTCCGGTTTGGAAAACAAAATATTCAGGGCATTATCAAAAAGCTTTCCGATGCCTCTGTGGATGTGATTGAATGCGGCTTTTTACGTTCTGGCGCATTTGACCCCGACTACTCTTTGTTTGGCAGTGTTGGTGCTGTCAAAGAGGTGATCGGGCAAAAGAATCCAAATCTTATGTATGTTGCTATGATCCAGTACGGAAAGTTCTCTATGGAGGAATTGGAAAATTACGACGGCACTTCCATAGACGGCATTCGTTTGACATTCCATGAGCATGAGATCGGGGAGGCGTTCAACCAGGGCGCGGAGATCATGCGAAAAGGCTACAAGCTGTTTATGCAGCCGGTGGGCACAACAACCTATACAGATGAGTCCCTATTGAAGCTGATCGCACAGATCAACCAGCTTCACCCTTATGCTTTTTACATGGTGGATACCCTTGGTATCATGTACAAAAACGATTTGCTTCGGATGTACTATCTGGTGGATCATAATTTGGACAAGAATATTGTGGTTGGCTTTCATTCTCATAATAACCTGCAATTATCCTTTGCCAATGCCCAGGAGTTGATGCAACTTAACAGCGCAAGAGAGCTGATCGTGGATGCTTCTATTTATGGTATGGGTCGGGGCGCAGGTAACCTCAATACAGAACTGGTGACCCAATATATTAACGCAAACTTCGGTCTGCGCTATGATAATATTCAGATTCTGGAGATCATTGACGAATATATCCGTCCTCTTTCTTTGCAGTACACCTGGGGTTATGAGACGGCCTATTATATTTCCGCTGTGTCCGGCTGCCACCCCAACTATGCTGCTTTCCTGCTGGACAAGCAGACCCTCCATGTGCAGGATATCCACAAGATCCTCAGCAGCATGGACCATGGAAAACGATCCTTATATGATAAAGGTTATATTGCGGAGCTCTACCTGACTTATATGAATAACCGCATTGACGATGCAAAGACCCGGGAAATTCTCCGTCAGAAGTTGGGTGACCGACCTGTCCTTTTGCTGGCCCCGGGCAAGTCTGCCGCATCTGAGGCAGAGAGAATCCAGTCCTGGGTCCGGCAGAACGATGCTTATGTAATCAGCATTAACTTTGTGCCTGATTTCTGCAAGGTGGACATGGCGTTTGTAAGCAATATCAAGCGATTTAAAAATGTTCGGGAAGTGACGGACAAGGTTTCTGATGTGGTGGTTACCTCCAATATTTCCTGCGCAGAACAATCCAATGTAACGGTGGTAGACTATTTGAGTTATACCAACGAAGATCCGCTGATTACCGATAATGCAGGTCTGATGTGTATCAATTTGATGCGTACCTTAGGCATCAAGCAGCTGTATCTGGCAGGTTTTGACGGCTTCTCTGTGAATCAGGTGGATAATTATTTCAATGCTTCCATGTATATGAAGGTGGAAAATGAGCGGCTCCTGGCTGTCAACAAGGCGGTTGGTGTAAAACTTGAACAGCTCAGCCCCCAGATGGATATCCATTTCCTGACAAAAACCGTATACAGACCTTAAGCCGGAGGAAGCATTGTGGGTAAGAAATATGAAATGATCATTTTTGATTTGGACGGAACATTGCTGGATACATCCCCCGGTATTTTCAACAGTGTCCGTTTTGCGGAACAGCAGTTGGGTTTTGAACCTGTACCGGATGACCGGTTGCATGTTTTTGTGGGTCCGCCTCCCAAGCAAATGTACCAAAAGGTGTACGGTGTAAATGAGGAAACAGCAGCAAAAGCCACTGCATTCCACCGCCAGTATAGCCGGGAAAAAGCCATCTACGAAGCAACTGTCTATCCCGGCATGAAGCACACGTTGTCAACCCTGAAGCAACAGGGTTATAAGCTGGCAGTTGCCACCCTGAAAGGACAGAAAATTGCGGAAAAAGTACTGCAGATCCATGGGATGACTGATTTCTTTGATTCCATTGTAGGCATGGATGAGGCAGAGAGCTTTACAAAGTGCAAAACCATCCTTGTTGCAATGGCAGAAACCGGAGCCTCCGGCAAGGTGCTGATGGTGGGTGACAGCGAGTACGATTATGCGGGCGCTTGCGAGGCAGATGTGGATTTCGTCGGCGCAGCCTATGGCTTCGGCATCTCAAAAGACGAAGTAAGATTTCCGTTGATCCACACACCGGAGGAGCTGCTGCGTTTTCTGAGCTGAGGCTTCTGCGATTTCATATGACCTGACCGGTTGATGTTATAAACCGGTATTTGCATAGTAAAGATTAAAAACTCTTGGAGGTACTTGGAATGAAAGGTATCATTCTTGCCGGCGGAAAAGGAACCCGCCTGTATCCTATGACAAAGGCTGTGTCTAAGCAGCTACTGCCTATATATGATAAGCCGTTGATCTATTACCCGCTGTCCATTTTGATGCTTGCGGGTATTCGGGAGATTCTGATTATCTCCACTCCGGAGGATACTCCTGTATATGAAAAGCTTTTAGGCAGTGGCGAGCAGATTGGAATATCGCTAGCATACAAGGTGCAGGAAACCCCGAGGGGTCTTGCGGATGCTTTTATTTTGGGCGAGAAATTTATTGGCGATGATAGCGTCTGCCTAATTCTGGGTGATAATGTATTTTATGGTCCGAATATGACGAAGATTCTTCGTAATGCTATGGAGAATAAAGTAGGCGCAACCGTGTTCGGATATCCGGTAAAGGACCCCCGGGAGTTTGGCGTGGTTGAATTTGATGAAAACTATAAGGTGCTTTCCATCGAGGAAAAGCCTCAAAAGCCTAAGTCGAATTATGCGGTTCCCGGTCTTTACTTTTACGACAACCGTGTGGTTCGGATTGCTAAGGAGGTAAAGCCTTCTGCCCGAGGAGAAATCGAGATTACAGCAATAAATAATGCTTATCTTGCTAGTAATGAGCTGAATGTTACCCTGTTGGGTCGCGGAATGGCCTGGCTGGATACCGGCACGCCAACCGGTATGCTCAAAGCTGCGGAGTTTATTAAAACAGTGCAAGAGACCCAGGGCTTTTATGTATCCTGCATTGAAGAAATTGCGTGGCGCCGGGGATTTATTACCACTGACCAGTTGATAAAAATTGGTGAAAGCTTAAAAATGACAGAATATGGTCAGTACCTGCTGGCCATTGCGAAGGAGAAGTAAGTATGACTTTGATCGTAACCGGTGGTGCCGGCTTTATCGGTGCTAACTTTATCTTTCATATGCGTAAGGCGCATCCTGACTATCGCATCATCTGTCTGGACAAGCTTACCTATGCAGGCAACCTTTCTACGTTGGCAAGCGTGATGGATGATGCCAATTTCCGCTTTGTAAAGGCTGATATTTGCGATCGGGAAGCAGTACACCGCTTGTTTGAGGAAGAAAAACCCGACGTGGTGGTAAACTTCGCGGCAGAGAGCCATGTGGATCGCTCTATTGAGGACCCGGGTGTATTTCTGCAGACCAATATTGTAGGTACGCAGACACTGATGGATGCTTGTCGGAAGTACGGCATCAAGCGTTATCATCAGGTGTCTACTGATGAGGTTTACGGTGATCTACCTCTGGACCGCCCTGATCTGTTTTTCACAGAGCAAACG
This sequence comes from Faecousia sp., assembly GCA_045537165.1. Taxonomy (GTDB): domain Bacteria; phylum Bacillota; class Clostridia; order Oscillospirales; family Oscillospiraceae; genus Faecousia. The sequence goes on from JAZSPA010000020.1 coordinate 9,427, forward strand.
CCGATCCATACCAGCAGCCCCTATTCTGCATCAAAGGCTGCAGCTGACCTGCTGGTGCTTGCTTATCACAGAACCTACGGCTTACCTGTGACCATCAGCCGTTGTTCCAATAATTACGGCCCTTATCATTTTCCGGAAAAGCTGATTCCTTTGATGATTGCCAACTGCCTGAATGATAAGCCGCTGCCTGTGTACGGTGAAGGAATCAATGTCCGTGATTGGCTGTATGTGGAAGATCACTGCAAGGCTATTGATTTAATTTTGCACAAGGGCACAGTAGGTGAGGTGTATAATATCGGTGGACATAATGAGATGCGCAATATTGACATTGTTAAGCTGATTTGCAAGGAGTTGGGTAAGCCTGAATCGCTCATTACTTATGTAACCGACCGCAAAGGCCACGATATGCGTTATGCCATCGACCCCACCAAGATCCATACGGAACTGGGATGGCTCCCGGAAACCAAGTTTGCTGATGGTATCAATAAGACCATTCAGTGGTACTTGGAAAACCGTCAGTGGTGGAATGAGATTATCAGTGGTGAGTATCAGGGCTATTATGAGAAAATGTATGGTAGCAGATAAGGGAGGATACTATGAGTGCGTTTAAAGATAAAACCCTGATGATCACCGGTGGTACTGGTAGCTTTGGCAATGCGGTTTTGAATCGCTTTTTGCAGACCGATATTGGTGAGATCCGCATTTTCTCCAGAGATGAGAAGAAGCAGGACGATATGCGCCATGAATTTCAAGCAAAGATGCCTGAGGTGGCGGAGAAGATCAAGTTCTACATCGGCGATGTCCGGGATCTGGCATCCGTGAAAAACGCAATGCACGGCGTGGACTACATTTTCCATGCAGCGGCCTTGAAGCAGGTGCCTTCCTGTGAGTTTTTTCCCATTGAGGCGGTAAAGACCAATGTGCTGGGTACAGAGAATGTGCTCACCGCTGCCATCGAAGCCGGTGTTAAGAACATTGTCTGCCTGTCTACCGACAAGGCGGCTTACCCTGTCAATGCTATGGGTACTTCCAAGGCTATGATGGAAAAGGTGATCGTTGCCAAGAGCCGCACAGTCGCTCCCGAAAAGACCAAGATCTGCTGCACCCGTTATGGCAATGTTATGTGCAGCCGTGGCAGCGTTATTCCTCTGTGGATCGAGCAGATCAAGGCTGGCAATCCTATTACCATTACTGAGCCTTCCATGACCCGGTTTATTATGAGTCTGGACGAGGCGGTAGATCTGGTGCTCTTTGCTTTTGAAAATGGAGACAGCGGCGATATTCTGGTGCAGAAGGCACCTGCCTGCACCATCGAAGTGCTGGCTAAGGCGGTCACCGGTCTGTTTAAGCCCGAGCACGAGATCAAGGTCATCGGAATTCGTCACGGTGAAAAGATGTATGAGACCTTGCTGACCAATGAAGAGTGCGCAAACGCCATTGATATGGGCGACTTTTACCGTGTTCCTTGCGATAAGCGTGGCCTGAACTACGATAAGTTCTTTAAGCACGGCGATACAGAGCGTAATCATCTGACTGAGTTCAATTCCAGCAATACAGAGCTTTTGAATGTAGAACAGGTGCAGCAGAAGCTGTTGAGCCTGCAGTACATCCGTGATGAGCTGGCTGCCTTGGAGAAATAATATGAATATTTTAATTACCGGAGCAAAAGGTTTCGTCGGCCGCAATTTGACCGAAAACCTTAAGACCATCCGTGACGGCAAGAACCGCACCCGGCCGAATCTTGCCATTAATGATATCTACGAATACGATATCGACACAGATCCTGCGTTACTTAAGGAATATTGCCAAAAGGCGGATTTTGTCTTTAATCTTGCAGGTGTCAACCGCCCCCAAAATCCTGAGGAATTTATGCAGGGCAATTTTGGCTTTGCCTCTATGCTCCTGGATGCCTTGAAGGCTTGCGGCAATACCTGTCCAATTATGATTTCATCTTCTATACAGGCCACCTGCATCGGCCGCTATGACAGCGATTATGGCAGAAGCAAGAAGGCAGGGGAGGAGCTGATGTTTGCATATGGGGAGGAGACCGGTGCTAAGGTGCTGGTGTACCGCTTTCCTAACCTGTTTGGCAAGTGGTGTCGCCCCAACTATAACAGTGCGGTTGCCACCTTCTGCAATAACATTGCCAACGATCTGCCCATCCAGGTCAATGACCCCAGTGTTCAGCTGGAGCTGTTGTATATCGATGATCTGGTGGATGAGATGCTGGATGCTCTGGAAGGCAAGGAACATCGATGCGAATTTGATGGCATTGAAACTGTACTTATGGCAAATGGCCGTTACTGCGCCGCACCTGTGTCCCATAAGGTCACCTTAGGCGAGATTGTGGACTTGCTCCATAGCTTCAAGGAGCAACCCAAGACACTGCTGCTGCCGGAAATTCCTGAGGGCTCTTTTGCCAAGAAATTGTATTCTACTTATCTTAGTTACTTGCCCAAGGATAGTGCAATTTTTGATTTGAAGATGAACTGTGATGACCGGGGGAGCTTCACGGAATTGCTGAAAACAGCTTCTTGCGGACAGTTCTCCGTGAATATCAGCAAGCCCGGCATTACCAAGGGTCAGCATTGGCACAACACCAAGTGGGAGTTTTTTATTGTAGTTTCCGGAAAAGCTTTGATTCAACAACGTAAAATCGGCACTGAGGAAGTGCTGAATTTTGAGGTTTCCGGCGATAAAATTCAGGTAGTACACATGCTTCCCGGCTACACTCACAATATTATCAACCTCAGTGACACGAAAGACCTGGTGACCCTGATGTGGGCCAATGAGCAGTTTGACCCGGGTAAGCCCGACACCTTCTTTGAAAAAGTGGAGGAATAAACATGGCATCTTTTAAAAATAACGGAAAGTTAAAGCTGCTGATCATTGTGGGCACTCGCCCGGAGATCATTCGGCTGGCAGCGGTCATCAACAAGTGTCGTAAGTACTTTGATACGATTCTGGCACACACCGGTCAGAACTACGACTATAATCTCAACGGCGTGTTTTTTAAGGACCTGAAACTGGATGACCCGGATGTTTACCTGGATGCTGTTGGCGCTGATTTGGGTGAGACCATGGGTAATATCATTGCTAAGAGTTATCAGTTAATGGTAGAAATTCAGCCCGATGCGGTGCTGGTATTGGGTGATACCAATTCTTGCCTTTCTGTGATCGGCGCTAAGCGGCTACACATCCCTATTTTCCATATGGAAGCTGGCAATCGCTGTAAGGATGAATGCCTGCCCGAGGAGACCAACCGCCGAATCGTGGACATTATTTCCGATGTGAATATGTGCTACTCCGAACACGCACGCCGGTATCTGGCGGACAACGGCCTGCCCAGAGAGCGCACCTATGTGACCGGCTCACCTATGGCTGAGGTGCTGCATAATAATCTCAGCGAGATTGAAGCCAGCGATATTCATGCCCGCCTGGGCTTAGAAAAGGGCAAGTATATCCTGCTGTCTGCCCATCGTGAAGAGAATATCGATACAGAAAAGAACTTCAACAGTCTTTTCACTGCAATCAACAAAATGGCAGAAAAGTATAATATGCCTATTTTGTATTCCTGTCATCCCAGAAGCAGAAACAGACTGGCAGCCAGCGGCTTTTTACTGGACAAGCGTGTGATCCAGCATGAGCCTTTGGGCTTCCATGACTATAACTGTCTGCAGATGAACGCCTTTGCGGTGGTGTCTGACAGCGGTACGCTGCCGGAAGAGTCCAGCTTCTTTACCTCCATTGGCAAGCCGTTCCCGGCGATTTGCATTCGTACCTCTACTGAACGTCCGGAAGCGCTGGATAAGGGCTGCTTTGTCCTTGCTGGCATTGATGAAAAGAGCCTGCTGCAGGCAGTAGATACGGCTGTATCCATGGTAGCGGAAGGGGATAATGGTATCCCTGTGCCGGATTATGTAGAGGAAAATGTATCCACCAAGGTTGTAAAGCTGATTCAGTCTTACACTGGAGTAGTTAACAAAATGGTGTGGCGCAAGAGCTGAGTCACCAATTTCGCTTTTGAGAAAGGAGCCTGCTTATGGATGTTATTATCCCGCAGATATTGTTCAGTTTTTTGGGATATGCTGTTTGCGGCAGGCCCATAAAAGAAGAAACAGCTAAGCAATGCACTCCTGAAAATATGCTGAAGGTTTGTGCACTTGCAGAGCGTCATGATGTGAGCAATCTAATCGCTGAAGCGCTTTATAATTCCGGCCTTCACGTGCAATGCGCTGGTTGCTATTCTCAAATTAGCAAATATCAGTTTCAGGCTGTATTCCGCTATGAAAAATCTCGTCACGAGTTTTACAGGATTTGCAGATGTTTGGAAGAAGCGGCTATTCCTTTCATCCCGCTGAAGGGAAGCGTTATTCGCGATTATTATCCCAAGCCGTGGATGCGTACAAGCTGTGATATAGATATTTTAGTTCCGAAAGATAAAGTTGATGCTGCGGCATCAGCGTTGGTCAAAGCTTGCGGCTATACTATAAATGGACGATCTGGTCATGATATTTCAATGACCGCTAAAAACGGCCAGCATTTGGAGCTGCATTTTGCGCTGGTGGAGGACTTTTTGAGCAATTCCTGGACGGGTGTGCTGGAAAATGTCTGGAGCAAGGCAGTGCAGGCAGAGCCGGGTACTTACCGCCATCTGCTTATGGATGATATGCAGTATTTTTACCATATTGCTCATATGGCAAAGCACTTTGAGTGGGGCGGTTGCGGCATTCGGCCTTTTTTGGATTTGTGGATTCTGGACATTGTTCCCGGTGCAGATTTGCAGCGCCGCAAGGAACTTTTGGAGCAGGGAGGTCTGTTACAATTTGCGGAAATGATGCAAAAGCTGGGGCAGGCTTGGTTGACAGGTGAGAAATTGGATTCGCAGCTGCACATGCTTCAGGATTATATACTCACCGGTGGTGTGTATGGAAGTGAGAAAAATCAGGTGATGATGCAGGGGCAGAAATCCGGTAGCAAGCTGCATTATATCCAAAAACGTGTGTTGATGCCCTATGATCAGATTAAATATCAATATCCTGCTTTACAAAAGCACAAATGGCTGACTCCGGCAGCGCAGGTGCTGCGTTGGTTCCGACTTTTGAAGACTGAAAATAGAAGCCGTGCTAAACAAGAATTTAGGATCAACAGACGTAGAACGGATTCATCAGATGCATTGATGCGGGACTTGCTGGAAAGCGTGGGTCTAGGCTACAATGCTGGAGAAGAGGAGAGATAATATGGAATATAGAATTCTGGGTAAGACAGGTCTGAAAATTTCCCGTTTGGGTTTCGGAGGCATTCCCATTCAGCGCATTGATGCTGAGGGCACGAAGCTGCTTATGCATAAGCTGGTGGAACAGAGCGTGAACTTTATCGATACAGCTCGCTACTATACGGTTAGTGAGGAATACCTGGGTTATGCCTTGGAGGGTATTCGGGATAAGTTCGTTCTTGCCACCAAGAGTATGGCCCGTGACAAAGACGGTATGGCAAAGGACGTTGATACAAGTCTGCGTAACCTGCGCACAGATTATATTGATTTGTATCAGTTTCATAATCCCGGCGCAAAGGATCTGGAGCAGATCTTAGCTCCCGGCGGTGCGCTGGAAGCTTTGCGGGAAGCAAAGCAGGCAGGCAAGATCGGTCATATCGGCATCACGCTCCACAGCGCAGATCTGTTCCGCCAGGTGCTGGAATTTGACTGGGTGGAGACCATTATGTTCCCCTATAACATCGTGGAGACCCAGGGTGAGGATATAATCAAAGCCTGTAAGGAAAAGAACATTGGCTTTATTTGCATGAAGCCAATGGCGGGCGGCGCTCTTGATGACGCCACTTTGGCTTTGCGCTATATTTGTCAAAACGATGCTGTGTCGGTTGTTATCCCCGGCATGGCAGAAGAAAAGGAAATTATGCAAAATGTAGCAGCAGTAGAGGATACCAGCTCCTTGACAGCGGCTGAAAATGCTGCTATTGCTTCCATCCGCAAGACCCTTGGTACCCAGTTCTGCCGCCGGTGCAATTACTGCGCTCCCTGTACAGTAGGTATTCCCATTTCCTTAGTGTTCCTGGTGGAGGGCTATTATAAGCGCTACGACCTGAAGGATTGGGCGCTTGCTCGCTACGAGGGTATGGCAAAGCATGCTTCTGACTGCATTGAATGTGGTGCTTGTGAGGAAAGATGCCCTTATAATCTGCCTATTCGGCAGATGCTAAAGGAAGTAAGTAACACATTCAGCTTAAAGTAAAATTGAAATAAAAAACGCCTTGCTCCGTAAAGAGCAAGGCGTTTTTGCGTTATTATAGTTCAATATCCAGTTTACTTATTACGTTGGCGCAACGGGGGCAGAGGCCATCTTTGTTTGCCTGTAGGCTGTGCATCCAGCAGCGGGGGCACTTTTCACCCTTGGCTTCGGTAACACCAATGGTGAGGGCAGGGAAGTTAGTGCCATTTCCTACCAGAGCACCTTCTTCGGGAGCTTCCCAATCGCAGGAGGAAACGATACAGATTTCTGCCAGGTTTACATCCTTGCAGGCAGCCTTCACAGCATCGTCGGTACAGCTCAGGCTTATGTGTGCTTCCAATGCCTTACCAATTCGCTTGTCAGCACGGGCCAGCTCCAGTACACCGTTCACATCCTGGCGGAGCTTCATCACGGTATTCCACTTGGCCATTTCTTCATCGGTCAGGGCGTAGGCGGCAAAATCGGCAGGCATCTGATTCAGCAGCACATTGCGGCTGTCATCCTCTGCTCGATGGGGCATAGCCTGCCAGATCTCATCGCAGGTGAATGCCAGAATGGGGGCAAAGAGCTTTGCCATGGCATCCAGGATCAGGAACAGAGCAGACTGTGCGGAGCGGCGGCGCAAGCCGGTGGCTTCTTCACAGTACAAACGATCCTTCAGGATATCCAGATAGAAGGAGCTGAGCTCAACGACACAGAAATCGTTGATAGCGTGGGTGATGTTATGGAATTCATAACCGTTATAAGCCTTGCGGCAGTACTTGGTCAGCTCGTCAAGCTTGGACAGCGCCCACTTGTCCAGCTCTTCCATATCCTGAGGAGCTGCCAGATCATTGGGATCAAAGCCGTCCAGGTTACCCAGGCAGTAACGGGCGGTGTTGCGGAACTTCAGGTAGTTCTGAGCGATCTGCTTGAAGATCTCCTTGGAGCAGCGCACGTCTGCGTGATAATCGGAGGATGCAGCCCAGAGACGGACGATGTCAGCACCAAAATCCTTAATAAGGTCAGCGGGGTCAACACCGTTGCCCAGGCTCTTGTGCATTGCGCGGCCTTGACCGTCAACCACCCAGCCGTGAGTCAGAACTTGCTTGAAGGGCGCACCCTGATCCAATGCGCCAACAGAAGTCAGCAGGGAGGACTGGAACCAACCGCGGTACTGGTCAGCGCCCTCCAGGTAAACATCGGCAGGCCACAGCTCGGGGGTGCGGTGCATCAGGGATGCAAAGTGGGTAGAGCCGGAGTCGAACCAGCAGTCCAGCGTGTCGGTCTCCTTGGTGAAGCGCTTGCCGCCGCAATGGGGGCAGGTGAAGCCATCAGGAACCAGCTCCATAGCTTCTTTTTCAAACCAAACGTTAGAGCCGTATTCATCAAACAGCTTGGAGATCTTTTCAATAGATTCGGGATTGGAAACAGGCTTGCCGCAGTCTTCACAGTAGAATACCGGGATGGGCAGACCCCAGCGGCGCTGACGGGAGATACACCAGTCAGCGCGCTCCCGGATCATGCTCACCATACGGTCCTCGCCCCAGGCAGGATACCACTGCACATTCTCAATGGCGGCAACCGCCTGATCCTTAAAGGATTCCACAGAGCAGAACCACTGGGGAGTAGCCCGGAAGATAATAGGCTTCTTGCAGCGGTCGTGGTGAGGGTAGGAGTGGACGATCTCTTCGGATGCAAACAGCATACCGGATTCCATCATGTCGGCCTTAATGATGGGATTAGATTCCTCGGTCTTCATACCGGCGTACTTGCCGGCATAGTCGGTGTGACGGCCGTAGTCGTCAACAGGCACCACCAGCTCCATGCCGTAACGCATACAGGTCTGATAGTCGTCCGCGCCAAAGCCGGGAGCGGTGTGAACACAGCCTGTACCGGAGTCCATGGTGACGTATTCGGCGTTAACCAGGCGGGAAGTCTTAGGGAGGAAGGGATGCTTTGCCAGCATATTTTCAAAGAACTGACCAGGGTAGGTGGCCAGGACTTCGTAATTTTCAAAGCCGCCCATTTTCATAGTTTTCGCCATCAAGGCTTCGGCCATAATGTAGGTTTCGCCGTTTTCTGCCTTTACCAGCACATAGCTGTCACAGGGGTGGAGGCAGATACCCATATTGCCGGGGAGCGTCCAAATGGTAGTCGTCCAGATCACGAAGAAGGTCTTGCTCAGGTCAAAGCCTGCCAGCTTGCCCAGATCATCGTGCATGGGGAACTTGACATAAACAGAAGTACAGGGATCGTCCTTATACTCAATGTCAGCCTCAGCCACAGCGGTGGCGCAGAAGGGACACCAGGTAACGGGCTTTAAGCCCTTGTAGATAAAGCCCTTGTCAAACATCCGGCCAAAGACCTTGACTTCCTGGGCTTCAAAGTGCTTGTCCATAGTGCGGTAAGGGTGCTCCCAATCGCCTACAACACCCAGGCGCTTAAAGCCACCCATCTGCTTTTGGATAAAGTCTTCCGCAAAATCCTCACAGGCCTTCCGGAATTCCGGGACGGACATATCCTTGTTCAGCTTTTTCTTGGAGTTTTCGATAGCACGCTCAATGGGCAGACCGTGATTATCCCAGCCGGGGACATAAGGGGTATAGAACCCCATCATGGCATGGCTGCGGACGATGAAATCCTTCAGGGTCTTATTCAGGGCGTGGCCCATGTGGATGAAGCCGTTGGAGAAGGGAGGGCCATCGTGCAGTACGAAGGGGGGCAGATCCTTGTTTTTCTCTAGCATAGCATTGTAAAGATCCAGCTCGTTCCACTTATCCAGCATACCCGGCTCACGGGCAGGCAGGCCGGCCTTCATAGGGAAGTCAGTCTTCGGGGTGATGATCGTGTTTTTGTAATCCAACTTAATTACCTCCATAAATTAAAAGCGCCTTTGCCTCTTTTCAAGAGACAAAGGCGCATAGTCCTCTGCGGTACCACTCTCGTTCCGGTAATTACCGGCACTCGTATACGCTGTATCGGGCGTACCCGGCGCGGCCTACAACCCAAGGGCTTCGACCCGCAGCTCGGAGGGGATATGCCTTGCATCTTGCCAACTGCCTTGCACCTACCGGCAGCTCTCTGATGGCGGTGCTGCAAGCACCTGTCCTCGTCATTGCTTTATATTATCTTTGAGAAACTTCGTAGTTCTTACCGAACTGCAGATTTGCAAACTTGGTTGTGGTATCAGCCACGGGGTGATGGGGCTCAGCTGTAGGCGCTGTGTCCTCCGTGGTACCTACCAGAGCCTGCAGGCTGGCGGAAATTTCGTCTGCCATAGAATCGGTGGAATCGTTCTTGCCTTCCACCTGATCATAATCAAAGGCGCCGTTGGAATTTACCCGGTATGCAGGACGGTTGCTTTCCTTAATGCGGGTCAGAGCCTGCATACAGGAATCCAGCTGGGACAGCATCTCGTCAATCTTAATGCTTGCGGTCTGCTTGGCTTCTTCAATACGGTCGTTTTCCGCAGCTACCAAAGCGTCAGCATTCTTGGCATTTTCCAAGGCGGTGTCGTTGGCTTCAGAAAGCATTTGCGCACATTTGGCTTCCGCTTCTTTGACCATCATATCACAGGTCTTCTGAGCATTGACCATTGCATCCTTCATGCTGGATTCATTGGCCCGGTACTCTTCCAGCTTGGTGACCAGTACCTTCATTTTGCTCTTTAATAGGGCATTTTCTTTATACAGGGTGATGTAGTCCTCGGTCAGGGGCTCCAGCACCGCATCTACAGCCTTCCGGTCATAGCCGCCGATGGCAGCTGTGCCGAAAGAGATCTGCTCTATCTGTTGCGGGGTGAACATATCTTTCTATCCTTTCAAATTTAGATGTAGCTTTCCATCTCTACCTGAACATTTTCCAGGTCGCCAACCACATCCATATTGTGGGGGCAGAAGAGGTATGTGGACTGCGCGATCTTTTTAACGCTGCCGTCCAGGGCATAGACGCTGCCGGAGAGGAAGTCCACCACACGACGGGTCAGGCTCTTCTCTACGTTTTCCATATTCAGGATTACAGCCTTCTTCTTACGAAGCTCATCGGCTGCCTTTGCAGCATCGTCAAAGGTCTTTGCGTGGAATAGGATAACCTCCTGCTTACCGGAGCTCATATTCAGCACCTGACCGGAAAAACCGTTTGCAGCGGGGGCGGGGGTGCTGGGAGCAGCGGGCTCAGCAACAGCGACGTTGCGGCCTAAAGAAGCAAAGGGAGAGGGGCGGCGAGAAGCTCTGGGAGCGGACTCCTGGATTTCCTCTTCGGGCTCTTCTACTTCCTCATCATCATAATCATCATATTCCTCATCGGAATAGGGCTGGGTGAACTTTTTCATGCTATCCCAAAAACTCATTTCATTTCCTCCTGATATGTTTACATCCGTTACGGATGCGATGTTACATAATCCCGGGCGCCAAAGATCGCTGTACCCAGCCGCACCATAGTGCTGCCGCAGGCGATGGCATCGACGTAGTCACCAGACATACCCATGGACAATATGTCTACCAATACATTATCGTATTTTTTTGCCGTTATGTCAACAGAAAGGTTGTACATTTCTTGAAAAAATTTGTGATTATCTGTAGAATTTTGGGTAATTGGGGGGATTGCCATGAGCCCCCGGATACGGATATTGGGAAATTGGGCTGTGTTTTCCAAAAAACCGTAAAGTGCTGGCACAGAGAATCCGGATTTGCTGTCTTCGCCTGCGATATTGACTTCCAGCAAAATATCTTGAACAATACCAATTTTTGCCGCTTGCGCCTGGATGGCTGCGGCCAAATGTTCAGAATCTACACTTTGAATGAGATCCACTTTTCCCACAACCTGCTTAACCTTGTTGGTCTGCAGGTGGCCTATAAAATGCACAGGAGCGCCGACGTAAGCATTTTCAGAAAGTTTTTGGGTCAGCTCCTGTACCCGGTTTTCTCCGCAGCAATTAACGCCAGCGGCAATGGCCTGGCGCACAGCGTCAGCATTGTTCATTTTGGTTGCGGCACAAAGCAGAATATCCTTGGGATCTCTGCCAGCTGTTATAGCGGCTGCATTCATTTTCCCACGGATGGCTGCAATATTTTCGGCTATGGACATAATGATACACCTCTTTATATCTTCACGGAAAAAGGCGACGGATTTGCTCCGTCGCCTTTTTCTACAGCGCTTCTCCTGCGGATCTCAGCGGCCGGATGGGGGCCAGGGTGGAGATGGCGTGCTTGTAGATCATTTGCTGCTTGCCATCGGTGACAAGCACCACCACGCAGCTGTCAAAGCCGGTGATAATGCCCCTGAGCTGAAAACCGTTCATGAGAAACAGGGTAACAGGAATTTTTTCCTTCCCCACTTCTTTCAAAATGGCGTCTTGTAAGGTTGAGCTTTGTAACATATGTACTCCTTCTTTTTTGTTGGGATGTACTTATGTTACCATGATTCACTTGTCGTATTCCCCAAGAATCTGTCGAAGCTTTTGGAGAATTTCCCCGGTTTGTTCCCCTTTTGAGCGGGTGAGCCAATGGATCTGGGGATTTTTGCGGAACCAGGTCAGCTGCCGTTTTGCATAATGCCGGGAGGCTTGCTGCACCTGGGCGGTAGCTTCTTCTAAAGTGATTTCGCCGTCTAAATATGCGATAAATTCTTTGTAGCCGATAGCTTGCAGTGCGGTGGATTTTTTGCTGATACCCTCAGCGAGAAGACTGCGGATCTCGTCCATCAGGCCGAGGCAGAGCATTTGTTCTACACGGCTATCGATGCGGTTATAGAGATCCTGTCGGTTTTCATCCTGCAGGGCAAACCAGCAGGCGGTAAACTTAGGGGGTATCTGCTGGGTACGGCGGTTGTGTTCCGTGATGGAAATGCCAGTTTCCAGGTAAACCTCCATAGCACGGATGATCCGCTTTTGATCAGATGGATGCAGCCGCTGGGCAGATTCCGGGTCTACCGAGCGGAGCATTTCGATCACTTTCTCAATGCCTTCATTTTGAGCAATTTGCTCCAGCTCTTGCCGGCGGCCGGTAGAAGGGTAGGGGGCAAAGGTATTTCCACGGATGAGGGCATCCATATAAAGCCCTGTTCCGCCTGCGATAATAGCAGTTTTGCCCCGTGCAAGGATATCTTCTAAAATAGGGGTTGCAGTTTCACAGTACCGGCTGACGGAATAATCCTCCCAAGGCTCAGCTACGCTGAGCATGTGATGGGGGATGTCTTGCATTTCTTCCTTGGTAGGCTTGGCTGTACCAATATCCATCCGCTTGTAGATCTGCATGGAATCGCAGGAGATGACCTCACCATCTACCGCTTTTGCCAGTTCTACCGCCAAAGCGGTCTTTCCAGAGGCGGTGGGCCCGGCAATACATATAATGTTGTGCAAAGGCTGCGCCTCCTTGTTTTATCGTTTGAAGTTCTTTTCCAGCTGCTTTTTGGAAAGGGTGATGCAAATAGGTCTGCCATGGGGGCAGTGTTTAAGATCATCCCGGCCCATCACGGTATCTACCAGCACCTGCAGCTCCCGGCTGTCGGTTTTCCAGCCGGCCTTGATGGCTGCCTTGCAGGCCACAGTGTGGAGAATTTCATCCCGGACGGTGGTTGCCTTTTCCCGGCGTCCGCTGAGCAGGTCTGCCGCCATGGTTTCCAGGGTGTCGGCAGTTTGCTCCGGGGCAAGATCCATAGGGATCTGTCTTACAAGAACGGTATTTGTACCAAATTCTTCAATTTCAAAGCCCAATTGGGCAAGCATACCTGCGTTATCCAGCAGCGCTGCTGCCTGATCGGCATGGAGCTTTACCTGGATGGGGGTAATGAGTGCTTGGGCGCTGATGGTCTCCTGATTGGCTTTCAGCTTTTCAAAGAGAATGCGTTCGTGGGCGGCGTGCTTGTCAATAATAAAGCCTTCCTCGCCTTGCTCCACAAGGATATAGGCGTTGTAAAGCTCGCCAACCATACGCCAGGGAGTGATCTCGGGCATAGGCATTACTTCCTGCTCCGGCTCGGTGATTACCGGTTGCGGTTCCGGTTTTGCAGGCAGGGGATCGAGCTTGGGAAGCACCACTTCCTGACGGACTGCATTGGCCGTTTTGATAGCGGCGGTCTGCTCCGGCTTTGGCGCGGTAGCAACTGCGCCCAGGAATGCTTTATATTCCTTGGCATCCATAGTGCGGAAAAAGCTGTCTTGCTTGGGAACTTTTTGGGTTGCCGGTTGCGGCGGTGTTACAGGCGCTGGGGGAACAGGGGGCTTTAGCTGTACCTGAGGCCGATCCTGTACGTTATTCAGGCCGCCCAATACGCCATAGTGGACACAGTCAAATACAGCCTTTTCGTTAAGGAATTTGACCTCTGTTTTGGCAGGGTGTACATTTACATCCACTACATTAACAGGAATATTCAGGTGCAGCACACAGGCTGGGAATTTGCCTTGCATAATTTGGTTGCGGTAGGCCTCCTCCAAAGCGGCCATCAGCAGACGGGACTTCACAGGCCGCCCGTTTACGAAAAAGGTTTGCATACTGCGGCTGGGGCGGGCATCGGTGCTTTTGCATACAAAGCCTGTAAGCTGATAGCCTTCCCATGCGGAATTTACAGCCACCATACGGCCAAATTCCTTGCCGTAGACGGCGTAAACCGCATCCTGCAGTTTGCCTGTGCCGGGGGTGGACAACAGCTCCTTGCCATCTTTGATATAACGGAAAGCCACCTCCGGGTGGGCCAGAGCCTGCAGCTGCATAGCGGCAGTAACTCTTGCGCCTTCTACGGAATCGGACTTCATAAACTTCATTCTGGCGGGGGTGTTGTAGAACAGATCCCGGATAATGATGGTCGTACCCGCCGGGCAGCCGGCTTCACCTTCATCAGTAATGACACCTGCTTCCAAAGTCAGGGATGTGCCTGCTACAGCGCCGGTAAGCTTGGTCAGAAGGTCGATACGGCTGACAGAGGCGATAGCGGCCAATGCTTCGCCACGGAAACCCATGGTGGAGATAGCAGCCAGATCTTCGGCAGTTCTTAACTTGGATGTTGCGTGGCGCAGAAAAGCGGTGCGGGCATCCTCCAGAGACATACCACAGCCGTTATCGGTTACCCGTAAAAAGGTCATACCGCCGTCCCGGATCTCAAGGGTTACTTGGGTAGCGCCTGCGTCTACTGCGTTTTCCAAAAGTTCTTTGGCAACGCTGGCAGGGCGTTCCACCACTTCACCGGCAGCGATCAGGTTGGCTACGTGCTGGCTCAGCTGTATGATCTTGGGCATAAAATCACCTCGTGTTGATGACACCTATCAAATTTAGGGTCATATGGATCAGAATTGGAACGAAAATACTGTCGCTCTGCGCATAAGCGGCGCAAAGGATCAGCGCGGCGGGGATATATTGGATAAAGCAAATCAGCAGCGTGATGCTGTCATAGCTGCCAATATAACCCACTACATGAATGGCGCTGAACAGAAGCGCGGATGCTACATATCCCAGTATCGGATTCTTCCGGTAAAGCACCCGGAAAACAAGTCCACGGTGCAAAAGTTCTTCTGCTACGGGGGCAAGGATCACAGTGCCGATAGCCATCAGGAAAAAGTGTTCGTTAAAGAGTGTGTTAATCGCCTGGTCATTTACATTGGAAAAGTTGGGAAAAGCGCTGATGATCAGGGAAGAAAGCAGGGAATTGACCAGCAGATAGACAAAAAAGCTGATGGCTGCAGTTAGCAGACAGGGCAGCGGATTCAGGAAGAACCGCTGGGCGTGCTGCCACAGAAATTTGCCGAAAAGCAATGTGATAACAATGAAATTGATACAGAAGATCAAAAAGTTCGCAACGGCAGTATCCATCTTGTAGGGTAAAAGACCGTTGAGAAAAACCACGGTATTAGGAAGGAAGAACTGCTGGAATATCAGATAACACCAGGCTATGAGCTCAGTATTTTTTGTTGTTTGGATGTGCAGCTTTTTCATATCAGTTCAGTAACTTCTTTAGCTTATACAGCTCGTTCATGGCTTCAATGGGAGTCAAGGTTTCCACATTGATGCTTTCTAAGGCCTGTCGTACCTGCTGGGCGCCCAGATCCAGCATGGACATCTGATCGTCCGGTTCTTCATCCTGTACACGGCGCACAGGTGCGCCTTCCTGGGTCTCCAGTTCATTCAGGATCTGCCGGGCCCGGGTCACGACTTGAGAGGGAAGACCAGCCAGCTTTGCTACTTCCACACCGTAGCTGTCGTCAGTAGCGCCGGGTACGATCTTACGAAGGAAGATCATTTTGTCGCCCCGTTTTTTCACAGCGATGTTGTAGTTACGTACATTAGGCAGCTCATCCTCAATGGCGGAAAGCTCGTGATAATGGGTGGCAAACAAAGTTTTTGCACCCAAAAGCCGCGGGTTGGCGGCGTATTCCAGCACTGCCCGAGCAATGGCCATGCCGTCGTAAGTAGAAGTGCCTCTGCCGATCTCGTCCAGGATCAGCAGACTCTTAGATGTGGCATATTTCAAAATAGAAGCTACTTCTGCCATCTCCACCATAAAGGTGGACTTGCCGGATGCCAGGTCATCGCTGGCGCCGATTCGGGTGAACACCCTGTCCACAATGCCGATGCGGGCAGAGCGAGCAGGTACGAAAGAACCCATCTGCGCCATCAGTACGATGAGAGCCACTTGACGCATATAGGTGGATTTACCTGCCATGTTAGGACCAGTGATAATGGAAACCTGATTGTCCCGGCTGCCAAGGCTGGTATCGTTAGGGACAAACAGAGAATCGGTGAGCATTTGCTCTACAACAGGGTGGCGGCCGTCGGTAATAGAAAGGTCGCTGTCCAGAGTGATCTCCGGGCGGCAATAGCCCTTTTGCACTGCGACCGTTGCTAAGGAACACAGGGCGTCAGCGGCAGCAACGGCTGCGGCGGATATTTGCACCCGGCTTGCCTGCTGGGCGAGGTATTCCCGTAAAGCCGTAAAGATTTGATATTCCAGAGCAACCAGGCGATCCTTTGCGCCCAGCACCTGATCTTCCAGTTCCTTTAGTTCCTGAGTAATGTAGCGCTCACAGTTGGCAAGGGTCTGCTTGCGGATATAGTGGCTGGGTACTTGATCCATAAAGGATTTGGAAACTTCGATATAATAGCCAAATACCCGGTTATAGCTTACCTTCAGGGTGCGGATACCGGTCTTTTCCCGCTCCTGAGCTTCAATGGTCAGGATGGTTTCAGCGCCGCCCTGCATCAGGCTGCGGAGGAAATCTGCCTGTTGGTCTGCGCCGGGACGGATGATACCGCCTTCACGAATGGTCAGGGGAGGCTCGTCCACAATGGTGTTTTCGATGCGGTCAGCGCAGTCTTCCAAAGAATCGATGGATGCAGCCAGCTTTTGCAGCATAGGACTTTCTGTGCCGCTTAATACCTGCTTTACTTGGGGCAGCGCCCGCAGACCACGGGCAAGGCCCAAAAGGTCACGGCAGTTGACAGTACCGGTAACAATGCGGGTCATAACACGCTCTAAGTCGGAAACATCTTTCAGGGCTTCCGTCAGGTCGCTGCGGGTCATGGTTTCATCTACAAGCTCCTGAACAGCGCCTTGCCGTCTGCCGATTTCGGTGGGGTCAAGCAGGGGCTTTTCCAGCCAGCTGCGGAGCAGTCTGCCGCCCATAGCGGTATGGGTCTTATCCAGCACCCAAAGGAGTGTGCCTTTCTTTTCTTTGCTTCGGAGCGTTTCCGTCAGCTCCAGGTTGCGTCGGGCATCCAGATCCAGTTCCATAAACCGGCCGCTGGTATAAAACTGCAGCTGGCGGATATGAGCAAGGTCATTTTTCTGCAGGGTCAGCAGGGTTTGCAGCAGAGCACCGGAGGCCATAATGGCAGGATCCATGCTGCCCAAGCCTAGCTGGGTAATATCCTGGTGAAAATGGTTTTCCAGCAGCTGTTCGCAGCTTGCTAACTGAAACTGGGAAGGGGCTGTTTCATCCACACAGCACTTAAGCCGCTGGAACAGAGCTTCCTCCAAAATAGGATCGTTTACATTCTCGCCGCCCCGCATCACTTCCGTGGGGGCAAAGCGACCCAGCTCAGAGGCTGCGGAGGCCGCATCAATGCAAACGGTTGAGAAAAAAGCGCCGGTGGAGAGGTCGCAGAAAGCAAGACCGTAGCGGGAATCCATACCGTAAATGCAGGCGAAATAGTTGTTTTTGCCCTCGTCCAGCATACAGCTTTCTGTTACCGTACCGGGGGTGACAATGCGGGTAATATCCCGCTGTACGATACCCTTTGCCTGGCTGGGGTCTTCCAACTGCTCGCAGATGGCTACTTTGTAGCCCTTGGAAACAAGACGGGCGATGTAGGAATCGACGCTGTGGAAGGGAACACCGCACATGGGGTTTTGCTCTTCCTTAGGTTTATTCCTGTCACGGGTGGTCAGGGTAAGATCCAGCTCCCGGGCGGCCAGGACGGCGTCATCGTCAAACATTTCATAGAAATCGCCTAACCGGAAAAACAGAATGCAGCCGGGATTGCGCTCTTTGATCTCGTAATATTGGCGGCGCATAGGGGTCATTTCATTTGCAGGCGTTGCCATAGTATCATTCCTTTTCTCCGGTGAGACTCCAGGTGGTAGCACCGGTAATGGTTATATCTGTAAATTGGCCGATGAGAGAGGGGGCACCTTTGAAACGCACCAGGCGTCCACCTTCGGTGCGGGCGGTGAGCAGGTCGTTATCCGTGCCGTCTACCAGACAGCGCATCTTCTTGCCCACATAACCTTCGTGAATCTTTTCTGAAATACTGTTTTGTACAGCGCAAAGCTTGTCAAAACGGCGGTTCTTTTCTTCCTTGGGGGTGGGGTCATCCATAGATGCAGCAGGTGTTCCCGTTCTGGGGGAGAAGATGAAGGTGAACAGGCTATCGTAATGCACCTGCTGGATCAGGCTGATGGTTTCTTCAAATTCTTCTTCCGTTTCCCCGGGGAAGCCCACGATCACGTCAGAGGTAAGCACCAGCTCCGGCATCTTTTCCTTGGCGTAGCGCACCAGCTCCAAATAGGTTTCCCGGTCATAATGCCGGTTCATAGCCTTTAAGACCCGGGAAGAACCAGACTGGAAGGGAAGGTGCAGCTGCTTGGCGATCTTCGGGGTGGCTGCCATAGTATCGAACAGCTTATGGGAAGCATCCCGGGGGTGGCTGGTCATAAACCGGATGAGAAAATCGCCGGGAATCTGGGCGATCATGGAAAGCAGATCAGAAAAATCCACGCCGCAAGCTAGATCCTTGCCGTAGGAATTTACATTTTGACCCAGCAGTGTGATCTCTTTAGCGCCGTTTGCGATCACTTCGCGGCATTCGGCCAGGATATCTTCCGGCCTTCTGCTCCGCTCTCTGCCACGGACGTAGGGGACGATGCAATAGGTGCAAAAATTGTTGCAGCCGTACATAATGGATACCCAGGCTTTCAGGGTGTTATCCCGCTGCTGGGGAAGACCCTCTGCAATGGAGCCGGGCTCGTCCTGGGTGTAAAATACTCGCTTTTTCCCGGTGAGCACACGGTATAATATTTCCGGGAATTGCCACAGGTGGTGGGTGGAAAACACGCCGTCTACGTGGGGAAAACTTTTGCGAATACGCTCGGTCACTTTTTCCTCGCCTGCCATGCAGCCGCACAAAAAGATTTTCTGCCTAGGATGTCGGCGCTTTGTATGGGTAAGCGCACCCAAATTGCCAAAGACTCGCTGTTCTGCGTGTTCCCGAATAGCGCAGGTATTCATAACCACCACGTCTGCGCCTTCCGGGCTATCGACAATGGTATAGCCGCTTTCTATCAAAATGCCTCGGATCCGCTCGGAATCTGCTTCATTTTGCTGGCAGCCGTAGGTCTCCACATAAGCGCAGGGAGTAATGCCGTTTTCGTGCCAATATGCAGCGATGCGGCCGCAGTTGGCAAGCTGTTCATTCAGCTGTTCCTGGCTTATAACAGAGGTCTTGGTGTTCATAGGGGAAGCTCCTTTTGGATATAATCTATCAACTTAGAATGATACCATTTTTCCGCGGTTTTTGCAAGTGTGCTTTGCGTAAAATTGCGGTTTTGTAAACTTTTTTCCACACACCTTGTAATTACAAGGCCGTTGTGGTAAAATCCCTAGGTATGATAGCCTTGATGGGCAGAAATGAGGTTTCTGATGAGTCGGGAAAACTTTACTGAGGATGATAAGCTCAGAAGAGAAAATAGGATGATGAAATTTGCTTTGGGCGGTATTGCCGGTTTGCTGCTGGTTGCCCTGGCGGTGGTGCTGTTTTTTGTTGTATATAACGGCGTTAAGCCTGCAGATAATAAGCCCACAGAGCCGTCTGCTCCGGTATATGAGTATTCTGATTATACCGTATCTGATGAAGATGCGCTGGCAGCGGCAGATCAGGTGGTAGGCAGAATCGGTGATGTGGAGCTGACCAATGCGGAATTGCAGGCATATTACTGTATGCAGATCTATGCATTTATCAAGGAAAGCGGCGGTTATGTCTCTTATTATGGCGTGGATCTTAGCAAGCCTTTAGGTGAGCAGATCTATAATACCCAAACCGGTCAGACCTGGGAGGAACTGTTCCTGGAGCAGGCGCTTTATGTGTGGAAACGGTATACAGCATTGTCCCTTATGGCAAAGGAAAATGGATATCAGCTTCCTGCGGATTTGCAGCAGGAGTACGAAGCCATGCCTGAGGAAATGCAGGAATTAGCTGAGCAGTTGGGTTACAAGAATCTTCAGGAAATGGTTTCTGCGGAAATGGGTGCAGGCTGTACTTTTGATGGCTATATGCGGTATCTTTACACAGATTATTACTGCAACAGCTATTTTGAGAAGCTGTATAGTGATCTTATGCCTACGCTGGAGGAGATGGAGGCCTATTACAAAGAATATGAGACTACCATTGTCAACGCCGGTGCATCGAAAGATGTGGGGCTTGCGGTGGATGTGCGTCATATCTTGCTGACACCGGAAGGCGGTACTCCTATTGAAGGCACAAATTTTAGTGAATATACGCAGGAGGCCTGGGAAGCCTGCCGGGTAAAGGCTCAGGAGATTTTGAACGAATACCTGGAAAGCGATCGTTCTGAGACCACCTTTGCAAATATGGCTGTAAAGTATTCTTCATGCCCCTCTGCATCCGAAGGTGGTATGATCGCCAATGCGCTGAAAGGCAGTACTGTTCAGGCTTTTAATGATTGGATCTTCGACGAAAGCCGTCAGTTTGGAGATTATGACCTGATAAAAACGGAATTTGGCTATCACATTATGTTCTTTGTTGAAAAAGAGGATATGTGGATCCGTTATGTAAAAACGGCCATGATCAGCGAAAGAGCCAGCACATTGATCGATGAGGCTATGGATAATGCGCCGGCAGAAGTGGATTTGGAGAAAATCAAGCTTTCCTTTGTTCACTTCGTTTAATGCAAAAAATAGCGGAACGTCACATGCGTGACGTTCCGCTTGTTTTTATTTGGCATAATAATCGGTGGTAAGGATCAGGTTATTTACCTGGATAAAGTTTAATACTCGGGAGCACATTTCGTCCAGGTAATCTTCAGAAAGGGTCTTACCCTTTTCGTTGGCAAGGACTTGGATCTTGCCGTTCACATCTATCGAGCATACCACACCGTCGCTGATCCAGCTGCCGTCAGGGAAGAGGGCGTAGCCTTCGTAATTGGGATCAAATGCATCTTGACCAAGATAGGTGTAGGGAGAATTGATACCCCATAGGTTAAGCACTGTAGGCAAAAGGTCGGTGGTATTTAATGTCTTATTTACCTTCATTGTGGGAGTATCTGCACTCCAAATGAAGAAGGGAGTGCGCTCTACCAGCAGAGGTTCTGTTACGCCGGAGAATTCCAAAAGCTCACCTATGTCAGAATAGCCCATTGCGTAATGGTCGGTAACGCCGATGATCACGGTGTTTTCCAGCTGTCCTCTTGCTTCCAGTTCCTGAATAAGACGGGTAAAGAAGTCATCCACAAGGCGGATCTTTGCCCGGGCGCAATCTTCTTCTTCAGAGCCGTATTTGCCTCTGTATTCCGGGTACAGGGATAGGGCATATTCGCTTTGAGGATCGTCATAGTTATAGGGCAGGTGAGCAGAGCGGGTGATGACCGTATTAAAGGTCAGCCCATCCCGGAAGAATAGATCGCTTAACTGTTCGTTATCAAACAGGTAGGTTTCGCTGAGGAGCAACTCTTCGTCATCGGTAAGCTCTAAATAGCTGTTATATCCCTCATAGCCGAAGGCAGGCTCCAACAAACCGCGGCTGTAAAAATCTGAGGTATTGAAGTGGAATACCTGGCCGTTGTAGCCTTGGGTTGCAAACTGAGCGATCATAGAGTGGCTGAAATCGTTTTCTAAATAATCGAAAACATAATTACCGGTGGTGGGCAGATAGACGCCGGAATTGAGACAAAATTCAGAATTCAAAGTCCGTACGCTGCCAAAGCCGGGGGTATAGAACTCAGTAAAGGAAATGCCGCTGTTCATCAGGCGGTAAATAGTAGGGGTATCTTCCGGGGTGATGAGCCAGTCATCGGTGGATTCCATTATTACGAATACAACGTTTTTGCCTGCGAAAAGACCGGTCATTTCATTGTCTTGATGCATTTTTCGGTCGGAAAAATATTCCTCAATAAAGGCAATATCTTTCGATTGCTGATCTTTCGATGCAAAGGGAGCGATGATCTGATTGCCAATATCCCGTACGGTCATGTGATATATGCCGCAAAGAGCATAGGTCTTATGGGCATCATACATGGTATCATAGGTGGTGCGGTAGGAAAGGGAATCGGCGTAGCCGTCGGTATGGTTTTCCTGATTTGCCCGAGGGTATAACAACTCCGGCAGAACAAAGATACACAGTAGACTTGCGCATAAGGTAATAAGCAAGGCGGCGGTGGGCCGTTTGTCCTGGCGGAATACAGAGAATTTCACAAGGATAAAGATTCCCAAAGCCAGCAGAAGCACCATAAAAATCCACCATAGGATGCCCAGCTTTTGCAGAATACCGCCTACATAGGCTGCGCCTTCGCCTGCGTAACCAAGGGTCGCCAGCCACATCAGCTTGCCGAAGACCTGATAATAACCGGTTTGGCCTACAGTCCAGCCGAAGCAGAGAAAATATAAAATACCAAATACAATGCGGCTTGCCTTTTGCGGCAGCAGACACAACACGGATGACAGCAGCGCTGACCATAATGCGCCAAAAATCAGGCCGTAGCCCACTCCGGGTAAGATAGTAAAAAAGGCGAAAAGCTCAAGGGCAAAGAACGCGCAGAAAAAGACAATAAATCTAAGGAAAGAACATCTTTTTATTGTATTTATCCAAGATGATATACCCACGGTATGTCCTCCTTTTGCAAAATGTTTTGTTATTCTACCACAGTTTGCGAATAAATACAATCCCCAGCTATTTTCCTTGACAGCGGTTTTGCTGGGAAGTAAAATAAAGGAAATAGATTATGGAGGTGCAGCATGCTTTATAAGGAATTTCATGGAAAAATGATCTCCCGTTTGGGTTTGGGTTGTATGCGTTTCCCTACCGTTGAGGGGGATAATCTGACCATCGACCGGGAAAAGGCACAAAGGATCGTAGATGCGGCGATCGCCGGCGGTATTAATTATTTCGACACAGCCCATATTTATCAAAAGGGGGATTCTGAACGGTTTTTGGGTGAAGCGCTGAAGAAATATCCCCGGGATAGTTATTACTTGGCTACTAAGTGCTATGGCAGTGAAAACAGAGACGTGGCTGCAACCTTTGAAGCCCAGCTGGAGCGGCTGCAGACAGACTATGTGGACTTTTATTTGCTGCATAGCTTGAATGAAGATACAGTGAAGTACTATACTGACCCTGAGAAGGATTATATAGGTTACCTGTTGGAGCAGAAGAAGGCAGGAAGAATCCGGCATCTGAACTTTTCCACCCATGCTAAGATCCCTACTTTGAAGCGCCTGCTTTCTTATTATGACGGCTTTGACATGGCGCTGATGCAGCTCAATTACGTGGACTGGACTGTGCAGAATGCCAAGGAACAGTATGAGGTTTTGCAGGAGCATGGGATTCCTGTTTGGGTAATGGAGCCGCTGAAGGGCGGCAAGCTGGCTGCTTTGAATGATCAGACCGCAGCTATGCTGAAGGAGGCTGCGCCTGATAAGAGTATTGCTTCCTGGAGCTTTAGGTGGTTGATGGGTCTTGACGGCGTACAGACTGTGCTTTCCGGTATGACGGACGAAACGGTTATGGCAGATAATCTGGTTACATTTAACGATGAAATGCTCCTGAGTGAAACGGAGCGTAAGACCTTGGATCAGGTAAAGGAAGCTTATCTTTCCTGTATGGGTGTGCCTTGCTCCGGTTGCCGCTATTGCTGTGATGAATGTCCGGCTGGATTGGATATTCCCAAGATCATGGGTATGTATAATGAGTACGGCATTACGAATGATACCTGGCGTTTTAGTAATATGGGTGGGGACAAGGGACCTACAGACTGCTTGCAGTGTGGCGCTTGTATGGCCCATTGTCCTCAGGGAATTGATATCCCCGGTATTATGCTGAAAATGCAGGAAATTATGGAGAGCAAATAATGTGAAAGATCCGTATTTGAGACTGCGCTCGGGATGTTATACCTGTAATATCTCTATGGCAGTAATCGGCAATTTGTCTCCCATCTTGTTTTTAACATTCCGTACGATGTATGGCATTTCTTATTCGCTGTTGGGACTTTTGGTGCTGGTCAATTTTACCACGCAGCTGCTGGTAGATTTGGTGTTTTCCTTTTTTTCTCACAAATTCAATATCCCCAAAGCGGTAAAATTTGCCCCCGTGCTTTGCGCTATCGGGCTTGCGCTGTATGCAGTTTGGCCCTGGATATTTCCCCAGGCGGTGTATGCAGGTCTGGTGATGGGTACAGTGATTTTTTCTGCTGCCAGCGGCTTTTGCGAGGTGCTTATCAGCCCGGTGATTGCCGCAATTCCCGCGGAAGATCCTGATCGGGAGATGAGCAAGTTACATTCTATTTACGCCTGGGGCGTAGTGGGAATGGTGGTGGTAAGCACGCTGTTTCTGCTCCTTGTCGGGATGCATCGTTGGCAGTGGCTGGCCATCTTGTTTTTGGCTGTTCCTCTTAGCTCAATTATGCTCTTCAGCGGTGTGCAGATCCCCAAAATGGAAACTCCGGAACGGGTGTCCGGTGCATTGAAGCTATTAAAGAATAAGACGCTTTGGCTTTGTGTAATTGCTATCTTTCTGGGCGGTGCGTCGGAATGCACGATGGCTCAGTGGTGTTCCGGTTATATGGAAAAGGCGTTGGGTATTGAAAAGGTATGGGGAGACCTGTTTGGCGTTGCTGCCTTTGCGGTGATGCTGGGTCTTGGCCGTTCGCTGTATGCCAAAATGGGTAGAAATATCGGTAAAGTTCTATTTGTGGGCGCTATCGGTGCAACTGCTTGTTATCTTGTTGCTGCAATTACCTCTATTCCCGTTGTAGGCTTGGCGGCTTGCGCACTCACAGGTTTGTGCGTATCTATGATGTGGCCGGGTAGCCTTGTTGTTGCCTCTGAACGGATTTTGCATGGCGGTGTGTTTATATATGCCATGATGGCCGCCGGTGGTGATCTGGGCGCATCTGTAGGCCCGCAGCTGGTAGGTGTTGTGACAGACTTTGCAATGGCAAATCCTTGGACGGTGCAGCTGGCATCGCAACTTTCTATTGCGCCGGAGCAGCTGGGCATGAAGTTGGGTATGCTGGTGGGAATGTTATTCCCGTTGGCCGGTATCGGCATTTATTGTTACATAATGAAAACGCAAAAGAAGCAGGTCAAATGACCTGCTTCTTTTTAGCAATGTTCCAAAATCCAGTTCACAATTTCGGCGTTGTCGTCTAATTGTCCGTGTGGATGGTGGCCTCTGCCCTTTACCTCAATAACCTTCACTAGCCCGGTTCCTTCCATGGCATCTACCAAGAGTTGGCCGTTTTCAGGGTATAGTACGGTGGCGTCTTCTTTACCGTAGACCAGTAAAATGGGGATGCGATTTTCAATAAGAATCTCGGTATGGCATAGGGGATGGTGGGGGAAATTCATCAGCATATAACGTTTTGTGCCGGGGTAGGCGGCATTGAATTCCACATCAAAAATGTGATGAAATTCTGCCCGGTTATATTTGGCAGGGAAATCGTTGAAATTCAGTACCGGTGCATCTATATACATACAGCTGACCAGCTCCGGATAGCGGCCTGCGAAATTAACGGCATGTGCGCCGCCGCAGCTCATGCCGACGGGTACGCATTTGGGGTATAAATTATATTTTCCTGCCAGAAATTTTACAAAGCGCGCTCTTATGTCACAGTCTGCTGGTGGAGCGAACCGAGAAGAATTTTTAATGTAGGCCAAATGGAAACCATTATTCAATAGACCCATTTCTACATCAGGGAATGCGCCCCAGTATTCGGTTTTGATGGCAAGCTTGCCATTTGGTGTAACAGAAGGGAATACGATGATGGCATCCCGGTCTTCAAATGTAAATTTCTCGCAGTTATAGCCGTTCCATTGTTCCATTGCAAATTTCCTCCTAATTATGCGGTGGTGATTTTTGCTGTTATTTTTTTCGCTTGAAGCTTTTTCTTGAAGAATTTGACCAGAGCTAACGTAATAACAGAATAGACGGTTAGTCCAATAAAGAAGACGGCGCCGGTAATAAATGTATTACTGGGAATGCCCAGTACACGGAAAATTTCCTGTACAAAGTCGTCCATAATCCATATTACAAATGCATGATTCAGGTACACGGCGTAGGAAAGCTCTCCAAAGGAAGAGAAGATTTTGTGGTTAAAGACCTTGTTCAGCCAGCTGGTGGGTTCAATCAAGGCTGCAATAATAAATACGGATGTAATCAGTAAGATTTGGTTGTCGTGGAAGACGAAAACAGTGATCAGTGACAGGATAGAACAGATGTTCAAAGCGAGCTTATGCTGGGCAAAATTCTTGGCATAGATTTCAGAATGCAACAGCTTGAATACCAGTACACCAAAAGAAATGGCGGAAAATGCCCGAACCATCGGGATATAGAAAATACCTACTGTGCCGAAGGTGTCAATATCGCCCGTTAAGTAAACCTGGATCAAAAGGATGGCTACAGGGAAGATGATCTGCGTGGACAGCTTTTCATTGTAGCGCAGAAGGGTGTAGATAAAGTAGCCACTGATCACCAGGGTGCTGATCTGCCAAAGGGGATAGTTCAGCCCGCCGTCATAGAAGCCGATGTTCTGCATCATAAACAGTTCCGGGATCAGGTTATAGATCTTGGCAGGCATTTCGGCCCAAGGCACAGCTGCAGGGATGCCGGCGTGAATATAATAGGTGTTTCGCAGGAAGAAATATGCAAACATAACTGCCAGGGAAAGGACATAGTGAGGATATAATGATTTTATGTGGTCCAGGGTGTATTGCGCGCCGCTATAGGGAATGTTTGCAGCCTTTTTGTTGTAGAATTTTCTTGCCAAAAAGTAACCGGAAAGAATAAAGAAGAAAACAACAGCGCACTCGTATCCGGGAATGCGGATACTCGTATGACTAAGAGCAATTAGGTAGGCAAACAGCAATTTGAAAAAATCGATGGAGTATATTCTTTTCATTTCGCATAGCTCCTTTTATCAAAGTATTTTAATTATAAATGGAGCGACCGAATTTTGCAATAGGTTAATTTGTAGGTGGATTTATTGGGGGTGGTGGGTTCGATATGCATTTTTGCCTGCGGCAAAAATTAATGTAGCCACCAGTTTATGAACTGGTGGCAGCAACACCCCACCAGAGTGTCGCACTGCCATGTGTTCGAATCCCATCTACCAGAAAAGAGCACCATCCGATGGATGGTGCTCTTTTCTGGTGGGGGATGGTGGATTCGAACCACCGAAGGCATAGCCAGCAGATTTACAGTCTGTCCCCTTTGGCCACTCGGGAAATCCCCCATATTTAGATCTACCGTCTGTCTGGAGCCGGTAGACGGACTCGTTTGCGTTTTCATAGCATATGAAAACTAAGGTTCGCCTCCATCAAGCTGTCGGCGGCGACGCTCATCCGCACCGCAACTTATCATTCGAGTCCTATATACTTTCGCACTCTGAATGGAGCCGGTAGACGGACTCGAACCCCCGACCTACTGATTACAAATCAGTTGCTCTACCAACTGAGCTATACCGGCGGCTCAAACAGAACACGCTTATTATAGCTATCAGGTCATAGTTTGTCAAGTATTATTTTCGCATTTTTGACTTGTTTTTTTGATAGGATTTTTCCTTGCAGTTGTGGCCTGTTTTATATATTTTGCCTATTGCGCCCATTATTTGGCGGTGCTATAATGCTCTCATACGGGGGAGGCCCTCGTAATAAGAAAGGAGATATATTTGAACAAAGAAAGCAAGAAGGGGAGCCTAAATGCGATCCTTCGAAAGTACGCAAAACGGTATTTCATTGATGCCATGGGAGCCATGGCGAACGGTCTGTTCGCATCCCTGCTTATGGGTACGATCATTAAGACCTTGGGTCAGCAGCTGATGAACGTGGCTGCGCTGCAAAGCTTTGCCGGTGTGCTGGTGGATGTGGGTACGTTTGCTTCCGGTGCGGATGGCTGTGCTATGGCTATTGCTATTGGTTATGCACTCAAAGCCCATCCGTTGGTACTGTTTTCCCTGGCTGCGGTAGGTCACGCCACCAAAGCGTTGGGCGGCGCAGGCGGCCCTCTGGCGGTGCTGGTGATTGCCATTGTGGCCTCCGAGATCGGTATGCTGGTGAGCAAGAAAACCAAGATCGATGTACTGGTGACGCCTTTGGTTACCATCTTGGTTGGTTGCGGTTTGGCGCTTTTGATCGCTGCGCCCATCGGTGAAGGCGCAAAGGCGCTGGGTGAGATCATCCGCTGGGCTACTTATCAGCAGCCGCTCATTATGGGCGTGGTGATTTCCGTGGTAATGGGCATGATCCTGACCTTGCCTATTAGCTCCGCTGCGATCTGCGCAGGGTTGGGCCTAACAGGCCTTGCGGGCGGCGCTGCGGTTGCCGGCTGCTGCGCGCAGATGGTGGGCTTTGCCGTGATTTCCTTCCGGGAAAACCGCTGGGGCGGCCTGATTGCCCAAGGTTTGGGTACATCTATGCTCCAAGTGCCGAACATCTTTAGGAATCCCCGGATCTGGATCGCGCCTACCTTGGCATCGGCGATTACCGGCCCTTTGGCAACCATGCTGTTTCATCTGGAAATGAACGGCGCTGCGGTGTCCAGCGGTATGGGTACTTGCGGTATGGTGGGCCCCATCGGTGTGATCTCCGGTTGGTTTGCGCCTGAATCCACCTTTGTGCCCGGAGCAGTAGATTGGATCGGACTTTTGCTGATCTGCATTGTTCTGCCTGCTGTATTGAGTTGGCTGATCAACTTAGGGCTGCGTAGACTTGGCTGGGTCAAAGACGGTGATATGAAGCTTTCTGTTTGATACATTTTGTGCGTTTTCCGGTTTTCCCGGAAAACGCACTTTTTTATGATTTAGTATTAATTTTTATAGCTTTGCATTGGAAACTATGTTATAATTAAAAAAAGAATTTTTATGTGGTGATACAGTGAAAGAATTGATCGACAAAATTAAAGAAGCGCTGATCTCTGCGCTGCCTATAACCGCCATTGTGTACATAATGGCGCTGACACCCTGGTTTAACTTTACGTCAACAGAGTTGGCGTCCTTTACTGTGGGCGCTGTGCTGCTGATATTGGGTATCGGTTTGTTTAATCTGGGCGCTGACCTGGCAATGACCCCTATGGGAACCCACGTAGGCGCTGGCCTTTCCAAGCAGCGCAAATTAATGCTTTTGTTGGGTGTGAGCTTTGCTTTGGGCTTGCTGATCACAGTCGCTGAGCCGGACTTGCAGGTGCTTGCCAAGCAGGTAGCCGGTGTGATGGACGGAACGGCTTTGATTCTGACTGTGGGTGTTGGCGTTGGACTGTTCCTTGTGATTGCAATTTTGCGTATAGTTTTTCACAGAACCCTTTCCCAGCTACTTTCTATTTTCTATATGTTTTTGTTTGCTATTGCCCTTGTTTTGGTGGTGCAGGGTAAGGATTGGCTACTGCCGGTTGCATTTGACTCCGGCGGCGTGACCACCGGCCCCATTACCGTGCCTTTTATTATGGCGCTGGGTATCGGTATTTCCCACGTACTGGGTGACCGCCGCTCCAAGGAAAACAGCTTCGGCTTGGTAGCCCTTTGCTCCATTGGCCCTATCCTGGCGGTTATGGCTTTAGGTCTGTTCTCCGGAGGAAATATGCAGCCCTACTCTGTGAACTATCCCCCTGTGGAAGACGTATTGGGTCAATACCTGCATACAGGTTTGGATGTGATGAAGGAAGTGTCCATTGCGTTGGGTCTGATCGTTGTGTTCTTCCTGGTGTGTCAGCTTGCGTTCCTGCGTCTTTCCCGGCGGCAGCTGAAGAAGATCGCCGTGGGTGTGGTATTTACATATCTTGGCCTTGTAATCTTTTTGACCGGCGTCAATGTGGGTTTTATGCCGGTGGGCTACCGGCTGGGTGAGGCTATGGGCGCTTTGGGTAATCAATATCCCGCTGTACTTGTTGGCTTTGGCTTGATTATGGGCGTCCTGGTGGTGCTGGCTGAGCCTGCCATCCACGTGCTGACCCATCAGGTTGAAGAGGTCACCGGCGGTTCTGTATCCCGCAGATCTATGATCCTGGGTCTGTGTATCGGTGTGGGCGCGGCAATCGGACTTTCTATGCTGCGTATCGTGCTGGACTTTTCTATTGTCTACTATGTGGTTCCCGGTTATTTCCTTTCTTTGTTGTTATCCTTGTTTGTGCCTAAGGTGTATACGGCTATTGCATTTGACTCCGGCGGTGTTGCCAGCGGCCCGATGACATCAGGATTTATCCTGCCTTTTGCTATTGGCGCTTGTATGAGCGTGCAGGGCAGCGGAAGTATTATGCAGGATGCTTTTGGCGTGGTGGCTGTGGTTGCCATGACCCCGCTGATTACCATTCAGCTTTTAGGCTTTAAGGCAATCATCGGTCAAAAGGTGAAGGAACGCCGAGCGATGCAGAAGATCCTTGGCGCGGATGACCAGCAGATCATTAACTTTATCTAGCCTGACCGATATAATCCAAACTCGTTTTTGAGGAGCCCAGCCACATTGATGCTGCGTTGTCGCATTTTGAAGGGCACAAAGCCCATCGGCAAAGCTCCGCCTTGCCTCAAAGCGGTTGGGCGGCTCAAAAATCTGCGACCCAAGCGGGATGGATGGTCGGTTCAGGGAATCTTATATGAAGCAGATGGGCTGACGCCCATCAATGAATAAAAGGAAGCCTGGACTGATCAGGTGCTCGCTTGGGCGGGTTCCGATCATATCGGTCAGGCTAAGGAGGGCTTATATGGCGAAAAAAGATATTGCAATTAAAAAGCTGAAGCTCCTTGTTACGGTGGTAGACCGGCAAAAGGGTGAGTTTTATTTGGATTACCTCAGCCAGTTTGAGGTGAATCTGCAAATGCTCTTAAACGGTCAGGGTACAGCTACTTCTGAGATCATTAGCCTGCTGGGCCTGAACAATCAAAAGGCTGTGATACTTAGCGTTGCTCGAGAAGATCTGGTGGATGGAATTATGAACGGTTTAGAAGATAAGTTCCGTACCATTAAAAACGGGCAGGGTATCAGCTTTGCCGTTCCTTTAAGCAGCGTGATCGGCGTAAATTTGTACCGTTTTATGAGCAATAACCGGATGCAGTTGGGAGGTCAGTTATGAAAACAAGCAATTATGAAGTGATTTTAGCCATTGTAAACGATGGCTTTGCAGATGATGTTATGGCGGTAGCCAAGGAACAGGGCGCCCGGGGTGGCACGATCATTAATGCCCGTGGTGTTGCCAAGGAAGATGCGGCGGCATTCTTTGGTATTAATGTTCACTCTGAAAAAGAGATCGTTATGATCGTTGTTCCTAAGAAAATTAAGGATGATGTGCTTAATGCCATTTATAAGGAAATGGGTATGGCGAAGAAAGCCCAGGGCATTGCATTCTCCTTACCGGTAACCGATGTTGCCGGCTTGGTGGAAGTGGAGCAAAAGCCTTCAGAAGAATAACATAAAGCCCCGATGTGTGACTCACACATCGGGGAGTTCATACACTAAGAGGTCAGTAAAGCCCCAAAGACAAGCAAACCGAACGCGTCGGCGTACATAGGTACGTTAGTCGTTCGGTTTGCACAGTAAGTCAAAATGGCTTGCAGAGCAAGCATATCAATGTTAAGGAAAGCAGGACACGGATTTTACAGATATCTTTGTATATAGAAAAGCCCCAAATCATCAAATCATTTTGACGGTTTGGGGCTTTAATGACCTCTTTAATTGTCCCAGTTGTGCCAGATGTTCTGCACATCGTCATCCTCTTCCATGATGTCGATGAGCTTTTCCATCAGCTTGCACTGCTCTTCGCTTTCCAGCTTCTGATAGTTCTGGGGAACCATCTCGATCTGAGCGGAAACGAAGGTGTACTTCTTAGCGGCCATAGCATCGGCAACGGCATTGAAATCCTCGGGGGTGGTGTAGACGGTGAAGCAATCTTCTTCTGCTTCAAAGTCATCTGCGCCGCAGTCCATAGCGTCCATCATAACGGTGTCTTCGTCATAGTCACCGTCTTCGTTGTCGATGACCAGCACGCCCTTCTTATCGAAGCTCCAGCTAACACAGCCGTTGGCGCCCAGGTTGCCGCCGTATTTATCAAAGTGGTGGCGCATAGAGCCTGCAGTACGGTTACGGTTGTCAGTCATGGTTTCGACGATCACAGCAACACCGCCGGGGCCGTAGCCTTCGTAGGTGATGGCTTCATAGCTGTCGCCACCGCCGGCACCGGCAGCCTTTTCCAGGCAGCGCTTAATGTTGTCGTTAGGCATATTGGCAGCCTTGGCCTTGGTGATAACAGTAGCCAGACGGGAGTTGTTGGCAGGGTCAGTGATGCCGCCGCCTTCCTTTACAGCTACAATCAGCTCCTTGGCGATCTTAGTAAAGGCGGCAGCGCGCTTTGCGTCCTGCGCGCCCTTGGTTTTTTGAATGTTATGCCATTTGGAATGTCCGGACATAGTAATAAGTTCCTTTCTTTGTGAAACGATCTAAGGTATTTTAGCAAATAATGCTGGAAAAATCAACCGATATCAAAAGAATTTTACGCAATCGGCGTGAGTTTTTGAAGTAACAACCTGAATATCTGGGAAGGCTTTTTGCAGTTTTTCTGCCAGAACTGCCACTACGGGATTTTCCGTGTGGAAGTGGCCGGCATCAATGAGATTGATACCCAGCTCCTTAGCATCCCAAAACTGATTGTATTTCACATCCGCGGTGACAAAGGTGTCGCAGCCGGCGTCATACACTTCCCGGACAGCACCACCGCAGGAGCCGCCGCCAACTGCAACCTTGGAAACAGGGCGTCCTCCGTCAACATAACGTATGCCTTCGCAATTCAGCGCGGTTTTAACAGTCTTCAGAAAATCGGCAAGGGATTGTTCCTCGACATTTCCTGCTCGCAGCAATCCCCAGGGGTTTCCGTCCGTATCCTGGCCGTTGGGGCTTAATACCTGAACATTTTTAAGCCCAAGGGTCTGCGCCAATACATCGTTCACACCGCCGGGGGCGCAATCTAAATTGGTGTGGGCGTTGATGGCGCTGATGTTGTTACGCACCAGCTGCATAATAGATCTGCCGACACTGTTGTCATCTGTTATGGAATGAGGGGCTACGAAGATCAGGGGATGGTGGGTCACCAGCAGATCAGCACCGACTTCTTTTGCTTCACGGCATACATGCTCAAAGGGGTCAAGGGCAACCAGGATCTTGGTTACCGGTTGCTGGGCGCTGCCGCACAAAAGACCCACGTTGTCCCAGCTTTCTTTCATATAAGGGGGCGCGATCGTGTTGAGGCAATTTAGAACATCATTAACTTTTGTCATAAGATAACTCCTTAAAAACAGGATCGTTTTCCAGTTCTTTTAATGCAGCTACCATGTTAGGGTCTGCATTTTCTTTTCTTCCGTTAATTGCTCTTTGCAGCTTTGTTATTATCTGCTTATAATATGCGGGCAGATAGGGGCTTCCTGAGGCTGCCAAGGCAGGGGAGAGCCAGCACTCACCGGCAGTAAGGGGCGTGCATTGCTGATAACGAACTTCCATAATGGTATAAAGGAATCTTCCGTCTTTCAGCACTGTTTCTTGTGTAATGCAAAAACCGTTATCGGAAAGGTATTTCCGCAGGGTTGGTGTTTTGGATTGGCATTGAAGAATCAGGGCGTACTGCTCATTTTTCAGCCAGGGCGCATTTTCCAAAATGTGGATCATGGTATCAGCACCCATACCTGCGCAGACCATGTGGGTGAAATCCCGCGGGATATTCATAGCGCCGTCAGAAAGGTAAAACCGAATGTTATCCTCAACTCCAAAGCGACGGGCGTTTGCCATGGCAGATTTGAGGGGTTGTTCGCCGATATCTGCGGCAATTACCTGTTTGGCGATGCCGTTTTTCAGGAGATAGATACTTAAGTAACCATGATCACAGCCGATGTCTGCAACTATAGAGTCCTTGGGGATCAGCGTGCAACACTGAGCAAGCCTTGGGGAAAGGGGAATGTTCACCGGATTTCACCTCCTAAAAGAAACAGCCATCCCGGCAAAACGGGATGGCTGGCCGGTTTTGTTACTGCGCCTTTTCAGCTTCGCTGGCTTCGTATGCTTCCAGGAAGTGATTCAGCTGAGCCAGGAAGGGCTCGCACTCGATGCCGTGTACCATGCAGGCTTCCTCTACGGTCTCACCCCGGGAAGAGGGGCAGCCCAGGCAATGCATGCCGATGGCAAAAAACAGGGGAGCAGCCTGAGGGGCAACATCCAAAACATCACCGATGATGGTATCTTTTTCAATCTTAACAGCCATAATAGGACCTCCTTATGTGTTTCTCCGCCTATTATAACCATAAGGGACGAAAAAAACAAGAGGGAATTTAGTAGTACAGTTCTTGAATTTAGTAGTACAGTTCTTGAATGATCTGCTGGCAGGCTTCTGCGTTCATGCCGCATTTAATAGCCGGATTATATAGGATTTTCAATATGACAAGGTCAATGTCGCTAAGGACGGTTGCTTCGCTTCCGTACTGGTAGACAATACTGTCCTGCCTGAGGACGGTGTCGCTTAAGCCCAGGATATTGACGATCTCTTCAATAACGACAGAGTTGCGGATCTCTTGGCTGATATCTGTGCGGTAGCCGATCTGTCCGCTGTAGATCACGTTGGTATCGGTGTAATACCAGAATTGCATAGCTCCATCTGCGTTTTCACCGTGAATGACCTGGGAAAAGGCAAGGCGGAATTCATTATAATCTATAAATCGCAGGGTAAGATCTGCTGTGCTGCCTTGTTCTGCAGGAATAAAACCGGGGAAACCGGGTATGGCGTTAAGCTGCTCAAATAAGCCGTTAAGAACTTCCAGATCTTCATCAGTAGGAGCGCCTGTAATCTTATAATGGATCGGTGAAGTCCATTTTTGCACAAGGGATACATCACCGTTACCGGTGGAGTATTCCATGTTTAGCACGACTTCGTTAAAGTAGGTTATCATCTGCTCTACAGAAACTTCTGGTAAATACAGATCGCTGTGTGCAGGAGGCGGATCCGTTGGGGGATCAGTGGGTGGCTCTGTAGCTTGCGATTCAGGCGGTTGTGTTGCTGTTATCGATTGACAGGCACAGCATGTAATGGCTAGCATAAGGCACAATATTAAACAAATTAACTTTTTCATGCTTATCTCCAATATTATTTATTAATTAATAATAACATAGTAAAAGGAAAATGTCATTAAAAATCGTCCTGATTTCACAGCCTAACGGCTGCGCTCTCAGAACGATGGACTCTACTATAGGTTAAATAAGTATTGCCCGGCTATGCCGGGCGGTATACTGGCGGGACTCGTCTATGATCTTCTACGACTAAAATGGATTACTGCCAACAGCTACACTGGCTGCCGTCAGTAATCCATGGACTCTCCCACGGGCTAAAAATTGCTCATACGCAATTTTTACACCAGTGTACGCACTGGTGCCGCCCTTTCGAGTCCCTTCGCGTACCAAAAAAGAGGATGCCAAAAGGCATCCTCTTTTTTGGTACGCTGGAAGGGACTCGAACCCCCGACCTACTGATTCGTAGTCAGTCACTCTATCCAACTGAGCTACCAGCGCATGTGCGCATTTCGTAATGCGCTTGGATATAATAGCACACACCTTTTCAAAATGCAAGCATTTTTTTCAGAAACTTCAAATATTTTTCATTAATTGTCCAGAAGGGTGAAAAGCTCGTCCATTGTGTGAGCAATTGCCTTTGCGCCTGCCTTTTCCATATCCTCCACGTTGCCGTAACCCCAGGAAACACCGATGGATTCAATTCCGTGTGCTTTTGCGCCGATCACATCAAAGGTAGTGTCGCCTACCATCAGGGTATGACCGGGATCGTCTACTTGTCCCAGCAGATGTGCGATCACTTCTTCTTTGGTGCTGATCGAGCCGTCAAAGGTTGCGCCGCAGATCTTTTCAAAATATTTTGCAAGATCGAACTTTTCCAAGATTCGAATGGAGGTGGCTTCCGGTTTGGAAGTGGCTACAAACAGACGGTGGCCGTTGTTCTGTAATTTTTGCAGAACTTCTTCGATGCCGGGGTAGGGTGTGTTTTCAAATAAGCCAACTGTCAGATAGCGGCTGCGGTAGACAGCGATAGCTTCGTCGGTTTTATCTGCAGGAACACCGAATTTCATAAAGGTTTGATCCAGAGGAGGCCCGACAAATACACGCATGGTCTGCCGGTCAGGAACAGGCAGCCCGAAGTGCCGCAGAGCTAGCTCTGCGCAGTTCATAATGCCGTCACCGGAATCTGTAAGTGTGCCGTCCAGGTCAAAAAGGATTGCTTTTTTCATGTATTTTCTCCCACTTTCTTGTGCATCTGGTAATTTACCAGGGTGTTGGTACACCGTTTACATATCTCCAGCAGTCAGCCTGCTCGGTCTCAGAGTAGCAATATATTTTCGGTGTTACGAGTTTCATCGTTGAAGAACCGTCGGAGGAAGATACGCTTTGATACCCAATACAAAATTTGATACCGCCCAGATCAGACAGAGCGTCCTGTGTGCCTTTATAGTAGATCGTTTCCAGCTGCTGGCACTGATCAAAGGGACGGCCTTCAATTTCGGTTACACTGCTTCCAACAATTATCTCCTTTAAATTATAGCAATCAACAAAGGCATGGTCCCCAATGGAGATGATGCTGTCAGGCAACTCGATGCTTGTTAGCCAGTTGCGGTTATAGAACGCATAAGGACCGATCCTGGTAACGGTGCCATCTGTCGGGATCACACTATTGCTGCAGGTTACCATCAAGGTTCTGCTGGCGGTTTCAATCAGGCAATTGCCGGACAGGTGGTAATAGGGATTATCACTATTCAAGTTGATATTCACCAGCGTTGCGCAGTCCATAAAGGTGAAAGGATCAATGCTTGCCACGGTTTTTGGAAGACTGATTTTGGTCAGGTTTACACAGCCAGAGAAAATGGACTGGCCCAGTGTGGTAACACCGTCTTGGAAAGAAACAGCTTCTAAAGCAACACAACCGCTGAATGTATAGCTGGTAATTTCGGTGATGGTTCCGGGCACGGTTATGCTTTTGACTGTAGGGTTTTGGTAAAAAGCATTTGTATAGATTTCTGTTACGGGCAATCCTTCATAGCTATTAGGAATTATGACATTTACATCGGTGCCGGAATAGGCTGCGAGTGCGTACCCGTTACCATTGTCATTTAGCTTAAAAGTGAAGACGGTAGAATTTGTGCCGGGCTTTTCTTGCTTTACGCATCCGGAAAACGCGCAAAAACAAAGCAAAATAGCAAGGGCAAAAGCAAGGATCTGTTTCATAATTTCTCCTCCGTGACATTTTTCGGTACATTGTTGGGGGTTAACAAGTTGCGGATGGCACCACAGATTATTTCGGCATCATTTGGGCTGTAATAAAAGTGACTGGAATCCGGAAGCATACTTGTGTGGATAACAGAGTTTGTACTTAGTGTCTTGGCCGCTCTTTTACTTACCATTTCGTCCTTTCCGGATTGAAATGCAAGAGTAGGAGTGGAAAGTCTTGACAGTATCCTGCGGGTATGACGAATTTTGGAGAACAATTCAAAATAGCGGGGCAGCCAACCGAGGTATGCAAAAATATTCTTACTGTGAGTAATGCTGCAGCACTTGCAGGCAGCCTGCCCTATGGGGTCGTTTGACCTGGGATTGCCGTTTCGGGATTTGTGGGCATTTTCAAGCACAGCGGGCTTCAAAAATATTTTCATAGGTGCTGCAAGGAGCATGATCTTAGTGATTTTGGGATTGCGAATGGCGTGTTCAATTGCAAACAGACAGCCCATAGAATGACCGACGATCATCACTTCTACGTGGCTTGCTGTTAGCATGTCTATTGCTGCATGAATCTGGGCCTCCCATTTTGCCATAGACGTTTTTGAAAACTCTTTAACGCCTTTTCCGTGGCCGTCTAGCAGTATATTATAAAAAGATACATTTGGAGGAATGGAAGGAATGAGGAAATCAAATTGATTGGGGCTGCCGATGATCCCGTGAATGAAAAGTACTGCTGTTTTTGCGCCTGGGATGATTCGCTTTATTTCCTGATGCTGCACTTTGCTCACCACCTTAATTCAATTATATACTATAGGCACAGTGAAAAGCAAGCATAATGAGCCATCCGAATGGATGGCTCGTGGTATTGGCGGAGAGTGTGAGATTCGAACTCACGGTGGTTTGACCCATCACTAGTTTTCAAGACTAGCTCCTTAAACCGCTCGGACAACTCTCCGTATGCCGAAATGATAGCATTTTGCGCAGTAAAAGTCAAGGCATAACTCTGCTTTTTACCCTTGACAAACAATGGGGGCTATGTTAGAATACTTTGGCGTAAAGAAAATATTCTTTTATTCGGAGTGATACCCAAGAGGCCGAAGGGGCTCCCCTGCTAAGGGAGTAGGCGTCTAAACAGCGCGCGAGGGTTCAAATCCCTCTCACTCCGCCAAAATAAGACCACACCTATTGGTGTGGTCTTATTTTGGTTGGCGTGGTCTTATTTTGGTCTTGAGGGATGGTTTGTATATACTAGACTTACTGTTTACGTTCTACCTTTTTCTTTGTGCCGTCGGGGTAGACGATATAGGTGTTTTCCAGCTGGCCGGTAAGGCTGGCCTTTACAGAATCAATATAAATTCTGCGGAGCTGATCCCGTTCAGCCAGCTCTTCTTCGTTCAGACCTTCTGTTTTTGTTTTTTTGGCAAGCTCATTGATGCGTTCAATCACTTTGTTCATATCCATACTGTTACCTCATAAATATCGGTGAATGATCACCGGAATGCGGCCTTTTTTGGTAGGTGGGCCGATATATACTAATTTGATCTTTCCCTTGGTGCGGACGCTGATCACGGCATCTTGCTCCACAGATTTGTCTGGCTTTTCGCAGGTAAGGCCGTTTAGCATGGCCTTGCCGGCGGTAATGAAATCGGCGGCTATGCTGCGACTGATGCGAAAGCCTGCAGAGATGACGCCGTCCAGCCTTAATGATGCCAGGGTATCTTTGATTTCCTGAATTTCAGACTCCGGGACGCAAACGTTTGTAACAGGAATTTGTTCCAGCTTTAGCTTTGCACGGCCGGCGCTGTCAAAGTTTTGGAGAAGATAGGGGGCGATTTCTTCAGTGACAAAGAAGTCGCAGCTGTTTTGCGCTACATAAATATCTCCCACAGTTTCCCGGGCAATACCTGCGCCCATAAGCGCGCCTAAAAAACCCCGGTGGGAAAGGCTGTCTCCGGCATAAAAACGGGCTCTCAGGCACACCATTGGCGGCGCATCGTAAAGCGTGCTTTCATCCATATATTCCGGCAAATACACCAGCATTTTGCGAGTGGCGCTTTCACATCCACCGAAAAAACTAAGCCCCGGCTGATTACCGAACAGATATTGTGCCAGTTCCTGCTCTCTGGGGGAAAGGAAGCAAGTGTTTGCAGGGATATCACGCTGGATAGCCGTATAGATTTTGTCCCAGAGGCGGGCTAAAAGAATCTTATCTTCCGGAGCCTGGGCGATCTTATCAATGTTTTCCCGTTTCATATACACACCCTTTTGCAGATATGTTGATATTATACCATAGTATTTACGCATTTCAAGAAAGTTTTTGCTTGTAACAGGGGAAAATGTAGGCTATAATACGGAAAAAGGCAAGGAGGTGCAACATGGTAGTTGGTATTATTGGCGCTGGTGCATCCGGTATGGCGGCGGCATTGGCTGCAGCGGAAAATGAGGATGTTCAGGTGTTTTTGTTTGAGCGGCAGGCAAGGGTTGGCAAGAAGCTGCTTGCTACCGGAAACGGCCGCTGTAATTTATCCAATACCCATATAGACCCTATCCATTATCACGGAGAGAATGCCGAATTTTGCCGTATTGCATTGGAAAAGTTCGGTGTGCAAAGCACACTGGAATGGTTTTCTTCCCTAGGGTTATATACTGTGACAGAAGACAGCGGCAGAATCTATCCTTATTCCGATCAGGCAAATTCTGTGGTTGACGTGCTGCGCCTTGCCTTGAACAAGTCGAATATTACTTTGCATTTGGGCGCTGAGGTGGAAAAAATTCGCCATATTGACGGCGCTTTCCATATTTCTTTTGGTAATCAAAATGCAGTTTGCGATAAGCTGATTATTGCTTGCGGCGGTCTTGCCGGAACAAAGCTGGGCGGTACTATGGCCGGATATAAGCTCCTGGGGAAGTTGGGGCATAAATCTACCCGTTTGCGTCCCAATCTGGTGCAGATCCAAAGCGAATGGCCCATGCTGGCATCCCTGAAAGGTGTTCGGGCAAATTGCCATGCGGAGATCTTTCATAACGATGTTTTATACGCGCAAAGCCAGGGTGAACTGCAGTTTACAGAGCGGGGGCTTTCCGGCCCTGTGATCTTTGAGATCTCCCGGGATGTGTGCGCTGAAAAGGGCAGCTGGGTCTGCTGTTTGGATTTTCTTCCTGGGTGGGATGAAGAGAAGCTGCTGGCTGTCTTGAAGGAAAGAACGAAGCAGGCGCTTTCTGTGGATGACCTGCTCACCGGTATTTTGCATAACCGTTTGGGAAGAGTGATTACGAAAGCAGTCGGTATAAAAGGGAAGAGCTGGTCTTCTGAATTGTCTGCACAGGAGCTTATGGCTGTTTGCAGGGGAGTAAAGTCCCTGGAAGTGGCGCTGACGGAGCCTTTGG
Source organism: Faecousia sp. (assembly GCA_045537165.1). Taxonomy (GTDB): domain Bacteria; phylum Bacillota; class Clostridia; order Oscillospirales; family Oscillospiraceae; genus Faecousia. The sequence continues at coordinate 49,990 of JAZSPA010000020.1, forward strand.
GGATGGACAGCGCACAGGTAACTGCCGGTGGTGTACTTACAGAGCAGTTTGACCCTAATACCATGCAGAGCCATCTTATAAAGGGCCTTTATGCCTGCGGCGAGGTGCTGGACATTGACGGCGATTGCGGCGGCTTTAACCTGCAATGGGCATGGAGCTCCGGAAGGCTTGCCGGTTATCATGCGGGAGGAAATGGATAATGATTCGCATTAATCAAATCGCATTACCTCCGGAACATAATGTGGCGCAGCTTTCTTACGAGGCGGCCAAGGCGCTGAAGATATCCAATTCCAAGGTTAGAAAATTGCAGATCGTGCGTCGCTCGGTGGATGCCCGGAAAAAGCCGGATGTGAAAATTATCTACACCGTGGATGTGGCGGTGGACGGCAACGAAAATAAAATACTCAAGCAATCCGGCTGCAAACGGGCGCAGATCGCCCCGGTGAGCTTTTATAAGCCCCCCAGAACATCCTCTCAGCCGGATAAAAGCCCGGTGGTGGTGGGCTTTGGCCCTGCCGGTATGTTTGCCGCATTGGTGCTGGCAATGGCCGGCCTGCGGCCCATCGTGCTGGAGCGGGGCGAAGATGCTAAGTCCCGTAAAGAAAAGGTGGAACGTTTTTGGGCTACCGGTGAATTGGACACAAAAAGCAATGTGCAGTTCGGCGAGGGAGGCGCAGGTACATTTTCTGATGGCAAGCTGAACACCGGCGTGAACAACCCACGCATCGGCTGGATTTTGCAGCAGCTGGTGTTTGCCGGCGCTCACGAGGATATTCTTTTTGACGCAAAGCCTCATGTAGGCACGGACGTGCTTATTGATGTAGTGCAGAATATTCGCAACCGGATTATTTCTTTGGGCGGACAGGTGCGTTTTAACGCCCAGGTTACCGGTATTTCCCGGGAAATGGATCGTATTACTGGTTTGACAATCAATGATACTGAGTTTCTGCCTTGCGATCAGGTGATTTTTGCCATTGGTCACAGCGCAAGAGATACCTTTGAAATGCTGCATGGCAGCGGTATATCTATGGATGCTAAGCCCTTTGCTATGGGCGTACGAATAGAGCATAAGCAAAGCTTAGTGGATATGGCGCAATACGGCAAGTTAGACCCTGTTTTGCCCCCTGCGGATTATAAGCTGGTGAAGCATCTGGACGGCAAGACTGCCTATACTTTCTGTATGTGTCCCGGTGGCTATGTGGTTGCCGCCGCATCGGAAGATGGTCGTGTGGTTACTAACGGAATGAGTTATAAGGACCGTGCCGGTGAAAATGCCAATGCGGCCTTGCTGGTAACAGTAAACCCGGAACAGTTTCCTTATGAAGGTCCTCTGGGCGGTATGTACTGGCAGAGATCGCTGGAAGAAGCTGCTTTTGCCGTAGGCGGTTACCATGCGCCTGCTCAAAAAGTTGGAGATTTTCTTCGGGGTGTAGCATCCGTAGGGCCGGGAGCAGTAAAACCCACCTATAGACCCGGTGTGACCTGGTGCGACCTAAATCAGGTGCTGCCTGAAAGCATTACCGATGCACTGAAAGAAGCGATCCCTGCCCTGGATGGCAATCTCAAGGGTTTCGCTGACCCGGACGCAGTGCTTACCGCACCGGAGACCAGAAGCTCCAGCCCTGTGCGGATCAATCGGAACGAAGATAAACAATCTGTAACCTTGAAGGGCTTGTACCTGGCAGGTGAGGGCGCCGGTTATGCCGGCGGCATTATGTCTGCCGCCATTGACGGCATTCTTTGCGCCGAAGCGCTGATGGAAAATCTATAATAAAAACTCCGGAACAAAACGTTCCGGAGTTTTATGCATAATTGGGGGTGGACACGCATTGATTTAAGACAGGTAGACAAACGGAAATGCGCTGACCTTTCAGGGGGGGATCATTGTGAAAAAACTGTTGGCAATCTTGCTTTTAGCATTTATATTGGCAGGCTGTGGCGGTGAGCAGACTTATGAAACGATTGGGGATGTGCTTGCGCCACAGGACACACCGCTTCCTCTGGAGGTGGTCGTCAGAATACCGGAAGAAGCTGCTGCCATGGTGATGACAGGGGAGGATGGGGCAAAGCTTTATATGTGCGATGATTATTTTATTACCATCCAAACCTTGCCTGCCGGGGATATGGATGCTGTGTTCCGGGAATTGACCGGTTACAGTCAAGAAAACTTGCAGATCATGCAATCCCAATTTCTGGGCTTGGATCGCTATCGTCTGGCATGGTCTTCCGCCGGGGAAGGGGCTGACCAGATCGGCCGTGCCACCGTATATTCTGACGGAAATTACTGCTATGCTTTGACAGCTATGGCTCCTGTCGATAAGGCGGCAGCGCTGATTGAAGGCGCTTGGCAGGATCTGTTTGATTCTTTTCGTGCTGTAGAACCAGGCTCTATTGTGGATAGCGGCTCATAGCCTGCCTGCAAAGTTCCTTGCATTCGTCGATGACGCTTTGGGGGTACAGAATTTCTGCTTTGTCACCAAAACCGATAACCCAGCTGAGGAACATGGGAGAAACGGCAACAGAAACTGTAAAATTGAAGTGCTCCGGTCCGTCGGGGATGAGCATAATATCCGTACCGAAGCGGTCAATGACTACATTGATCAGATCTTTATGGAAACGGAGTTTTACGGTGATTTCATCGCCGTGGAACATTTGGAAGGTGCGGTTGGCATAGGTGTGAAGACCTTTTCCGCTAAGTTCGGGGCAGGGGATACGGGTATCTTCCGTAACGCAGATATCGCTCATTCTGTCTAAGCGGTAGGAAGTGATTCCGTAACGCTGGGAAAAAGCCAGCAGATAACAGTTTTCGTTATCCTGACACAGACCGTAGGGACTGGCGGTGTATTCCTTATCCCGGTATTTTCGCTTACCGGAGATATCCCAGTCAAAATAGCGGAAAGTGACCTGCTTGTTTTTGGCGATGGCTTCCTGAATGGCATCTACATTATAGTAAATACTTTCATTCATGCTCTTGACACGGCCGGAGACCAGAACGTTTCTGCGCAGCAGGTTTGCATCCAGGGTGTTGCACTGATTGCACAGCTTTTCGATCAGCTCCCGGGATTTGCTTTCCGTTAAGTACCGGCTGGATTGTACGGCGTCGATCAGCAGCTTTAACTCATAAGGTTCAAAGCCGCCGGACGCGATGAAATAACCGCCGTTTTTGCCGGGAAGGCTTACGATATCCACGCCGAATTCCTGCAATGCTGTGATGTCGGAATATATCGTTTTTCGCTCGCATTGGATGCCGTGCTTTTCCAACATATTAATCAGTTCAGAAGCTCTCACGGGGTGATCCTCGTGGGAGTTTTTTTGTAAGTAATCCAATATGTAAAGGATCTTGACCTTTTGATTGTCGGATTTGGGCATAAACTGCACCTCCCGGATTTATTAAACAAATTATAGCACATAATACGGATGATGAAAAGTGGTAATTGAATACCTTGTGCACAGTCCCGGCGGATTTTGCGAGAATAAGGATAATTTTGAAAAGTTTAACAATTATAGCCTTGCGCAGAAGGCACTTCTATAGTATAGTATAAAAGACGTTTTGCGAAACGGCAGGTGATAGGTGTGAAAAATATGTCTATGCTGGTGTGGTTTACCCAGCTGGGGCTTTCCGTTGCGCTGCCACCTGTTGGGTTTATTCTGCTGGCCGTTTGGCTGCAAAATGCCTGTGGCTGGGGCAGCTGGGTAATCTATGCCGGTGTTGCGCTGGGTCTGATCGGCGCATTTGATGGACTGCGCACCAGCTTAAAAGCTATGAAGAAGATGTCTGATAAGGATAAGGATGAGCCTTCCATATCCTTTAATGACCATACTTGAGAGGTTACTATGGATACCCGTAAGATCGTATTAAAAGAAACAGCCATTGTTGCCGTTGGCGTAGCCGTTTGCAGCGCCGCTATGGTGGCGGTATTTGCTGCCTTTGGCCACTTTACTGCTAATGTGATATGGGGCGCTGTTGCCGGTACGTTACTGACTGTTATTAATTATTTTCTTATGTCCGTAGTGGTCAGTGTTGCGGCTGACCGGGCAAAACAAGGCCAGGTAAAGCAGGCCAAAAGTATGATCCAGCTATCCTCCACGGTTCGGCTTGGTCTGATGGCGGTGGTGCTGATCGCCGGCCATTTCCTGGGTGCAAATCTGCTGGCCATGGCGCTGCCGCTGCTGTTCCAGCGTCCGGTACTGCTATTGGCAGAATTTTTCAGAAAGAAGGGTGATTGATGGACGGTATTAACGTAAAAGGCGCATCGACCCTCTTTGAAATAGGCCCCATTGTTATCACCGAAACCATTCTTTCTATAATCGTGGTGACGGCTCTGCTGATGACTGCCGGCATTTTGCTGGGCAGAAATCTGCAAAAGCGGCCGGGTAAATTGCAGGTGCTTACGGAAAAAGGCGTGAGTATGCTGATAAACCTGGTTACTGGCACAATGGGCGCGCACAATATCAGCTGGGTGCCTTATATTGGAACGGTATTCCTGTCTTCCATTGTAGGCAGCCTCATTGGTATGACGGGACTTTTGCGGTCTACTACGGCTGACCTGGCGGTGGTGCTGACCTGGTCTGTATGTACCAGCGTAATCATTTGGTATCAAAACATTAAACGTAACGGCGTTCTTGGTTGGCTCAAAGGCTTTACAGAGCCAATTGTAGTGATGACGCCCATGAACATCGTTTCTGAGATCGCCCAGCCGGTGGCTATGGCGTTCCGTCATTTTGGTAACGTAGCCGGTGGCAGCATCATTACCATGATCGTTTATACCGCGTTGGCTTTGGCATCCAATGCACTTATCAGCCTGATCTCCGCAACGATCTTGCTGCCCATTATTTTGCTGGCTGCTGGCATTGGGCTGCTGGTTATGGGCTTTGTGAAAAAGAAGCTTGCTTCCAAGATCATTGGTATCGTATTTTTGGTGCTGGGTTTGCTTGGATTGCTGACAAGCCTTAACTTGATGTTTGGCGTTGAAGTTCCTATTTTGCAGTTCGGTATACCGGCTGTTTTGAGCATTTATTTTGATCTTTTCTCCGGCTTTGTTCAGGCATTCGTATTCAGCTTGCTGAGCATGGTTTATATCGCAGGTGCTTGTCCGCCCCCGGAGGAATCTAAAACTGTTAATGAAAAATAATATATAAAATTTAGGAGGAAAACATTATGTTTGAAGCGATTATGGTTGCAGCAAAGGCTATCGGTGCCGGCCTGTGTATGGGTATTGGCGCTATCGGCCCCGCTATCGGTGAAGGTAATGCTGTTGGCAAGGCTCTGGAGGGTATGGCCCGTCAGCCCGAGGCAGCAGGTGACCTGCGTACCAACATGATCCTGGGCTGTGCAGTTACCGAGACTACCGGTATTTACTCTCTGGTTATTGCTCTGCTGATCCTGTTTGCCCTGTAAGCACGCAAACAAACGAAACTGAAAAGGAGCGTGTAATATGGGACCGGGAGAATTCTTAAATATTAATTTCTTTACCGCCCTGTTTACTCTTTGTAATTTTATCGCCCTTTTTCTTGTGCTGAAGAAGTTCCTGTTTAAGCCGGTAATGAAGCTGATCGCCGATCGGCAGCAGGAGATCGATGATATGTATGCAGAAGCGGATAAGGCGCAGAAGTCTGCGGAGGCTTTGGAAGCGGAGTATGCCCAAAAGCTGTCTGTTGCCGCTGAGACCAGCCAGCGCATGGTGAAAGAGGCCGTGCAGCGGGGTCAGGAGCGGGAAGCAGAGATCGTTAGCCAGGCAAACGCCCAGGCGGATGCCATTCGGCAGAAGGCTGCTGCAGATATCGCACAGGAAAAGAAAAAGGCGCTTAATGATGCCAAGGACGAGATTTCCGGTATGGCTATGGCTATTGCGGAAAAGGTGGTTGGCCGTGAGCTGAATGTGCAGGACCAGGAGCGTCTTGTAGATTCCTTTATCGATGCGCTGGGTGACGGTGTATGACCGGGGCGGGCGCAGTATACGGCCAGGCGCTATATGACCTGGCAAAAGAAGAAGGGCTGGAGCAGGAGATCTACGACCAGCTTATGATACTGGACAGTGTTTTTGCCACTGAGCCGGAGTACCTGCGTTTGCTCAGCGCCAGTAATCTGCCCTGTGAGCAGCGATTGCAGCTGGTAGAGGAGTGCTTTGGCGGCAAGGTGCAGCCTTACCTGAATAACTTTTTGAAGATTTTGACCCAGCGGGGTCATATTTGCAGCTTCCCGGAGTGCGTGAAGCAGTATCGGGAGCAGTATAACATTGCCCATAATATTCTGCCTGTGAAGGTAGTGACGGCTGTGGCCTTGAGCGATGCGCAGAAGGAAAAGCTGAAAAAAAAGCTTTGCTCCATCACCGGCAAGATGGCCCAGGTGACCAACCGGGTAGACCCGGCAGTTATGGGCGGCGTCCGCTTGGAATATGACGGAACACAGGCGGATGATACGGTGGCTAACCGGATGGATTCTATCCGTAAGCTGCTTAACAATACCGTACTTTGAGGAAGTAGGGAAACTATGGAATTAAGACCGGATGAAATCACGAAAATTATTCGTGAACAAATCAAAAATTACGAAAGCAAGCTTCAAACCAGCGAGGTGGGTACTGTTATTCTGGTAGGTGACGGTATTGCCAAGACCAGCGGTCTTGACCGCTGTATGGCGGGCGAACTTGTGGAATTCCCCAATGGGGCTTACGGTATGGCGCAGAATCTGGAAGAGGATGTAGTGTCCATCGTCATTCTGGGCTCTGACCAGGGCATTAAGGAAGGCGATACGGTCAAGCGTACCGGCAAGGTGGTTTCCGTGCCTGTGGGCGCAGGGTTAGTTGGCCGTGTTGTGAATGCTTTGGGTGAGCCTATAGACGGCAAAGGCCCGATCGCTGCTGAAGGCTACCGTCCTATCGAAATGCCTGCGCCGGGTATTATTGATCGGCGGCACGTCAGCGTGCCTTTGCAGACCGGTATCAAGGCCATCGACTCTATGATCCCTATTGGCAGAGGTCAGCGTGAGCTGATCATTGGTGACCGGCAGACCGGTAAGACCACCATTGCTACAGATACGATTTTGAACCAAAAGGGAAAGAATGTAATTTGTATTTATGTAGCCATCGGTCAAAAGCGGTCTACTGTTGCCCAGGTGGTGGACAACCTTACCGCCGGCGGCGCGATGGACTACACCCTCGTTGTGTCTGCTACAGCTTCTGAGCTGGCGCCTATGCAGTATATTGCTCCCTATGCCGGCTGCTCTATGGGTGAGCATTTTATGCACCAGGGCAAGGATGTACTGGTGATTTATGATGACCTGAGTAAACACGCTGTGGCGTATCGCGCTATTTCTTTGCTGATCCGCCGTCCTCCCGGACGGGAAGCATACCCCGGCGACGTGTTCTACCTGCACTCCCGTTTGTTGGAGCGGGCTGCACAGCTTTCCGACAAGCTTGGCGGCGGCAGTTTGACTGCGCTGCCAATCATTGAAACCCAGGCGGGTGACGTATCTGCCTACATTCCCACTAACGTTATTTCTATTACCGATGGACAGATATTCCTGGAATCTGAGCTGTTTAATGCCGGTATTATGCCGGCAGTCAACCCGGGTATTTCCGTTTCCCGCGTTGGCGGCGATGCTCAGATCAAGGCCATGAAAAAGGTTGCCGGCTCTTTGAAGCTGCTGTATTCCCAGTATCGGGAGCTGCAGAGCTTTGCCCAGTTCGGCTCTGATTTGGATGCAGATACTAAGGCAAGATTGAATCTTGGTGAGCGGATTGTTGCGGTGCTGAAGCAGAAGAACAATGCCCCTGTGGAGGTTGCTCACCAGGTGTGCATTTTGTATGCCGTTATTAATGGTTATCTCAATGACGTTCCGGTGAATATGATCGGTGAGTTTGAGATCCGTCTGCATACTTTTATGGAAGAAAAGTACTACGATGTGCTGTCCAATATTCGGCAGACCGGCAAACTGGAGCCTGAAACGGAAGAGATGCTGAAGAAGGCCCTGAACGAGCTGCATCAGGAGTTTGTTCCTACTATTTGATAAGGAGGTAAGCCATGGCTGGTGTATCCACCAAAGAGATAAAAACGCGCATTCGCAGTATGGAGTCTACAAAGCAGATCACAAAGGCCATGGAAATGGTTGCTTCCTCCAAGCTGCGTCACGCACAGGCAAAGGTGCTTTCTTCAAGGCCCTATTTTGAAAGCCTGTATAACACCATTTTGGATATCATGGATCACAATACGGATCTTTCCTCCGCCTATCTATCAAAGCGGGCGGTGAAAAAGACGGCCTATGTTGTGATTGCCGGTGACCGTGGTCTTGCCGGTGGCTATAACAGTAATGTGCTGAAGCTGGTTGCCGCACACATGGAAGGTAAAGATGTAACGGTGCTGCCGGTGGGCAAAAAGGCGCTGGATTATTTCCGTTATCACAAAGCAAGTATTATGACGGATCAGTACGGAAATGCGGCAGATATTTCCATGGGCGATTGCTTTACTGTTGCCAGACAGCTGTGTAAGGCTTATTTGGATGGCAGTATTGACGAAGTGTATATCGTTTACACGAATTTTGTGTCAGTTTTGTCTCAGACACCCGCAATTCTGCCGGTGCTGCCCTTGCAGAAGTCTGAAAGGACAGCTGAGAGTACGCAGGACATCGTATATGAGCCGGATAGTCAAACCGTATTTGATACCATTGTTCCGGAATTTGTAGGCGGTATTTTCTATGGAGCCCTTTGCGAGAGTCGCGCATCAGAGCATGCTGCCCGCCGGACTGCCATGGATGCGGCTACCCAGAATGCCGATGAGATGATCGGTCAGCTGAGCTTGAAGTTTAATCAGGCCCGTCAGGCTGCCATTACCCAGGAAATTACAGAAATCGTTGCAGGTTCCTGATATCTGCACAAAGGAGTTGAAACTTATGGCCAAAAATGTTGGTACCGTGATCCAGATCATGGGCCCTGTTTTGGATATCCGTTTTGCAGAAGACAGCTTACCGCAGCTGCTTTCTGCCATTGAGATTAAGCATGAAGACCGCACCGTTGTGGCAGAGGTTGCTCAGCACATTGGCGACAATGTGGTGCGCTGCATCGCTATGAGCTCTACCGACGGTTTGCAGCGGGGCATTGAGGCGTTTGATACCGGTGCGGCAATTACTGTGCCGGTAGGTGAGGAGTGTCTGGGCAGAGTGTTTAACCTGCTGGGTCAGCCTATTGATGAAAAGCCTGCTGTGGAAAGCGCAGAGCGCTGGCCTATTCACCGCAGCGCACCCAGCTACGATGAGCAGGAACCTGCTACCCAGATTTTGGAGACAGGCATCAAGGTTGTTGACCTGATCTGCCCCTATGCCAAGGGCGGTAAGATCGGTCTGTTCGGTGGCGCCGGTGTTGGTAAAACCGTTCTGATTCAGGAACTGATCTACAACATCGCTACTGCCCACAACGGTTACTCTGTATTTACCGGTGTTGGCGAGCGTACCCGTGAGGGTAATGACCTTTATAATGAAATGACCGAAAGCGGCGTTATCAATAAGACCGCCATGGTGTTCGGTCAGATGAACGAGCCCCCCGGAGCCCGTATGCGGGTAGGCCTTTCCGGCCTGACGATGGCAGAATACTTCCGGGATGTGAAGCATCAGGACGTGCTGCTCTTCATTGATAACATTTTCCGTTTTACCCAGGCCGGTTCTGAGGTTTCCGCCCTTTTGGGCCGTATGCCCTCTGCTGTTGGCTATCAACCGACTCTGGCAACGGAAATGGGTGCGCTGCAGGAGCGCATCACCTCTACCAAGAACGGCTCTATTACTTCCGTTCAGGCGGTTTATGTGCCTGCGGACGACTACACAGACCCCGCTCCTGCTACTACCTTTGCCCACCTGGATGCCACCACCGCCCTTGATCGTGGTATTGCATCCTTGGGTATTTATCCTGCCGTTGATCCGCTGAACTCTTCTTCCCGTATCCTTTCTCCCGATGTGGTGGGCGTAGAGCATTATGAAACCGCAAGAGCTGTCCAGCGGATTTTGCAGCGGTACAAGGAACTGCAGGATATCATCGCCATTATGGGTATGGATGAACTGAGTGAGGAAGACAAGATGACGGTTAACCGCGCCCGTAAGGTGCAGCGATTCCTGTCCCAGCCCTTTAGCGTTGCTTCCCAGTTCACCGGTTTTGAAGGCAAGTATGTTCCTTTGAAAGAGACCATCCGTGGCTTTAAGGAGATCATTGAGGGTAAGCATGATGCGATCCCTGAATCCTGCTTCCTGTTTGCCGGCACCATCGATGATGTGGTGGAAAAATGGAAGGGGCAGGGGAAATGAAACAGTTTCCTTTGAAGATCGTTACCCCTGACGGTTTGCGGTATGAGGATATGGCACAGGAACTGATCGTCCGCACAATCTCCGGTGATGTGGGGATCCTGGCCGGTCATATCAATTGCGTAGCGCCATTAGGTATGGGTCGGGCAACTATCCTGACGGATGCCGGTAAGCGATTCGGCGCCTGCATTGGCGGTATGGTGTCTGTTATGGATGGCAAGGTGACTTTGCTTGCCACTTCCTTTGAATGGGCAGATCAGATCGACGTAGAACGTGCGGAGAAGTCTGAAGATCGCGCTCGGAAGGTGCTGGACAATAAAAGCGCCAGCGATACAGATATCCGCCTGGCGGAAGCAAGGCTAAAGCGTGCGTTGGTCCGCAAAAGTGTGGCTGCAAGCTACAAAGAGCGATAATATAAACCGGTCAGGTGATCCTGACCGGTTTATTTATGCACATATACTTTTCGGCTTTGTTTTATAGGGGTGGGAGAGAATAGTTCGTACAGATCGTCGCAGCGTTTGACAAAATCTGTGTAGGGATCTTTGATATTTTCCCCAATGTTGATGAAGTTCCCTGTTTGACGAGCCAGCTTCAGCGCTTCGCGGCCATTATCATTAAATGCGAGAACATTTATATAAGGCGCGGGTACAGACAGCATTTCGCCCGTGATGCCTAAAAATGCACACATTATCATTCTATCAAGGCGGGTGCGGGTATAGCGCTTGGATTTGGTGGCTGTAATAATCTCTTCTAACGTGCTAAATTTCCTGGCGTTGTGCATCAGCTTACGCCATAAGCCCTCAGAGCCGTAGGGGAGTGCCTCAAACTCGGCATCTGTCATGGTTTTCAGACGGTAAAGGATCGCCTGCTCACCATTGCAGAGTGTGTGCAACGTGGCATCCACAAAGCATTCCGGATTGGGTACGTACTGTGCCCAGTTTTCGCTTTGTTCCATCAGCGCTCGGATAGCGGTTGCAGAGGGGTTCTCCGTATCCGGCGTGTCATCGTGATAATTGCCTTCCCGCCGTATTACCATAGGTTGCATTGGCGTTTCGGTAGTGAGGATCGCTTTGCAGTATTCCACAGCCAAAATGTTGTTGGGAGAGGCCAGAACTTCGCCGTTCAGCCCCATATCTTCCAGCGCTTTTTGCCGTGCAGCAGGGAAGGAGAGCCCTGCATCCAGGTGGACGCGCAAATGGGACTTAAAATCCCCTGTGTTTAAGGCAGTGGCGGTTTCCATTAAAAGTGTACAATCATTGTTTTCAGCGCCAAAACAGAGCGCACTGCAGAATTTACCTAAAATATCTACACTGCTTTGGGCAAAACCTTCGGCAGAGGAGAGGCTTGCTGTAATAGGCAGCTCCAAGACCAAATCTGCACCAGCTAAGATGGCAGCTTTTGCACGGTAAGCTTTGTCAATGATAGCAGGTGCGCCACGCTGAACAAAATTGCCGCTCATCAGGCACACAATGGCGTTATCGGGGTTTTGCGCGCGAATAAGATCAAATTGCTTTTTATGACCCAAATGCATAGGGTTATACTCGCAGATAATACCGGTGATTTTCAAAATACCTCTCCTTTCTTGAAAAATTTTTCCTTTAGGGCTTGAGAAAATGGAAAAGATATTATAAAATAGCTTTAGCTATGGTTATTTTAACACATAATGCCAAAAAAGAAAATCATTATTTTTAGGAGGAAGATTCCAATGAATGTTTTGGTTATCAATGCAGGCAGCTCTTCTCTTAAGTACCAGCTGATGAACCCCGAGACCGGCGATGTGGCCGCTAAGGGTTTGTGCGAGCGTATTTATATCGATGGCCGCCTGACCCACAAGGTTGGCGACAACAAGGTGGTTAAGGACATTCCCATGCCCAGCCATTCTGAAGCCATCGCAGCTGTTCTGGAGATCCTGGTTGACGCTGAGTATGGTGTTATCAAGTCTGTTGACGAGATCGACGCCGTTGGTCACCGCGTGCTCCACGGTGGTATGAAGTTCAGCGATTCCTGCATTATCGATGATGCCTGCATTAAGGCTATCGAAGATTGCATCCCCCTGGGCCCTCTGCATAACCCTGCCAACCTGATGGGCATCCGCGCCTGCCAGGCTGTTATGCCCAAGACTCCCCAGGTCGCCGTATTCGATACCGCATTCCACATGACTATGCCTCCCAAGGCTTATCGGTATGCGATCCCCACAGAGTATTATGAGAATGACTCCATCCGCCGTTACGGCTTCCACGGCACTTCCCATAAGTACGTGGCAAAGCGTACCGCACAGTTGGTTGGTAAGACTGAGTTCAAGATGGTCAACTGCCACCTGGGTAACGGCTCTTCCATGTCCGCTGTGAAGGACGGCAAGTGCCAGGATACCACTATGGGCCTGACTCCTCTGGCCGGTGTTCCAATGGGTACCCGTTCCGGTGATATCGACGCCGCTGT
>JAZSPA010000030.1:0-28790 GCA_045537165.1 Faecousia sp.
TCTCTGCATATTGTTCCCTTTCCTATATGGTCATTGTGTTAATACCTTATACAAACCCGCCATACGGGAGGATGGCCCATCCCGTCGGCAAGAGTTACGCATCTATAGTAGATGACGAAAAATCGGCTCTTTGGAAGCGGAACAGATAGTCGACAGCATAGGCATAAAAATTCCGCTACCTGTATCATAGTCGAATTTACGGCTATGGGCGGGCAGCGGCAATTTAGGGGAGATGCAGAAACTCTTGATTTCTTCGGCTTATCGGAGTATAATTCTGTTCAGTATTTTTTGAGGAGGTGTTGAAAGTGGATGTATCTTTCAAGTCTGGCAATGAGAAGTTCAATTACAGAGTGTGTGCTATGATGATTTCTGACGGAAGAATTTTAGCAATGCACGATGAACGGTCTCCATATTACTATTTACCTGGTGGTAGGGTTGAAATCGGTGAAACCGCAGAAAATGCTGTTATTAGAGAGGTGCAAGAAGAATTGGGCGTTACACCCATGATTGCTCGTCCCCTATGGCTGAATCAAGCATTTTTTACGGAAGATGTTGATAGCCTACATTACCACGAACTTTGTATTTACTTCTTAATGGATATAGCAGATACTGATTTACTATTGAGAGGTGAAAAATTCACAACGACTGAGGGTCGTCGTACACATACCTTTGAATGGTTAGAGTTTGACAGATTGAAGGATGAATACTTTTATCCGCTGTTCCTAAAAAAAGACATTTTCAATTTGCCCGATGTGTTTACCATTCGTACGGAAATAGAGTGAACAAATAAAAGCAGCCGCCGACAATCAAGTCGGCGGCTGTGCTATTTCGTGTCATGTTGGGGCAAAATGTGGTTGTGTTTATTGCCGTATAACAATTTGTTATACGGGGATTATGCTTTCTTTTTCCGGAAGAACATCAGGCCGCCTGAAAGGCAGATGGGAGCGGCGGCAAAGGTGTCCAGTATGGAATGCTGTTTGATGAGCACCGTGGATGCGGCGATGGATAAGGCCAGCAGCCACAAGATCACCCGGGGCAAGGGCTTGTTAAAGGGTTTTGCCGCTCCAAGACCTAAGGCAATACCGGCTGCCATAGTCACATGCAGGCTGGGCAGCACGTTGGTGGGGGTATCGATGGAATAGATAAATGCCACCATACGGGTGAAGATATCGTTTCCGGGCAAAGCTTCCGGGCGGAAGGTGATGGCAGTAGGGTAAATCAAATATACCACGATGGCTGCGCCGTAGCCCCACAGGGCATAATAAATGTAGCTGCGGTAGGCAGAGCGATCCTTAAAGAAGGTATAAAGGGGCGTGCCCACCAGACCGATATACCATAAATAATAGGGGATAGCAGCAGGCGTCCACAAAGGGATAAGGTCATCCAGAGGGGAGTGGATCAGGTGATAGCTCTCCTGCGTAAACAGCAGCCGGGGCAAAAAGAACAGGGCAAACTGAGAAAGCCACAACAAGGCCAGCAGCAGATCTATGTAGGTTCTGCGGTCAAGGCGTTTCATCTTATCACTCCTATGATCTGATAAAGTCCGTAAAGGATCAGCAAATGGGCAGGGTAGAAGATGTAGAAAAAGTACTTCATTTTATATCTGCCCCGGCGTTCATTATAAAGCAGCAGCAACGGCACGGACAAAAGACAATAGCTTTGGATATAGTAGCTATGCCGGTTTAACAGGAAAAGACCAATGGTAAAGGTAAGGATATGTACCCACTTGTTATCCAGCTTTTTAAGAACTGTTGGGGCGTTATCAGGCATGTGGAAGATGCTGGCAAATACCGGCAACATTGCGCCCCAAAAGCCGTAATCCACATATACATAGTGGCAGATCAGTCTGACGCATAGCACTGATACGGCAAATAAGCCCCATAGAAACAGCTTTTTGTCAAGATCTGCGTCGGGATCGAAAAGGCTCTTTTTGGCGTCTTGCAGAAAGAAGGTCATGATTGTGCCTAAGGCAAAGGTTGCTAAAATACATATGTCGGTATCTTTGGTGCCTACATAGTAGCCGATTTGGCATACCACCATGCATATTGAAAGACAAGCAAGGTATTTGACCCGGCTGCGGGTATATCGGCAGCCCTCTGCCACCATATAAGCAAAAATGGGCATAGCCAACCTGCCGATGATCCGCAGGATCGTCAGCCGGGGGAAAAACAGCATACCGATATGATCCACAAGCATAAAACAAGCAGCCAGCAGCTTGAGAACATTGCCGCTGAGCAAGCCGGTAGTTTTGGTTTTCAGCATAATTACTTCAGAATCAGGTTGCCAAAGTAGGCGGGCTGATGGTAATCCGGGCTGGGTGTGCTTACCGGATTCCAGGTCTTGTAATGAGGGGTAGGCGTGCAGTCGCCGCACTTATAGAAATTGGCTCGCATTTCCTTACCGGAAGTCAGGGCCAGACCGGGGTAGAACAGCTGCAGGAAGGAAAGCGGGAACATATATTCCACGCCCCAGCCGTCTTCCGTGGTGAAGGTCTGCATCTGCACCAGTTCCTGGAAGGTTTTATGGGTCAGGCGGGTATAGCGGTAACGGTCGTACCGTAGACCCAGGTTGATAGCGCCGTTGGGGTTGACCTCCATATTCAGATACCGGCCATCAGGCTCGGGGCTGAAGAAGAACTCCATACAGCTATCGTTGCAAACGGCATCCAGAGGACCGGTTAAATTGCGGACAATGTCTTTTTCCTGGGCCTGCATACGTACGTGCAGGCCGGCTTCGTTCCAGCACACCTGGAACCAGGCGCGAATATGGGGGACAGGCTCCCAGGGGGTGCAGGCGATCTCTTCTTTGGTTACCTGCGCCCAGTTAATGTTATTTTCGGGCATATAAATGGCTTCATAGATGTTCATAATAATGCCTCCTTTTTTCTTGAGTATAACATAGGTATATGGAATTTGCCAGCTTTTTTGTATATTTTGGGCGCTTAAGGCAAACAATACCTGCGACACCAAATACAGGAGGAATATTATGAAAATCAAAAAGCTACTTTGCGTCCTTTTGTCCCTGTGCGCATTGTTGCCTATGGTCTTGGGCGCATACGCGGCAGAAGTGGAAAGCGGCGATGTTTACTGTTTTACTTCGCAGGACTTTTCTGAGGAAGAAGGCCTGCGGGGGATTTGCATTACCGGTCTGCCTGACCCTGCAGCCGGCACTATCGTGCTGGGAAGCCGGGTGCTGCGGGAGGGAGATATCCTGACTGCCGACCAGATCGCCCAGATGACCTTTTTGCCCTTGCAGACCCAGGAGGATGCACAGGCGCAGGTAGAATACCTTCCCATCTACGATAACCGGGTGGAAAGGGAAACGGTGATGACCTTGCAGATCCGGGGCAAGACGGACAAAGCTCCGGTGGCGGAGGATTTTTCTGTAGAGACCTATAAGAATTTGCCGAACGAAGGCAAGCTGAAGGTGACTGACCCGGAGGGAGAGTCACTGACCTATACGGTGCTGCGCAAGCCCAAGCGGGGGGAAGTAACTATTCACGAAGACGGCAGCTTTATTTACACCCCCAAGAAGAACAAGGTGGGTGTGGACTCCTTCACCTATACCGCTACAGACCCGGCAGGCAACGTTTCCAGAGAAGCCACCGTGACAGTGCAGATTCTAAAACCTACCGATGCCCGGCAGTACACCGATACGGTGGGCAGGGATTGCCGATTTGAGGCGGAGTGGATGCGCAATACCGGCCTGTTTACTGGGGAAAGCATTGGCGGTGAAAACTGTTTCCGCCCGGATAAGACCGTCAGCCGGGGAGAATTCCTGACGATGGTAGTTAAGGCGCTGGATATTCCTTTGGAGGAAGGCAGCTTCCAGACCTTGGGTGAGGATGTCCCCCAGTGGCTGAAGCCTTACCTGGCAGCGGCGCTGCGTTCCGGTCTTGTTTCTCAGTGGCCGCAGAATGAGGAGGGCGCTTTGGATACGGATGCGCCCATTACCGGCGCGGAGGCTGCGGTGATGGTGCAGAGCGTGCTGGATTTGCAGATCGGTGATGATGCGTTGGAGACTTTTGCGGATGAAAATGCCCCGGATTGGGCTTATGAAGCCCTGGCGGTAATGGCAGAGCACGGCATTGCTGTTTCCGGAGGGGAAAATTTGACCCGGGCCGATGTGGCAAAAATGCTTTATCAGGTCAGCCGCCTGGCGGCTACCGCACCTGGCTTGAAGGTTTTTTGGTAATTAGCAAGCAATAAGGCCAAAGTGCGGCAGCGCTTTGGCCTTATGTTGATGCAATTTGATTGATTGACAGGCAGACGAACAGATGATATAGTGTTAATTGGTGAAATTTGACACTTTGGAAGGGAGTATGCATATGCTGACACCTGAAGAAATTATGAGTTTGATCCAAAGCCTGATCTGGCTGCTGGCCGGTGTGGGTATCTTTATCGTCGGCATGAACTTTATGAGCGCTGCCCTGGAAAAGAGCGCAGGCGAGGGCATGAAGCGGCTGCTGGGAAAAATCAGCAATAACCGCTTTTCCGGCGTTGGTATTGGCGCCGGTGTAACGGCCATTATCCAAAGCTCCTCTGCTACCTCCGTTATGGTCATCGGTCTTGTGAACGCCGGTGTTATGACCCTGATGCAGGCTACCCCCATTATTATGGGCGCCAACATCGGTACGACCATTACCGGTTTGCTGGTGGCGCTGAAGAACGATTATTTTAATATGGCCATGTATCTGCTGGCTTTTATCGGCGTCATGATGGGCTTTGTTAAGAAAGAAAAGGTAAAGCTGGCGGGCAGTCTTTGCTGTGGTCTGGGCTTGATCTTCGTAGGCCTGAATATTATGAGCAGCGAGGAAGCCTTCGGCAATCCCCTGGTGGAAGATATGTTCGCAGGCATCTTTGCGGTGATCGACTTCCCCCTACTGCTGATCCTGGTGGGCGCGGTGTTTACCGCTTTAATCCAGAGCTCTTCCGCAGCTACCGGTGTTGTCATCACTATGGTAGGCACTTCTGTGCTGCCCTTGGATCTTGCGCTGTTTATTATCCTGGGCGCAAACATCGGTACTTGCGTGACTGCGCTGCTGGCATCTCTGGGCGCAAGCGCCAATTCTAAGCGGGTGGCTCTGACCCACTTTACCTTTAATGTGATCGGTACAGCGGTGTTTACCGCTATCATTTGGGCGCTTCGTGAGCCTGTGGTTAATTTGTTGGTGAGCATGTTCCCCGGAAACGATGCGATGTCCCTGCAGATGCGTGTTTCCACTTTCCACGTGGTATTTAATGTGACTACCACTTTGTTGCTGCTGCCCTTTGTCAAGCAGCTGGTGGATTATTCCTGCATGGTGATTAAGGACAAGCAGGAACAAAAGAAGACCCGCACCCTGCGCTTTGTAGACAGCCATTTGCTGGCTATGCCCACTGCGGCTATGCTGCAGGTGCAAAAAGAGATCGATTATATGATCTGCCTTGCTGAGGAAAATACTCGGCTGTCCATGCTGGCTTTGCAGACAGGTATCAATGAAAACGCAGATAGAATCAATGAAAACGAAGAGATCATTAACTTTACCAATAAATCTCTGACCGGATTCTTGATCCAGTTGTCCTCTGCCCAGATCAGCGCCCACGACGAGGCTACCATCGGCGCTTATTTCCATGTTCTTAATGACTTGGAGCGTATCGGTGACCATGCTGTGAACTTCTATGAGATCGGCGTGGAGATGGCAGGCAAAAAGCTCAGCTTCTCCGAAAAGGCCCTCAGCGATATTGGCACTATGGGCAATCAGGTGATGCAGATGTTCACCATCGCAAAGGAAACCTTTGAGAATGTGAACAAGGACCGCTTGCCCGCTTTGGCAAGCTTGGAAGAGGGCGTGGACGGCATGAAGAAAACCCTCATTGCCAGCCACTTTACCCGCCTTGCCGAAGGTAACTGCAGCGTGGATGTGAGCCCTTACTATTCTTCTGTAGTTGTAGGTTTGGAACGTGTGGCTGACCACCTTGTAAATGTTGGCTACAGTATCGTTAACCCCACCGGCTCTCAGAGCGAACAATAATATATATAGAAGAAAGACGCGGCAACGCCGCGGCTTTTTGCTTTTATTATTCCTGATTTCTTTTTTTCATTAGCTGGCGCATACGCAGGGCGTGATCCAGTTCCCGCTTGCGGATACGCAGGCTCTTGGGGGTGCATTCCAGCAGTTCATCATCTGCCAAAAATTCCAGGCACTGTTCCAAAGAGAAGATCTTGGGGCTTACCAGCCGCAGGGCTTCGTCAGAGCCGGAGGCGCGCATATTGGTCAGCTGCTTTTTCTTGCAGACGTTAACAGTCATATCCTCGTTGCGGCTGCAGATGCCCACCACCATACCGGCGTATACAGGCGTACCTGCGCCAATGAACAGCGCGCCACGCTCCTGGGCATTGAATAGACCATAGGAACAGGCATCGCCGGTTTCAAAGGCGATCAGAGAGCCGGTGAGGCGGCGCTCAATTTCACCCTTCATGGGCGCGTAGGTTTCCAGCACGGAGGACATAATGCCCTCGCCGCGGGTATCGGTCAAAAACTCGTTGCGGTAGCCAAACAGACCTCTGGAGGGAACTAAGAACTCCAGGCGGAAGCGGTTGCCCATGGGGGTCATAGACAGCAGGTCACCCTTGCGGCGGCCCATCTTTTCAATAACAGAACCCATACTCTCTTCGGGAACGTCAGCCACCATCCGCTCGATAGGCTCGCACAGCTTGCCGTCGATTTCTTTGGTAAGCACTCTGGGGGTAGAAACGGAGAATTCATAGCCTTCCCGGCGCATGGTCTCCATCAGGATGGAAAGGTGCATTTCGCCACGGCCGGCAACATTGAAGGCATCCGTACCCTGCTCGGTAACGTGCAGAGATACATCCTTCAAAAGCTCTTTTTCCAGCCGGTCGCGGAGATTCCGGGAGGTGACGAACTTGCCCTCTCTGCCGGCAAAGGGAGAATCGTTGACCGCAAAGGTCATTTCGATAGTGGGATCGGAGATCTTTACAAAGGGCAGGGGCTCTAAAGCATCGGGGGCGCAAAGAGTGCGGCCGATGGTGATATCCGCCATACCGGAAAGCGCCACGATCTGACCGGCAGAAGCTTCCTGGATAGGCTTTTTGCCCAGACCGTCATATTCATAAAGAGCAACCACTTTGCCCTTTTGCTTGATGGTTTCGTCGTGGAAGTCGCAAATAGTAACTTCCTGGTTGACCTTGATCGTGCCCCGCTCCACGCGGCCCACAGCGATACGGCCTACGTATTCATTATAATCAATGGAGGACACCAGCAGCTGCAAAGGCGCAGCGGCATCGCCCTGGGGAGCATCGATATAGCGGATGATGGTCTCGAACAGGGGCTCTAAGTTTACGCCCACTTCGTCCGGACCATAGGAAGCCGTACCCTGACGGCCGGAGCAGAACACGGTGGGGGAGTTGAACTGATCGTCGGTGGCGTTCAGATCCAGAAGAAGTTCCAGAACTTCGTCCATGACTTCGTGAACACGGGCGTCGGGCTTATCGATCTTGTTGACAGCCACAATGACCTTGTGGCCCAGCTCCAAAGCCTTGCCCAGCACGAAACGGGTCTGGGGCATAGGACCTTCCGCGGCGTCAACCAGCAGAATAACACCGTTGACCATCTTGAGAATGCGCTCCACTTCGCCGCCAAAGTCGGCGTGGCCGGGGGTGTGAACAATGTTGATCTTATAGTCTTTATACTGCACAGCAGTATTCTTTGCCAGAATGGTAATGCCGCGTTCCCGCTCTAAGTCGCCGGAGTCCATGACACGATCCTGGGTTACCTGGTTTTCCCGGTAGATGCCGCCTTGTTTGAGCATCTCGTCAACCAGGGTGGTCTTGCCGTGGTCTACGTGGGCAATGATGGCAATATTACGAATATTTTCTTGGGCAATCATAAAGAGCTCCTTCCAAAAAGGTACACATAACTACATATTGTATTTCTAACTTTAAAAATATAGCATACCCAAAACCTAAATGCAACACACCTGCAACAATAAATGCCCAAGAAACGGTGACTTTTTTCGATAAAAAAGGGCAAAATGCGAATTGACCCTGGTTGCGTGCCGTGGTATAGTATTTATACATTTCACAGGAGGGGAGCTTTATGGTCAAAAAAGTTTTTACTTATTTTGCCATCGTTCTGACAGCGCTGATGTGCGCTATGAACTATCAGCTTTTTGTTTTCCCCAATCAATTTGCCCCGGCTGGCATTAACGGCGTTGCTACCATGATCCAGTATACCTTGGGAATTAACGTTGGTTATATGAGCTTGCTGATCAATATTCCGTTGGCAGCCTTGGTGTTCTTCTTAGTCAGTAAGCCCTTGGCGATCCGCAGCATGCTGTATGTTTTGGTGTTTTCTGTTGCGCTGGTAGTTTTGGATTATATCGATCTTTCCAGGTTTGCTTATTCCACGGGAACTGGCACCAGCACCATTATGGGACCGCTGGTGGCCGGTATTATTCAGGGTACGGCGTACAGCATTTTGTTCCGGGCCAGCGCTTATTCCGGCGGCACGGATTTTGTGGCAGCGCTGATCCACAAGCGCCATCCGGAAAAGAGCATGTTTGGTCTGATATTTGTATTGAATAGCATTGTGGCAGCAGCTTCTTACTTTGTGTATAATTACCGCATTGAGCCGGTGATCATGTGCATTCTGTATAGCTTTACTTCTACCACGGTTTCCGATAAGCTGATGAAAAACGGCCGCAGCGCCGTGCGCTTTGAGATCATTACGGAGCATCCTCAGGATATTGCCGATGCCATCATACATAATTTCCGGCACAGCGCCACCCTGATCCCCGGTAAGGGCATGTATAAGGGCAAAGAGGTGAGCGTGCTGATCTGCATAGTTAACCGCACCCAGGTCACCGCCCTTTCCAGCCTGATCCGCACCTTTCCCAATACCTTTGCCACCATTTGCCCGGTGGATGAAGTGATGGGTAATTTCAAAAAAATCTCCATAGACGGAAAAATTGAGAAAGAATATCTTGACCAAGCCGATGGTAAGGCTGTATAATGACTAATTAAGAAAGAACTAAGGAGGAAATACCAATGGCTTTTTATTATCAGGAACCCAGCCATACCTTTAGTGAATATTTGCTGATCCCCGGCTATACTTCCGAGGATTGCATTCCCGATCGGGTATCTCTGCGTACCCCTTTGACCAAGTACCGTAAGGGCGAGGAAGAGCCGGCTATGAGCCTGAACATTCCTATGACCTCTGCGATTATGCAGTCTGTGTCCAACGATACTTTGGCTATCGCTTTGGCTAAGGAGGGCGGTCTGAGCTTTATCTTTGGCTCTCAGTCCATCGAGTCCCAGGCAGCTATGGTTGCCAAGGTCAAGGGCTACAAGGCCGGTTTTGTGGTATCTGCTTCTAACCTGACTCCCGATAATACTTTGGCCGATGTGCTGGCGCTGAAAGAGCGCAACGGTTTCTCCACCGTGGCCATCACGGAAGACGGCACCGCTACCGGTAAGCTGCTGGGTATCGTTACCGGCCGGGATTACCGGGTTTCCCGTATGGACGTAAACGAAAAGGTTTCCTCCTTTATGACCCCCCGGGAAAAGCTGGTCACCGCTCCTGCTTCCACTACCTTGAAGGAAGCCAATGATATTATTTGGGATCATAAGCTGAATTCTTTGCCTATTGTGGACGAGAACGATCGCCTGATGTATTTCGTATTCCGTAAGGACTACGCTTCCCATAAGGCCAATCCTCAGGAGCTGCTGGATAGCAAGAAGCGTTATCTGGTAGGTGCCGGTATTAACACCCGTGACTATGCTCAGCGGATCCCCGCTTTGCTGGAAGCAGGCGCAGATGTGCTGTGTATCGACTCCTCCGAAGGCTATACCTGCTGGCAGGAAAAGACCATCGCCTGGGTTCGTGAGAACTATGGCGATACCGTAAAGATCGGCGCCGGTAACGTGGTTGACCGGGATGGCTTTATGTTCCTGGCCAAGGCTGGTGCGGACTTTATTAAGGTAGGTATCGGCGGCGGTTCTATCTGCATCACCCGTGAGACCAAGGGTATCGGCCGGGGTCAGGCAACTGCTCTGATCGAAGTGGCAGCTGCCCGGGATGAGTATTTTAAGGAAACCGGCATTTATGTGCCTATCTGCTCCGACGGCGGTATCGTTCACGATTACCACATGACTCTGGCTCTGGCTATGGGCGCGGACTTTTTGATGCTGGGCCGTTACTTTGCCCGCTTCGACGAGTCTCCCACGCCTAAGATCATGGTCAACGGTGCTTATATGAAGGAATACTGGGGCGAAGGCTCCAATCGCGCCCGGAACTGGCAGCGCTACGATCTGGGCGGCGCCAGCAAGCTGACCTTTGAAGAGGGTGTTGACTCTTACGTTACTTACGCAGGCTCTCTGCACGATAACGTGGAGGCCAGCCTGTACAAGGTCAAGTCCACCATGTGCAACTGCGGTGAGATCACCATTCCCGATTTCCAGAAGAATGCCAAGCTGACCCTGGTATCCTCCGTTTCTATCGTAGAGGGTGGCTACCACGACGTTACCCTGCGTTCTACCAATCCTGTGAAGTAAGAGATATATTGGTGTTGTGGGGTAAAGTAAAATATCCTCAAAACAAGTAAAAAGGGTAAATTCCCACATCCTCTGAAATGAACAAAAGGGCATGTCGTTGCTAACGACATGCCCTTAAATTGTGCGGGTGGCAAAAAGCTGCCTGTATTTACTTTTCTGCCAATTAGAAGTATAATAGTATTATAAAGTCAGGAAAGTTGGTGGAGCTATGTGGACAAAAAGGTATTTGACAAACCCAACAAAAGAAGAGTTTTTCAAAACGAAACATCCAATCGTGACATCCTCAATGCTTGTTCCCCTGCTTATATACTATCTGTTTTGCTCAATTAAGGGCATAAACAGCCCATGGATGCTTATGGGAATGACAGGTTGTCTGACCTTTGGTGTTGGTCTTGCGTATGCGTTTGCTATTAGGCTAAAGATATATAAAAAGGTTCTTTTACCAATACTATGCTTGTTGTCGGGAGGAATCCTTGTTGTGGTGAGTTTGCTCCTTTGCTGCTGATGAGCTTTCTACTGTGCTGTCCATATTATTTACTATAAAAATAAAAAGAAAAGGACGGACAGCGGAGAAAAAAAGAGATAAAAAGGAAGTTGTGGGAGAATGTGGGAAATTGCCCTTTTGAGAATATTTTAGTTTGCCCTATGACATTGGTGTTATGGGGCAAAATAAAATATCCTCAAAACAAGCAAAAAGGGTAAATTCCCGCAGCCTCATAAAATATAGCGACCTTGCGTAGACAAGCTATGCAAGGTCGCTTTTTTGTGATATAATTAACGCAGAAAGGCGGTGTAGCAGACATGAAAAAGTATCTTGGTTCACGAATGACTGCGTATGCTGCTGTTATGTGTCCTTTGTTTGTTGTTGCGCCTTTGTTTTTTGCGATTGTTGCGCTCTGTTCAGAAATCAGCGTGTCAACACTATTTCTTGCTGTATTGTGCTGTAGTTGCAGTAGCTTTTTTGTTATTTATATACATAAGGAAGCACTTCAGTTATACGCCTGGGGTGTTTTCGAAGAAACTGCTATTCGGGTTCGTTGCTTTTTACGCGATGATTTTACTTTGGAGTACGAAAAATGCTTGGGTATTGGGATTGAACACTATAATCACAACGCAATTCACACCAATATTAGTTCAAAAGTCTTTTTCATCTACTTGTCTTATGATTACTATGAAACGAAATACCGTGGAAAAATCAATCTTTGGAAACCAAACGAGAGAAGAATAAAGGTGCAATTTGATAAAAATCTGTACGAATACTTACTTTCAGTTTTGCCTAAAAAGCAAGCAACAATGCTGCAGCAGGATTATAAAAAATATAATTTATGAGCATAGGCAGCAGAGGTTGAGAGAAAGAAAAAGATGGGAATGGAAAGGATGAGAGAATTTACCCCTTGGAGAATATTTGATTTTACCAATTATATTGGCCATCCCGGTGCAATGCGCCGGGGTGGCTTTTCTTTGCCCGGAGCGGATACGTTGACATTTGCATAATATGGTGTTATATTGTTCCTGAAAGAGGTTGAATAAACATTCAACACGTTATGTTAACTAAAAAGATGGAAAAACGGCGGGTTTTCCCGAAAAATGGCAGAGGTTGAACAAACATTCAACCTCTTGCTTTCACCCCAAGTAGTTGAATAAACATTCAACACGTTATGTAAACCTTTGCGAAGTGCGCTGCGGGCTTGTTTCGCGGGCGGAGCGATTGCTTTATGGGGAATATGTAAGGTTGAATAAGTATTCAACACGTTATGTTAACCAGGAAGGGGGAAGCATAGGGGTGTTTAGTGGGGGAAATGGGCGGCGTTTTTTGGAAAGGAGCAAATATTATGAAAAATGAATTTGTATGCGATTGCCATCCGGTAGATCGGGCGCTGACGGAAAAGGTGATTCTTACCATGCCGGAGGGGGACACCTTTCAGCGGCTCAGCGCATTTTACAAGGTGCTTGCCAGCGAAAACCGGTGCAAGATGGTGTATGCGCTGCTGGAAAATGAGCTGTGCGTTTGTGATCTGGCGAATATTCTTTCTATGACCAAGTCCGCCGTATCCCATCAGCTTGCTATGTTGCGGAAAGACGGTGTTGTAAAATATCGGCAGCAGGGCTTTCGGGTATATTATTCCTTGGACGATCAGCACGTAGAGGATATGTTCCGCCTGGGCCTTGCGCATATGGAGCACAGGAGGTAAGGATGAAATCTGACAAGAAAATACTTGTGGCATTTTTACTGAATTTGTTTTTCTCTGTATTTGAATTTATCGGCGGTATTTTTACCGGAAGTGTAGCCATCGCTTCCGATGCTCTCCACGATCTGGGAGATGCTGTTGGCATAGGCTTTTCCTGGTTTTTGGAGCGCAAGAGTAAGCAAAAGCCCAATACTCGTTATACTTACGGCTACGGCAGATTTTCCGTTATGGGCGGCCTGCTGACTACGGCCATCCTACTTATGGGTTCTGTAGCGGTGATTATTGGCGCGGTAGAGCGGCTGGTGCGGCCTGCGCCCATTCATTCTGACGGTATGATCGCCTTTGCGGTTATTGGCGCAGCGGTGAATTTTGCGGCGGCCTGGTTTACCCGAGAGGGAGATTCTCTCAATCAAAAGGCTGTGAATTTACATATGCTGGAGGACGTGCTGGGTTGGCTGGTAGTACTGGTAGGCGCTGTGGTGATCCGCTTTACCGGCTTTACTATGATCGACCCCATCTTGTCTATCGCTGTAGCGGCATTCATTTTGTTTAATGCCCTGCGTGGGGGCAAAGAAATGATAGAACTGCTGCTGGAAAAGACTCCCGACGGCATTTGCGTGGAGGAATTGACCCATCACCTTTTGCATATTGACGGGGTGGAGGAAGTGCATCATATTCACGTGTGGAGCATGGACGGACACAATAACTTTGCTACATTGCACGCCGTCACCGCCGGCGACGGTCACCGGATCAAGGATGCCATCCGGGAGGAATTAAAGGAACACGGCATTTGCCACGCCACCATCGAGCTGGAAAAGCCGGGCGAGCATTGCCACGAGCCGGAGTGCTGCCCCGGTGAACACACCTCCGAACATCATCACCATCACCACCATCACCATCACCATTAAAACGCGCGAAGCGCTTATAACGCTGACAAGGTCAGCTTATAACTGCGCAGCATCATAACTTGCCCGTAAGGGCAATGATAACGAAGCAGCCTGATTGATGTTTCATCAATCAGGCTGTTCTTTTGGCCGTTTATAGCGGCCATGGGGTTCCCACTCCGGCAGGGGGAAGCGCTGCATAGCGCCGAAAATTCGCTCTTTCAAATCCGGGTACTCCTGAGAAAGCCGGAAAATAAGCTGTTTGACTTCCTCCCGCTTGGTGTTCTTGTCCACCGGGCAGCGGTTTTCGATCACCGGCAGGCTTTCCCGGGTAACGAAGTTATCCACCGTCTTTTCGTGGAGGTACAGCATGGGGCGGATCTGGATGATGCCGGTGCGGTCTAAGTCTGTTACTGGTTGGAAGCAGCTGATGCGGCCCTCAAAGAGCAGGGACATCAGAAAAGTTTCCACGGCATCGTCATAGTGGTGACCCAAAGCCAGCTTGGAAAGACCCAGGCTTAGCAGAGCTTCATTCAGCGCGCCCCGGCGCATTTTGGAACACATGGAGCAGGGGTTCTTTTCCTTGCGGTGTTCAAAGATGATGGGGGCGATCTGGGTGTCGATCTTGTGATAGGGGACTTCCAATTTTTCGCATAGGGCGGCGATAGAGGAATAGTCCATCCCCAGACCCATATCGATCGTAATGGCTTCCACAGTAAAATCTGCGGGGTGGAACTTACGCAATTCTGCCAGCAGCACCAAAAGGGCAATGGAATCCTTGCCGCCGGATACGCCTACGCCGATTTTGTCGCCGGGGGCTATCATAGAATAGTCGTCCACGCAGCGGCGAACGAGGCCAAGAAGTTTCTGCATCGGTAAAAAATCCTCCGAGAAAATCAAAATAGAAAGTGAGTATACAAGAGCATACAAGAGAATAAATGAGAAAACGGGAGTATGCATTATATTTTAGAAAAAATATAAAAAATGCGGTTGACATTTGATTTTGGGTGTGATATATTTGCGAGGCGTCTGCGGTTATTTTACCGCAGGTATATGGATTTGTCAAAATATTTAACATAAAAATATGGAGGAACCTACCATGTCCACTACTCTGGCAAAGAACGAGACCGTAGCTCGCAAGTGGCTGGTTGTTGACGCTGCCGGTAAGCCCCTGGGCCGTACCGCTGTTACCGTCGCTAACCTGCTCCGCGGCAAGCACAAGGTCGATTTCACTCCCAACGTTGACTGCGGCGATTACGTGATCGTCATCAACACCGACAAGGCCATCCTGACCGGCAAAAAGCTGGAGCAGAAGTCCTACTACCGTGTATCCGGCTGGATCGGCGGTCTGAAGGAGACTAAGGCTCGCATCATGATGGAAAAGCGCTCCGACTATGCTATGGAACTGGCTGTTAAGGGCATGCTGCCCAAGAACACCCTGGGCCGTAACAGCCTGAGCCGTCTGCACCTGTACAAGGGTGCTGAGCCCAACCACGCCGCTCAGAAGCCCGAAGCCTGGACTCAGGACTGATTTGGAGGTAATTGACTATGTACGAGAGCAAGAAGAAGTATAACTACGGCACCGGCCGCCGTAAGTCCTCCGTTGCCCGTGTTCGTGTATACGAGAACGGCACCGGTTCCATCATCATCAATGGCCGCGATATGGACGAGTACTTCGGTCTGGAGACCCTGAAGCTGGTCGTCCGTCAGCCCCTGGTCACCACCGACCTACTGGGCAAGGTAGACGTTGTTGTTACCGTTTGCGGCGGCGGTGTTTCCGGCCAGGCCGGCGCTATCCGTCACGGTATCTCCCGCGCCCTGCTGACCCTGAACCCCGAGCTGCGCCCCACTCTGAAGGCTGCCGGTTTCCTGACCCGCGACCCCAGAATGAAGGAAAGAAAGAAGTACGGTCTGAAAGCTGCACGCCGTGCTCCCCAGTTCAGCAAGAGATAATCACTTATCTTACAGAGCAATCAAAAACCCCGAAACCATCAAGGTTTTCGGGGTTTTCTTTTTATCTTAATTTTTGCTTTGGTGCAAACTTGGTGCAATTTTCTATGAAGCAGTATTACACGATATAAAACGATACTGGAACTTCGGCTATCACTTTCCGATTTCGAGATCATCATAACCATCTTTCTTCAATAGTGCGCTGGCGCAGTTCCTGCTGAATGAGTAATAGAAGCAGTTATATATGATGCTGTCACCGGGTCACTGAGACACAGCAACGCCAGCCTTATGATTAAAACGGATTTGATGTTAAGGCTATTTCCAAGCACCTTGGGCGTTGTAATAAGGCAATTACCTCAGACATTTATACTCACATCTTCAAGGAGTATAAGGCTAAGATGGCTGAAAGTATTGAAAAAGACCTCATTTAAGCGATAGAACGGCACGAATTGTAAATATTTGTGTCGTTCTATTGCTTTTTCTCTTTTTTTATGATAGAGTAGTAAAGTAGTTAGCTTACTAATGTACTTCTAGGAGGTGATTGAGTGGCAAAAAAAGAATACGCAGAGGGAAGTTTCGGTGCATATTTCGTAAAGCTTATTAAAGACCATGATTATTCACAGACGAAATTTGCTTCGGACTTGGGCGTGTCTAAAACATATCTGTTTGATGTGTTCAACGGACGAGTTAAGCCACCCACTCCCGATATGCAAGACCGCATTGTTGAGCTTTTACGCCTGACTGACGATGAAAAGAATGATTTTTACAGTAAGGCGGCTGATGGGCGGCATGAGCTACCCAAAGATATTGTCGAGTATCTTACAAACAATCAAGCTGAGATAGATGGTCTCAGAGAAAGAATGAGGGCGTAATTATGGCGGAACAAATCAATAAGAATGATTATATAAATCATCCTGACAGAATCGGCGGATTCAACTACTATTCATTGGGCGAAACTACCATTAAACAGCTCCAGCAGAACAATCTTATTTCGAGCAAGACAAGAAAATTTCATAACAAAAAGCCTGACGCTATTGTGACGGACGACAAAAAAGATATTGTCGTATATATTGAGAACAAAGACATAGGAAAACTTACCACCCCCGATGACATACAGTCAGCCATTGACCAAGAGATAGATGTGGCAAAAGCTGTAAATGCTCCGATTTTTGTAGTAACCGATACAGTTGATACCTATTGGATAAATACTTTTACAGGCGAAAGAATCATAGCTGAAGATGGCACTGAACTAAGAGTGGTCTTTAAGCCTAACGAAAACAAGAGACAACTTGAAAGATTGATAAAGTATATTCGTTTTTCTATCTCTGAAACAAATAATCAGTTAAAAAAGGTCGTGTATTTAGACCCTACCGATTTAGCTACTGCTGTTCATCAGAAAATATGGATTGCGAAAAATTCTTCTCCTGAAACATGTCTCTATACGTTTGTTGAACTTTTCATTTTTAAGTATCTGAGTGATTTGGGGGTTCTCACGGGTGATTATTCATTTGATTCGTTGTGTAAAAAATATGAGGATGAAGGAAACTCTGATGAATATGTTCTTGATTTTTATTTAGGAGCAACAGGTCCAAGAGAAAAAATCAAATCCTTGTTTCCTGAAGGCTTAGATGGAACTACTGTCGTTAATGGAGATGTATTCCATGCGATTAAGAATAAGGACGGCGAGTATGTAGTCAATGGTGATGGTAAAACTTTCAGAAACATTATTGACGAATTCAAAAAATACGAGCAAAAAAACGGAAAGTTCTTAAACATCAACAAGGATTTCAAGTCCAAATTGTTTGAATGCTTCTTAAAGAATGAAAAAGACAAGAAAAAGATGGGACAGTTTTTCACTCCTCTAAAGGTCGTCGAGCAGATGAATCGAATGGTGGAAATTAAAGAGGGTATGAAAATCTGCGACCCAGCCTGTGGTGTTGGAAAATTCTTGCTTGAAGCAATTTCCTCTAATACGGAAAATTATTACAAATTCAACGGGGACAAGTTGGAGAGAAAAATTGAACTATATGGTTTTGACAAATACTCCGAGGATAATTCAGACAGAACAATTATTCTTGCTAAAGCTAATATGCTTATTTACTTGTCTAAACTTATAACGGAGAACCCTGATAATAAACACACAAAGGAAATTGCCAAACTTTTTAACGATACTTTTACTCTCAAGAAAACGAATTTGGGTACATTAGAGAACCTTGAGGAAAATAAATATAATCTTATTCTCACGAATCCGCCATATGTTGTAAATGGTAGTGGTGATATGAAAGCACTCGCCACAGCAACTGGATTGTATAAATGTGGGGGATTGGGACTTGAAGCACTCTTCATGGAATGGATTGTAAAATCCTTAGCTGAAGACGGAACGGCTCTAATAGTAATTCCTGACGGCATACTTTCAAATTTGGCAAATAAGAAACTTAGAGAATATATTTTGGACAGATGTACTATTGAAGGCATCATTAGTTTGCCTATAAACACTTTCTTCGGAACACCGAAAAAAACATACATTTTGGCAATCAAGAAGAAATATACGGATGATTTAGGTAATACACAAAAACAAGTAGCACCTGTATTCGCCTATATTTGTAATTCAATCGGCGAAACATTGGATGTTTATAGGTTTGATACCGAAGAGAATCATTTGGAAGAAGCTGTTAATCAATACAATCTGTTTAAAGCTACCCCTGACCGTAGTAAATTCAAAGCAATTTCCTACGATGATGAAGGAAAGCCGTATATTGACAAAAAATGCAAGCTTATCGACATTCAGAAATTCTATGATGATGTTGATACTTCTTGGATAATTGATAATTTTTGGTCAGATGAGGAAAAAATTGAGCTTGGATTTAAGAAAGAAGTCAATATTATGACCATTCCCGAATTACAAACCTTTATTGACAACATAATCGAAGCGATGGAAGAATATAGAGGTGATTTGGAATGTCTGATATAAGATTTATCAAAAAACCATTAAATGATATTTTTGTTGTAGGACGAGGCATGCCTAAATATACACAAAGCTATGCCAATAAAAATAAGGGCGAATATCCAGTGTATTCATCAAAAACCGAAAATGATGGGTTGTTCGCTACAATCAATACATATGATTATGATGGTGAGTATTTAACATGGTCGACAGATGGATATGCTGGAGTGCTTTTTCACAGAGTAGGCAAATTTTCATGTACTGACCACTGTGGCATATTGTCGTTAAGAGAAAACGTTGAAGGTGTGTATTTACCATATGTGCAGAAAGTTCTCGATTTCCGTTCATTGGCTATTGGAAATGGAAATATGAGAGTTAAGACAAACATGGTGAAAAGAGCAAACCCTTTAATACCTTTTCCTGTAAAGGAAGATGGCTCCTATGACTATGATGAGCAAAAAGCAATAGCAGAAAGATATGAGACGTTAGAATTACAACGTGAAAAATTACATCAATATAAGCGAATACTTCAAGATTCTTTAATCTCAGAAAACTTTGCATCCAAGTATAATCACGTTGAAAAAGATTTAACCTCATTATTCACGCCGAAAAGAGGTAATAGTAAATATACTAAGACTTTTTGTTTTAACAATAGGGGTGAATATCCTATTTATTCGGCAAACAACAATGAACCATTGGCATATGCAAACTTTTTTGACTATGACGGCAGTTTCCTAACAATATCGGTAAATGGTATTGCAGGACGAATTACAAAAAAAGAAGGAAAATTTTCAATAAATGCCGATAGAGTTATCCTTGTACCGCTTGTCGAAAACATAGATTTAGATTATATAAGATTCACAGTTGAACCAATCCTCAGAAGCAAGATAAAAGGAAGAATGGGACACGATGGGCAAAATGAATTTACTAAATTACCAAGCGGAACAATCGAGCGAGTGAAAATTTCAATACCAATAAAAGAGGATGGTAGTTTTGATTTAGAAGCTCAGCAAGAGATATCAAACAAATATAGGAAGATTCAGCAAATCAATTCATCTATTTGCCAGCAGATAGATGAATTGATAAATATTAAGATTGCTCTATAAACATGGAATGAGTTTGGTGCTAATTTGGTGCAACATATTATGCGACAGCACGAAAAATATCAAACGATATGCGATTATGCCCTCACAATATCCCACGATATGAGCGTTTCACACGATATAAAAAGCTGTGAAACGCCAATGCAAAAACTCCAAGCGTTAATAGAAGTACGCAACTAATTACAGACCACCCGATTTGGGTGGTCTGCTTTTTGCTCCTTGACAAAGCTTTGGTAGGTAGTTATAATTTTGGCGTAAGATATGGGCTTGTAGCGCAGTTGGGAGCGCACCACATTCGCATTGTGGGGGTCGAGGGTTCGAATCCCTTCAAGTCCACCAATAAAAACACCGCCATATTGGCGGTGCTTTTTATTGGTATGGTATTTACGAAGAGGAGATTCGAAAAATCAGTTGCAGCGCGGACGAGCGCTGCCGCCGCCAGCTGGATGGCGGCGAACAATAATCTGCGCTTTGCGCAGATGCAAACGAATCCCTTCAAGCCCACCAACAAAAAGACCTCTTTTGTCTACAAGACAAAAGTGGTCTTTTTGAATGATGTTTGCCTGCGGCAAATGATGTTAGCTACGCTAATGATGCCGCTTCCGCTAATGATGTCGGCTTCGCCTAATATTTTAGGGCAAACATCGCATCATTGTGACCAAAGGGAACAACATCATTATGGGCAGCATAACATCATATCGCGTAGCGATACTTCACTAAAAAACGTGTAACGATTTGAGTTTTGCGCAGATGCAAACGAATCTCCTTAAGCCCATATTTTTATAAAAAGAGGCCGCCAACAGGCGGCCTCTTTTCTGTTCACTTTTTAGGACGGTAGCGCATTTCGCTGACTGCGTATACCGTTACAAAGGCGTTCGGGTCTTCCTTGCGGACAAAGTCCATCAGTTTTCTGTATTCCTGATTATCTACGATGGTAATGATCTCTTTGCGGGGGGTGTTATCATACGCACCGATAATCTCATTGAGGGTGGCGCCGCTGTGCAGCTTGTGGAGAATGAAATCCAAAAATACATCCAGCTTGGGGGAAATGATGCATACCCGGCGCTTGATGTTCATACCGAAAATAAAGTAATCTACCAAAATGCCGCCGAAGAAAGTGCCCAGCACGCTGATGACCACGGTTTTGGTATCATAGCAAAAAGCGGAGGTAAGAGATACCAAAATGCCGGATACGCTCATAGCTACACCCAGATCGATCTTCATATACTTATTCAGGATCTTTGCCACGATGTCCAGACCGCCGGAGGATGCGTTCCGGGGGAACAAAATGGCAAGACCAATACCTACCACCAGGATATAACAGACCACATCCAGCAGGGGATCTTGGGTCAGGGATTGAAAATTGGGGAGCAGCCATTCAAATACTGCCAGATATAAAGGCATCAAAATGGAGCAGTAAACAGTTTTTGCGCCAAATTCCGGGCCGATCAGCAAAAAACCGACGATGAGCAGAACCACATTCAAAATCAGCGACAGGACGGAAACCGGCAGGGGAATGAAGTTGCTGGCCACCATTGCTAAAGCTGTACCGCTGCCGACGGCGATGTGGCTGGGCAGCATAAAAAAGTATACGGATATGGCAACGATCAAAGTGCCAAAGGTGATGATGATAAAATCCTTCACCGTATTTTTGGATGGCATAAAGAAAGCCTCCTGTATTTATTGTCTGTTCAACAGTTTAGCACAGGGAAGAACCTGTGTCAATAAAGTTGGGTGTGGATTTCAATTAGGGGATGACCTTTCGGTTGTCGGGGTGCGTGAGGGACTCGTTTGTATTTTTGCCGTTGGCAAAAATTAAGGTTCGCCTCGGTCCAGCCCTCGGCGGCAACGCTCGTCCGCGTTGCATTGGACTTTTCGAGTCCCATCACTGCGCCCCAAATAAAAAAGCAGACAGGCGAAAGCCTGTCTGCTTTTTTATGGGGTGCGTGATGGGACTCGAACCCACAACGCCCGGAACCACAATCCGGTGCTCTGCCAATTGAACTACACGCACCATACATTGTTGTAAACAATGAAATGTTTGCCTTGCAGCAAATATGAAATAATTCACTTTGTGAATTATGAAATTTTCAGCTATCGCAGAAAATGAAATGAAATAAAACCACTCATGCCCGCAGGCATTTCATATGGCGTAGCCATATTTCACACGCAAAGCGTATTTCACAAATCCGTTAGGATTTATTTCATTGAAAAACCGCTAAGGCGGTTTTTCTGGCACGCCAGGAGGGACTCGAACCCCCGACCTACTGCTTAGAAGGCAGTTGCTCTATCCAGCTGAGCTACTGGCGCATCTATGGAGCGGGTGACGGGAATCGGACCCGCGTATCCAGCTTGGAAGGCTGGTGTTCTACCATTGAACTACACCCGCAAATCCTATTTCCTGACGCATTCAGCCATAGGATTTTAGCATAAGAAAACCGGTCTGTCAAGGCTCATTTACGGAAATCTTAGGTAATTTTTCGTAAATTACATCCGCCACTGCGCCCATAGCGCATTCACACACATTTTCGTATCGGTCTGCAATACTGCCGTCACTGGGGCAATAGGCAAAATCAGCGCCGTCAAGCATCTGAATATCGTTGGGGGCATCACCCACGCAAACGAGCCACTTTTTGCTCAGCATTTTCTGCAGATCCTTAGCGATCTTCAGCTTGGAGATGCCTTTGGCGTGAACGTCCAGAATCCGGGGGCAGGGATGGAACATATCCAAAAGCCCGCCGTAATTTTCCTGCAGGTAGGCCTTGGCTTCGTCCATCATTTCCTTTTCCCAGGCTTCCGCGTGGTACATAGAAGACACGGTGACACCGCCAAAGTCGCTGTACAGCGTGAACTTAATAAAGGGCTGGGGGATATGGTCATAGTCCGTATAGGCCCAGGCGCAGTTATATTCGCTGTAGGCCTGCCAGCCGGGGTTTTCCTGCAGCGCATAGTGAGCATTTTCACCCTGGATCTCGATGTTCATTTTGGGGAAATGCGCCTGGAGCTTGCGGAGCATATCTCCGGCATCTATTTCAATAGGGGCATAGGAGATAAACTCCCGTTTGTGGCTGTCGTACATAGCGCTGCCGTTATACAGCAGCAGGGGAGCATTCACCGGTACTTTTTCAAAGATCACCTTGCACATGGGAATGCTTCTGCCGGTATTGACCGTAAATGTGCCGCCATTGGCGATAAAGTATTTAATTGCCTCAATGTTCCGCTCCGGGATGGAAGAATCCGAGGCGGTGAGGGTGCGGTCAAAATCTACCGTGAGCAGGATGTCAGAAAAGTTAGCCATTTATAATTTCTCCAATTTTTTCAAAACGCATTCAAAATAATCCGGCAGGGGCGCCATTACCATAACGGGGCGGCCGTCCCGGGGGTGGCGGAAGCACAATATGCCTGCGTGCAGACACTGGCTATCTTGCCCCAATTCCGGCTTTTTATGGCCGTATACCGTATCACCCAAAATGGGGTGGCCGATGTGGGCCATGTGGACACGGATCTGGTGGGTACGGCCGGTTTCCAGCTTGCAGCGCACGTGGGTATAACCCCGGTAACGGGCTACTACCTCCCAATGGGTGATGGCTTCTTTGCTGTTTCGCTGGGTGACGCACATCTTTTTCCGGTCGGTGGGGTGGCGGCCAATGGGGGCATTTACCGTGCCGCTGTCTTCCCGGAAAGAGCCGCAGACGATGGCTTCGTAGGTGCGGGCCATCGTATGGTCTTTCAGTTGAGATGCCAAAACAGTATGGGCAAGGTCATTTTTGGCTACCGCCAAAAGACCGGAGGTGTCCTTATCAATGCGGTGGACGATGCCGGGGCGCAGCACGCCGTTGATGCCGGAGAGGGCATCGGCTCTTGCAAACAGCAGGCCGTTGACCAAGGTGTCGTCATTGTGACCGGCAGCAGGGTGAACCACCAATCCCTTGGGCTTGTTGATCACCAGCACATCATCATCTTCATAGACGATGTCCAAAGGAATGTCCTTGGCTTCTACGTCCAGTTTTTTCGGCTCGGGGAGGGTGACCTGGATTTTGTCTCCTTCATTTACCCGGTCATTTTTCTTGCCCGGCTTGCCGTTTAGCGTCACGCAGCCGTTTTCCAGCAGCTTCTGTACCGCACTGCGGCTCATATCCGGCAACGCATTTGCTAAAAACGCATCCAGCCGCTGACCGGCAGTATCAGCAATAAAGGTCATTTTTTGTCTTCCTTCCAAAAGGCTTTGTTAAAGAATAAAAGGCTGACCATCAGGGCGATACAGCCGCAGGTGATGAAGCAGTCGGCAACGTTGAAAACAGGGAAGTCTATAAACTCTGTTTTGATCATATCCACCACATAGCCCAGCCGCACCCGGTCGATCACGTTACCCAAACCGCCTGCAAAAATAGCCACGATGCACCACCGGTCAAAGGTGGTGAAGGGCCAGCGCTTTTTGGAAAATTCCCAAACGATGGCGGCGGCAAAAACAGCAAAGATCACCACAAACAGCCAGCGCGCGCCCTCGAAAGAAGAGAAGGCAGCGCCGGTATTTTGGGTATAAGTCAGGCTGAAAAGACCGTCGATCACACCGACACGGCCAAAAAGAGGGATGTTTGCCACTACCAGCGCTTTGGTGATCTGATCCAGCGCCACAGCGGCGGCGGCAAAAAGGCCCATAAACAGATAAAGCATCCCGAAAACCTCCTGCGATTTTGGGCCTATTTTATCATTTGTTTTCGGGAAAGTCAACGCAGCAGCGGGCGGGGGAAATGATATTGCACAAAAATCCCCCGGAGGGGGTTAGAAAAAAGGTCGAAATGTAGGCAAATCTACAATTGACTTTCGGGTTAAAAATGAGTAGAATAATACTGATACACTATGCGCCTATGCTCATTAGCGCATAGGTGCGCAATAATCTTTTAGGAGGAATTCACATTGAAGGATTGGGCATCTTTAACAACCGTTGAGGAAATGGAAGCTGCCACCAACTCTCTGCTGGAAAACGCTACCAAAGTTGGCGCGGATACCTGGCAGCAGCGTGTCAAGAACCAGACTCCTCATTGCGGCTTCGGCGAAGCAGGTACCTGCTGCCGGATCTGCTCCATGGGTCCCTGCCGTATTACCCCTAAGGCACCCCGTGGTATCTGTGGCTGCGATGTACACGGCATCGTCGCCCGTAACTACCTGCGCTTTACCGCCGGCGGTACTGCAACCCACTCTGACCACGGCCGTGAGATCATGCACACCCTGCACGAGACTCGCGAGGGCGGCAACTATCAGGTCAAGGATCCTGAGAAGCTGATCCGCATCGCTAAGGAATGGGGCGTTGAGACCGAGGGCAAGGACATTTACGATCTGGCTCACGAGATGGCTGAGGTCGGCCTGCTGGAGTACGGCAAGCCTTTCGGTCAGCTGAAGTTCGTTGACCGCGCTCCTGAGCACACCCAGAAGCTGTGGAACGATGCAGGCATCACTCCCCGGGCTATCGACCGGGAAGTTGCACAGGCATTACATATGACCCATATGGGTTGCTCCTCTCTGCCCGAGGCTCTGATTCATCAGGCTCTGCGCAGCGGTCTTAGCGACGGCTGGGGCGGCTCTATGATGGGTACCGAGTTCTCCGACGTTATGTTCGGCACTCCCAAGCCTGTGGACACCACCGCCAACATCGGTGTTATGGAAAAGGATATGGTCAACATCATTGTTCACGGCCACGATCCTTCTTTGTCCGAAATGATCGTTTACTATGCGAACGATCCTGAGATGATCGCTCTTGCCAAGTCCGTGGGCGCTAAGGGCATCAACATTGCCGGCGTCTGCTGTACTTCCAACGAAGTGGCCATGCGTCACGGCATCCCCATGGCCGGTAACTTCCTGAACCAGGAAAATGTGGTTCTTACCGGCGCTTGTGAAGCCATCGTGGTGGACGTGCAGTGTATCTTCCCTGCATTGGGCCCCCTCAGCAAGTGCTTCCACACCAAGTTCATCACCACTTCTCCCATCGCTCAGATTCCCGATTCTGAGTTCTATCGCTTCAGCGCTGAGACCGCAGGCGAGAACGCAAAGGCGATCGTGAAGATGGCTGTTGAGAACTTCTCTAACCGGAAACCCGAGCTGGTGAACATTCCCAACCAGAAGCAGAACGCCCGTGTTGGCTACTCTGTTGAGGCCATCAAGAAGGTGCTGGACGGCGTTGCCAACACCCAGCTGGACGAGCTGGGTACTACCAAGCCCCTGATCGAGTGTGTACACTCCGGTGTTCTCCGCGGCGCTGTGGCAATGGTCGGCTGTAACAACCCCAAGGTTCGCCCTGACATCGCGCATATTGTGCTGATGTAGAAGATGCTGGAGAACGATATCATCGTTATCACCACCGGCTGTTCCGCACAGGCTGCCGCTAAGGCCGGTCTGATGGACCCCGAGAAGGCTAAGGAATTCTGCGGC
This sequence comes from Faecousia sp., assembly GCA_045537165.1. Taxonomy (GTDB): domain Bacteria; phylum Bacillota; class Clostridia; order Oscillospirales; family Oscillospiraceae; genus Faecousia. The sequence goes on from JAZSPA010000030.1 coordinate 26,051, forward strand.
GCAGGTCTGAAGAGAGTTTGCGAGCTGGCTGGTATTCCTCCTGTTCTGCATATGGGCTCCTGCGTGGATATTTCCCGTATGATGATCCTGGCTTCTGATATCGCTAAGGACTGGGGTATCAACATTTCCCAGGTTCCCGTTGTTGGCTGCGCTCCCGAGTGGATGTCTGAGAAGGCTGTTTCCATCGGTAACTACGTTGTGGCTACCGGTATCGAGACCTTCCTGGGCGTGGATCCCTACTCCAAGGGTTCTACCGAGGTCACCGAGCTGCTGCAGGGCGAAAACGGCATCAACAAGTGGGTCGAGGCTAAGTTCGTTGTGGATACGGACATCGACAGCCTGGGCGACAAGATGATTGCCTGCATCGAGGCCAAGCGCGCAGCGCTGGGCATCTAATCTCTTGCTGATCGACTCTTAGACCTGAAGAGGAAGAATTTAATGAAAGTAGCGATTACCGGTAAGGGCGGTGTGGGAAAAACCACACTGTCTTCCACCCTGGCAAGGCTTTATGCCGACGAGGGACGCACCGTTCTGGCCGCTGATGTGGACCCGGATGCAAACCTCGGTCTGGCTTTGGGTTTAAGCCAGGAGGAAGTGGATGAGATCATCCCCATTTCCAAAATGCGGGATCTGGCAAAGGAACGCACCGGCGCCAGCGATGACAATAAGTTTTACAAGCTCAATCCCTATGTGGCAGATATCCCTGAGAAATTTGCCCGGTCGATCAATGGCGTGAAGCTGTTGGTTATGGGAACGGTGGACTTAGGCGGCAGCGGCTGTGTATGTCCGGAGCATGTGATGTTAAAGTCTATTTTGGCAGCCATGACCTACCGGAAGGACGATGTGGTCATTATGGATATGGAGGCCGGCCTGGAACATCTGGGCAGAGGCACAGCCGCCAATATGGATCAGTTTATCGTGGTGATCGAACCCGGCGCAAGAAGCGTGCAGACCTACCGCAACGTAAAGCGGCTGGCTGCAGACTTGGGCGTGAAAAAGGTGCGTGTGGTTGCCAATAAGGTCAGAGATGACGAGGATGAGGCTTTCATCCGCAGCGCCATCCCGGAAGAAGACCTGCTGGGTATCATCCATTACAATCCGGAAGTGATCGATGCAGACCGAAAGGGCAAATCGCCCTACGATTTTAGTCCCAAGGCTATTGAAGAAATTAAAAAAATTAAAGCGATATTAGACCAAGAATAAATTGAGGAGGAAAGAACGTTGACACTTTTTGATAGAGTTTTCAGCGGTAACGATTACAATTATTCCCGTACCGTAGCCGCTATCGACGCTGCCATCGCCCAGTACGGCGAGGCAGAGCCTGTCGCATTCCCCAATACTGCTTACAACCTGCCCTGCTACTACAGCATTACCGGCAAGAAGATCAATAATCTGGGCGAACTGAAGGCCGCTTTGGAAAACGACATTCATCCCATGATGACCCGCAATCCCCGCCTGCAGGATGCTTTCGACAGCGGTGTTGCTTCTGCTCTGTGTGCAGAATTTTTGGAAGTACTGAAGTACCTGCACGGCGCTGAGCCTTATGCTGAGCCTGAGATGGGCTTTTTGTCCGACGCATTCGTCCGTAACCTGGGTCTGCCCCTGGTTACCGGTGATATCCCCGGCGTTGCTGTCATTATCGGCGGCGCAGAAGATCGTGCTGAGACTGTGGAGCTGGCAAAGTCTTATCAGGCACTGGGCCTGCTGGTCACCCTGACCGGCGCTTCCGTTAAGCACTGCGCAGATTCCGGTATGAATCTGGGCGAAGGTGTTCGTGTCGTGCCTCTGGGCTACGAGGATCAGTCCGTTATCCATGTAGTGTCCGTTGCTCTGCGTGCTGCGCTGATCTTCGGCGCCATCACCCCCGGCGACACCAAGGCTCTGTATAAGTACACCATGGACCGTATCCGTGCATTTGTTAACGCAAACAAGTCCCTGACCGGTGAGATCGATCCTTACGGCGCCGGCGCTATTCAGCTGGGCTTCCCCGTTATCTCCAACGAGACCGAGAATATGTTCCGCGTTCCCAAGAGCCTGATCCAGCAGCTGGATACCTCCAAGTGGAATGCCACTTCTCTGGAGGCTCGCGACATCAAGCTGAAGATCACCAAGATCGACATTCCTGTTTCCTATGCTACCGCTTTCGAAGGCGAGATCATTCGCCGCGGCGATATGCAGGTGGAAGTGGACGGCTCCCGTGTGGACTGCTTCGAGCTAGTACAGACCAGAGAGCTGCAGGAAGTTGAGGATCACAAGATCACCGTGATCGGTCCTGAGATCGACGAGATCCCCGTCGGTTCCAAGATCTCCCTCAGCTACACTGTTGAGGTTGCCGGCAAGGCCATGCAGGCTGACTTCGAGTCCGTTATGGAGCGTAAGATCCACGCCTGGATCAACTGCATCGAGGGTGTTATGCACACCGGTCAGCGTGATATGATCCGTGTTCGTATTTCCAAGGCTGACTTTGAGGCTGGCTTTAAATTTAAGCACATCGGCGAAGTGCTGTACGCTAAGGTTAAGAGCGAGTTCGAAGTTGTTGTTGACAAGTGCCAGGTCACCATCGTGGTAGATGCTGAGCAGAACAAGGAACTGCGTGCTAAGGCAAACGAGATCTTCAACAAGCGTGATGCCCGTCTGGCCTCTATGACCGACGAGTCTGTAGACACCTTCTATACCTGCATTATGTGCCAGGCCTTCTCCCCCACCCACGTATGTATCGTTACTCCCGAGCGTCTGGGTC
>JAZSPA010000005.1:0-69060 GCA_045537165.1 Faecousia sp.
CAAGTAGCCTCTCAGCAGCCCTATTTGCTGCTTTTTGCTTTATCTTCCTTGCCTTGCGCCAGCAAGGCGGCGTCATCTGTGCCAAAAATCTATCAAATATTACTTGCTGAGAGGTGCTTGGCAGTTTTCAGCTGCCTGCATTTTCCAAGACGAAGAAAATCACGCAGACAATACTTTGTGTATTATCAAGAGATTTTCTAATGTATTGGGGAATGCAGGCGTCTGAAAACCTGCTTGGGTTCAAGTCCTCTCTGCCTAGCGGCGCACCGCCATAAAATAGTGTATGGGCCGGAACAAAAATGGTTCGGCTCATACGCTATAATAATAAGGGTTTTCCCCTTTTTTGTCAAGTAAACAGATATAAAAACCGGGGCAGAGTTTTCCTCTGCCCCGGCTCAAATTTCTTATTTTCCAAAGGCATCCAGCGCCAGCTTGAATGCACCGTATGCGCCGGCGTCGTTACCCAGGTCCGCCAGGGCAAAGCGCACATTGCCGTTGGCGTGGAAAACGAACTTGTGGAAGTATTTTTGGATGCCTTCCAGTAAAACAGTTCCCGCCTTTGTAACGCCGCCGCCCAAGACAACCACCTCAGGATTGACCACGTTGCACACATTTGCCACAAACTCAGCCAGCAGCTTAAAATACCGGTCCAGCACTTCCTGCGCCACAATATCCTCAGCCTTCGCTGCGTCAAACACATCCTTGCAGGTCAGCTTTTCCATGCCGCGCAGCAAAGAAGGCACACCATCCTCTGCCAGGCGTCTGGTTGCCAGACGCACAACGCCTGTGGCAGAACAGTACTGCTCTGCGCAGCCCAGCTTGCCGCAGTTGCAGGGCTCTGTTTCATCCCGGCAAAGCACCATGTGACCCACCTCACCGGCTGCGCCGTGAGCGCCCAGAACTACATTACCGTCAATAACGATACCGCCGCCAACACCGGTACCCAAAGTAGCCAGGAACATATTTTTACAACCCTGGCCGCCGCCCTTCCAGCATTCGCCCAAAGCAGCAACCGTAGCATCGTTACCGGCCTTCACAGGGAAACCGGTCAGCTCCCTCAACGCCGCATTGATATTAAATACGCCCCAAAACAAATTGCTGCACTTATTCACCACGCCCTCGTTACTGACAGGGCCGGGCACACCGATACCGATACCCAAAACATCCTCACGGGCGATATGATTCTTCTCTATGTAAGCCAGTACAGATGCCGCAATGTCCGGCAAAATTTTCTGTCCGTTATTCTCCGTTACAGTAGGGATCTCCCACTTGCTGAGCATCTTGCCGGTTTCATCAAAATAAGCAAGCTTTACCGTTGTACCGCCCAGATCGATACCAAAACCGTATTTCATATATCATTCCTCCTGCTTGTTTTCCTTGATTATAACAGCGCCTGCACCATTTTTCCATACAGAAGCAGCATTATTTTTGAAATTTCAGGAAACTTTTCCTTTTTCCCTTGCGTTTGCGCCAGTTTTACTGTAACATAAACTTGAACCAAAAACCTAACGAAAGAGGTATTACATAATGATCAAAGTTGATATTTCCAATGTGTGGGGTCAGTTCTCCCTGCCCGATCTGCTGGCAACCGAGAAGGAAGTTTTTGCCGCTCACCAGACCCTGACCGAGGGCAGCGGTGAAGGCAATGATTTTCTCGGCTGGCTGAACCTGCCTACCGAAGAAGAAACCGATGAGATTCGCCGCATCCGCGCCGCAGCAAAGCGCATTCGGGAGACTTCCGATGTGTTTGTCGTCATCGGCATCGGCGGCAGCTACTTAGGCCCCAGAGCCGCCATCGAGCTGCTCCAGGGTTCTAACCACAATATCGGCAAGGGCAAGGGCAATCCTCAGATCTACTATGCCGGCAACGGCCTGTCCACCCGTGCATGGAACGAGCTGGTGAGACTTCTGGAGGGCAAGGATTTCTCCATCGCCATCATCTCCAAGTCCGGTACGACTACTGAGCCTGCCATCGCTACCCGCGCTCTTAGATGGATGCTGGAGCGCAAATACCGCACCGAGGAAGCCCGCCGCCGCACCTACGCCATCACCGACCCCTGCAAGGGCGCTCTGCGGCAGATGGCTACCGAAGAAGGCTGGGAGACCTTTGTGATCCCCCCCAATGTAGGCGGCCGTTACTCCGTGCTCACCGCTGTCGGTCTGCTGCCCATGGCAGTTGCCGGCATCGATCCTATGGAAGTGATGAAGGGCGCAGCCTTCGCCAAGAAGGAATATGACATCCGCTCCTTTGAAAACCCTGTATGGCTATACGCAGCTACCCGGAACCTTTTGTACCGTGGCGGCAAGGCCATCGAGATCCTGGAATCCTTTGAGCCCGGCTTCCGTATGATGGGCGGCTGGTGGCAACAGCTCTACGGCGAATCCGAGGGCAAGGACGGCAAGGGCATCTTCCCCGTTACCGCTGAGTTTACCGCTGACCTGCACTCCTTAGGTCAGATGATCCAGCAGGGCGAGCGGAACATCTTTGAGACCATGGTTCGTTTCGATGCTCCCGAAGCGAAACTCACCATCGGCGGCGATGTCAAAAACCTGGACGGCCTGAACTACTTAGAGGGCAAAACCCTGGACTTCGTCGATGAACAGGCATACCTGGGCACTCTGGCTGCCCACGTAGACGGCAACGTGCCTGTTATCACCATGGATATGGGCGAGCTGAACGCCGAAAAGCTGGGTGAAATGTTCTACTTCTTCGAGCTGGCCTGCGGTGTTTCCGCTTATATGCTGGGTGTCAATCCCTTCAACCAGCCCGGTGTAGAATTCTACAAGCGCAATATGTTTAAGCTGCTGGGCAAGCCCGGCTATTGATACCTGATAAAATTTTCTGATTTTTACAAATAGTTGTTGCAAATCATTTTGTTTACTGGTAAAATATCAGTAACAGCAAATGCTGTAAGCAAAGGAGGAATTTCCTATGATTCATGTTATTATGGGCCTGAAGGGCTCCGGCAAGACCAAGAAGCTGATCGATTCCATCAATGAGGCTGTTGCTTCTGCTCATGGCGATGTTGTTTGCATCGAGTACGGCAAGAAGCTGACCTATGATGTTAACTATCGCGCCCGCCTGGTGGATTCCAAGGAATACGGCATTAACAATCTGGATATGCTCAAGGGCTTCCTCAGCGGTCTGCATGCCGGTAATTTCGATATTACCAACGTTTACATTGATAATCTGTACAAAACCATCGGCACCGACCGCGCTGCCGGCGAAGAATTCATTCTGTGGTGCGCTCAGTTTGCTGAGGCCAACAATATGAACATCACCGTCACCGTGTCCGACGATCCCGCCGAAGCATCCGAAGCTGTTAAGGCTTACCTGTAAAACCAAACACATAAAACCCTCGGGAGGAAACTCCCGAGGGTTTTCTTATAGCACTTTACCGTCCGTGGAAAGGGTAACCACCTTCAAGGGAATATCCTTTCCGCTTTCTTTAAGCGCCTTTTGCGCCGCAAAAGGCAGGCCGCCGCAGCAGGGTACTTCCATACGCACTACCGTTACTTCCCGGATATCGTTTTCCCGGAGAATATGTGCAAGCTTCATAGAATAATCCACCCCGTCCAGCTTGGGACAGCCTACTAAAGTCACATGGCCCTTAATGAAGTCCTCATGAAACTTTGCATAAGCATAAGCAGTACAGGTTGCCGCGATCAGCAGCTTTGCCCCGTCCATCCAGGCCGCCCGCATAGGCGCAAGCTTGATCTGCACCGGCCATTGCCGCAAACTTGATGCCTGTACAGCGGCCTCATTGTAAGCCGCCGCCTCCCGCTCTACGAAGGTAATCGCCCCGGTGGGACAAGCGGGTAAACAGTCCCCCAGACCGTCGCAGTAATCATCCCGCAAAAGTTTCGCCTTGCCGCCTACCATACCGATCGCTCCTTCGTGGCAAGCGCCGGCGCAAAGGCCGCAGCCGTTACACTTGTTTTCATCGATCTGAATGATCCTGCGAATCATACGGCTTCCTTCCTTTCTTTCTGCTGCTGTACAATTTTCATCATAGCCTCATACATTTCTTCTCCTACGCATTCCTTTGCGTGAGCGCACCACTGTACGCAGCTTAACGTATCGTTATAGGCGATAAAACCGCAATGCTCACAGGGCATTTGGGTATCGATGGAAAACAATTCGATTTCGTGACCGCACTGGGGGCATACTTTTTCAATAATAGTAGGCGTTTTCGGCTTCGCCTGACATCCGTGCATAATCATATACATCCCTCCTTGACTTTCTATATACATTTTACTATACTAAAGAAAAAAGTTTGTTGTATTTCCAACAAAAGGAGGAAATATGGACCAGTATTTTGAAATTCTTTCCGTCTCCCCCCTCTTTACCGGTATCAGCCGGGAAGAGATCTCCGCCATGCTGGGCTGTCTGGGCAGCCGCATTGTGGATATACCTAAGGGCGCGCCGGTTTTTTTAGAAGGGGACGATGCCGGAAATTTTGGTATGGTGCTTTCCGGCAGCATTCAGATCGTAAGAGATGATTTCGACGGCAGCCGAAGCGTACTGACCTACGCAGATGAAGGAGAGCTGTTTGCCGAAGCCTTCGCTTGCGCCCAGACACCAACTATGCCGGTAAGTGCCTATGCCCTGAAGGATAGTAAAATTATGCTGTTCTCCTGTCAAAAAATGCTCACCGTATGTTCTTCCGCCTGTCAGTTCCATAACCGGCTGGTAAAAAACCTGCTCACGGTGGTAGCTCAGCAAAACCTTAGGCTCAGTAGCAAGATCCAGGTAATGTCCCAAAAAACCACCAGAGAAAAGCTGATGTCTTATCTGTTGGAGCAGGCCAAAACAGCGGGCAAGCCGGAATTCACCATTCCCTTAAATCGACAGGCTTTGGCCGATTATTTAGGCGTTGAACGCAGCGCCATGTCAGTGGAATTAAGTAAACTGCGGAAAGAAGGCTTGCTGGACACAAAGGGCTCTTACTTTCATTTATATAACTAAAATTGCCCCGGCTTGTGCAATAACCAAGCCGGGGTTTCTTTTTATATAACTACACGGTTAAAAATCCACCGCCGGCTCATTTTATTTCCTCAGGCAGCTATACACCGCATCCCGCAATCTGGGCTGATAATAATCCTCCTGGGGATTGAGCATGTGATGGGCATAACAGACGGAAAGCTTCAAGCTAGGATCCATCAGTACAGTAGAGCCGGCTGCGCCGCCCCAACCGAATTCACCGATATTGCCCAATGTCCCCGGCAAAATGTTGGTTCGGGTGCGAACGCCCAGTCCGTAATTATAGCCGGTCAGCTGCGGCCAATCAAACCGCCCCATCTGCGTTTGTTTTAACTGAGGCGTACGCATAAGGTCGATGGTTTTTTCTTCTAAGATCCGTTCGCCGGTGGCGCCCACGCCACCGCAGGCAAGCGCTGCGCAGAATTTAGAATATTCTGCCACACAGGATATGATGCCTGCGCCGCCGCTATCGTACTCCGGTCCCAGAACCAGGTGATTAGACTGATGTCCTACGATCTCGGCCACGCCTCCCTCACTCTGGCAACTTGCGCTGGCTTGCCGCTGGACCAGGTCTTCTCCACCGCCATCTACAAACCGATACTGCTGTGCCATCCGATCTGCCACCAAGTCGCTGTTATATGTAGCCTTCATATCCAGGGGGCCAAAAATATGCTCCTGCATATAGTCCCGAAACTTCTGCCCGGACACCACTTCCACCACACCGGCAAGCACATCATGGCAAAGGCTATACAACCACATTGTACCAGGCTCAAAACTGACAGGTTGTTCTGCCATACAGCGCAGCACTGTCAATGTATCCATTTTCCCGCCGGTCAATTCCCGTGCCTTATCAAAGGCAGGTTTACGCGTGTTATAATTAAAGCCGGCGGTCATAGTAAACAAATTCCACAAAGTGATGGGGTTTTCCGCCTTATGGGCGCCCTCAGGATCTTGCACCTGAATATCCTTAAATTCCGGAATGTAGGCATACAGAGGATCGTCCAGACGGATCAAGCCTTTTTCGTAAAGCTGCAGCGCCGCTGTAACCGTAGCCGGCTTAGAGCAAGAGTACAGGTTTACATAATGCTCCTTTGTCATGGGAATCTGCTTTTCCACATCCGCATAACCGGACTGATAGGAAAATACTTCCTTACCATCCAGGCACACGCTGACGCTGTTGCCGGGAATCCGCCAGCTGGTAAGATGATCCAAAAACTGTTTTAAGCCATCAAAATCCATAAAGAGTCTCCTCGAAAAATTTTTATCATTTATCTGTTCTTTATCATACATACTCTGTCTTTCGTTGTCAATGCGCACGGCTTACTTTACAGCCGTCTTAATGCCAAAAAATCTTTGTATCTCTTCATTTTTTTGTTGCAATCAGAAAAACGCGGTGTTATAATTTCCCCATAGAAATTGCCAATGAAAGGATGACCCCCATGACGAATAAACGTGTTTTAACCATTCAGGATATTTCCTGCGTTGGACAATGCTCCATGACGGTGGCGCTGCCCATCATTTCCGCCTGCGGCGTGGAGACCAGCGTGCTGCCCTCTGCAGTTTTGTCCACCCACACCGCCGGTTTTTCCGGATTCACTTTCCGTGACCTGACGGAAGATATGCCCCCCATCCGGGAGCATTGGGTCAAGGAAGGCATCACCTTTGACGCAGTTTACACCGGCTACCTGGGTACACCCAAGCACGTGGATTATGTTCTGGAGATCTTCCGGGATACCGCTGCCAAGGGCGTAAAGATCGTCGACCCGGCTATGGGCGACAACGGCAAGCTCTACCCCGGTTTTGACGAAGTGTATGCCGCCGCTATGACCCGGCTGTGCGCTGCTGCTGACTATATTCTGCCCAACATCACCGAGGCCTGCTTTATGACAGGTATGGAATATAAGGAGACCTATGACCGGGCCTATGTGGATGCGATCTTGAAAGCCCTTGAAAATACCGGCTGCAAGAATATTATCCTCACCGGCATTTCCTATGCCCCCGGCAAAACCGGCGTGGTGGTATACGAAAACGGTGTGTATAACTACTATGAACACGAAAAGCTGCCCAATTCCTGCCACGGCACAGGCGACATTTACGCCTCTGCTTTCGTCGGCGCATTTATGCGGGGCAAAACCGCTTTTGAAGCTGCCCGGATCGCTGCGGACTATACCGTAGAATGTATCCGCGGCACAGAAAAAGAGCACTGGTATGGCGCTCGCTTTGAGCCCGCCTTGGGCAAACTGATCGCCGCTCTGTAACACAATAAAAAGAGGAGGGTTAAACCTCCTCTTTTTTCTTTCTTATAAGCAACCAAATAATAATGCCACCGAACACTACGCCCTCGGCGATGCAAACGATCCACCAGGGGAAGGGTGCGCATACCGGGCAATTACCGTTTTGTCCCTCATAAACTTCACCGCATTCGCACACGTGGGTATGGACACCGGCAAAATCGTGATCGTGGGAAACCTTGGGGGCTATCTCAAAGCCGCACACCGTACACACTTGGGCAGATTGAATAGTAGCCTCCGGGCCGGGAACGTGGGCAACCACATCACTCCTTTGCTTACAGGCTTCACAGGTAAACCAATGGCCGGTTTCATCTGCTGCCCACTGGCCGGGGGCTTCGTGTTCCGGCTGACGGGTCATTCCGCAAATGTTGCAATCTGCATCGCAAAGATCATCATATTCGTGAGCCGCCACATCGCCCTTGCCCATACATTCGGTGCAGGCGTGCCAGTGATCCGTCTCATCCCCGCTCCAGGTTTCCGGGAAGCTATGCTTGTGAGCGCCCATAGGCTGCAGCACCCGATCACACACGGTACAAACCTGATTGGTAGTTTCCGTGGCCTTGGGTCCGGGGGTATGAGCAGCATTTTCTGTCTTGCTGCCGCAGCCGCTGCACTGCTTAAAATGCTCCTTTTCATCGTGGGCAAGGCCGCTGTAGTCGTGATTTGCTGTATCTTCCAGACCGCAATCCCCACAAGTTCGCTTATGTCCGTTTTCGTCCACATATTCCCACGCACCGAAGGCGTGACCGGTGATGGGAATGGTTTCTGTTCGGGATGCGCCGCAGGCGGTACAAGTCAGTTTCTGACTGCCGGTCTGCTGACAGGTAGCCCGCCACAGCACCGTAACGCTGTTCCAGTTATGTCCATAGGATTCCGTTTTGCCGCACACGCTGCAGGTATGGCTGTGACCGCTGCCGCTTTCCGTCCAACGGCCATAGCTATGGTTATTGGTCACAGGAATTGTTTCATCCTTAGTCGCGCCACAGGAGGAACAGGTATGATGGCGGCTTCCTGTCTTTTTACAGTCCGCAGCCTCTGTTACCGTGCCGCTGTCCCAGTTATGATTTTCTGTTACCTTATCACCGCAGACGCTGCAAACAAGCTCATGGATATTTGCATCTATCTGGTTGCAGCTATCGTAGGCATGGCGACAGGCAACGGTTACGCCGGCGCTGCCGGAAGAAATACCTTGCCCTGCATCCACACCAATGGATGCGCTGGAAGAAATGGTATAGTAGCCAAAAGCCGCGTTGTCTTTAACCTTAAAATAAAAGGTAAAGATCAAGCCGGAAACCGCTGCAGGCTCACCGGACAGCATAAATGTGCCTGCTTTCTGGCCGGGCATGACCTGCCCCAAAGCTGTACCCGCCACATGGCAAACGCCGCCGGTCATTTCCAAAGCGCTGTCATCATAACTGAGTTTTACGGTTCCCAGGGCGATGGCATCGGCAGTATTTAAGGTAGCTGTTACCGAAAAGGTATCTCCCCGATACAGGGTAGCTGCGGAAACGCCGATAAATACGCTGCCGCTCACCGCCAAGGCAGGCAGCGCAAGGGCTGTCAGCAGCAAAAGCAAAAGCAAAACACAAACTATTTTTCTCATAAAGGTCACCTCATCATTCTACAGACGGGATTTCCAAAGGAAACGCCCCCGGCATAGAAACGTGGAGTAAAAGCTGGATCACATCTTCCCGGTTTACCTTACCGTCACCGGTAAAGTCCGCAGGTACGGAAATGGAAAATTCTTCCGGCATCGATACGTGGAGCAGCAGCTGGATCACATCATCCCGATTCACAGTTCTGTTGCCGCTAATATCGCCCGGTATGTAGGAAAGCACCTGCACCTCATAGGAAACAGACAGCCCGGCGCAAGACAGGGTCACGTTCTTCGTTCCCACAGTTTGCGAATCAAAGCCGGTAATTTCAAATCCGCTTTTTAACCATTGAACCGTGCCGTCAGAATAGGTCAGCTCCAAAGAAAGTCCGGTAACGTCCACATTATCTCCCAGCAGATACACCGCATGCTCAGCCGCGGTACGGATAGTCAGACTTTCTGCCACAGCAGCATCTTCCTTCCAAACCGCTGTCAGGGTAACATCCCGGGAAGCCCCAAATGCATCCCCCGGCATATACGCGGCAATTTTGGGGTCGCTGTCAGCCCATCCCAGGAATGTATAGCCTTCCCGGACGGGTATGACCTCGCTTAAGGTCACTAAGCTGCCGATGGTCTGATTCTGCTGTTCCGGGCCAGCTTCACCCCCGGCAAGGCCAAAGGAAACCGTATAGTCATTACGGATCACAAATTCTACCACAGATGCCTCTGACACGCCTGCCCGGTTGCCTGCCCGAAGAAGCGCCCGGTAGCTGCCTGCCGGCAAGTCCGTTAAGGTATAGCTTTCCGCCATCCCCACCGTCTGCTCCAGGTGCGGTACACCGTCACAAAGCAGCTGCAAGCGATAATACTCCGTATTTTCCGGCTGATCAAAAGTCAACGTCACCGCGTCCCCCAGAAAATACACGCTTTCTGTTGCCGCCACTGTAGGTGAAAGGGGCGCATCGGGATATTTCTGCAAATAGCTGGAGAGAATATGTCCCCGCTCACCGCCTGTATCAATACAAGCCCAGCCATCCTGGGAAATGCCGTAAACATACACCACCGAACCCATGGTCACATAGGTACTCATTGTGGAATTCCAGCTATGGTTTCTGCGAAGGCGAAGATAGTTCGCCTGGGGCAGCACCGTATAGTACCCTGCCGCGTCTGGCGAGCAGCCGCAGGAAAAACAAGCGCTGCAATCCAGCAAGCAATCGGTATAGCCGGTATAATATTGGTCTTCACAATCCGTGCAAGTATAATAAACTCTGTGGGGATGGGCGTCCTCTACGCCCCGGACATAAGTATGCTCTCCGTCACAGCCTTCATAAGCAGGAACGCCGAAGGTGTAATCCGCAATCAGCCGCTTATTGCTCATTACATAATAGCTGTCCTCTTCCGGATCATCCGGAACCATATAATCATGATATTTGGCATTTCCCTCAATGGAATAGAAAAACTCACCCTCTACGTACCAAACCAGGCCCACATGGCCGTATCCCTTGGAAAAAAACAAATCACCGGGCTGAGGAACATAATCTGCGCCGCTGCGGGTCGCAACGCCAAAGGAATTGGGATGTACCCAGGAATTTTTCCTTATAATATCGGTGGAGACCTCCGCCTGCCGGGCGCACCAGGACACGAACATAGCGCACCATTCCTGTTCCGGAAGACCGTACCAATCGCCATATTTGGTATCATTCACGCCCTGTTCCCGGTAACCCATCTGGGTAAGGGCAACGCCTATGATATCAGCCCGCTGGTTGCCGGTATTGCGATATGTATTGGTAAACTCTGCTCCGCCGGGATTGCTGGCATTGGCAGTTACAACAACGCTTGTAAACAGCAAGCAAGCAGCGAAAAGCAGCGCCAAAAGTCGGCAGCGTTCTTTTCTCATAGGCCCTCCTTATTTAATGATAAAATATTTTTACCATTATACCATAAAAAAGGGAAAAATCTATTGGTATTTATACTATTTTTGTTTATAAATCCAGCCTGATTTTGCATTTTTCTGCACGAAAGCCAAACAAAAGGAGACCGTCAGGTCTCCTTTTGTTATTTGGTAAAGGTAAAATCTTCCCAAGGAATATTTACCGGCTTTTTATCACAGATGATCTCGTCTACGTGCATCAGCAGGGGGAAATCCCGGGCATCCAGCGCGCCCTTAGCGGCGGCGATCTTAATGGCTCTTGCCACCCGCTCAGCTACCACCAGGGATTCTAAGGTCACGCCGTTCAGCTCCGCTTTGGCTTCATCAATATTCAAACCTCTACCTAGCAAAATGCCAACAAGCCGGGTTCTGCCGCCGTAAACCGTAACATACAGATCGCCGTAGCCCACCGCCATATTCTCAATGGTGGCAGCGCCCTGATAGGCCAGCAGCTTGTACATTTCCTTTACCGCCTGACCGAAGATAGCCGCCTGGGAATTAAAATGCAGCTCACTATCCAAGCCGAATTCCTTTTGATTTAAACCGATGGTAAGGGCGACAGCCAGGGCATACCCGTTTTTCAGAGCAACGGCGCTCTCAATGCCCACAACATCGGTGGAAAGACTGATATGGTAGTAATCGGTGGCCATAATGCTTTTCATCATTTCCAGAGTCTTCAAATCCTTACCGCAGAAAGCCACTTCCGTCTGATCGTGGGCCACCAACTCATAGCTGGTGCAAGGACCGCCGATGGCATTGAGGGATAGCTTATGGCCGATTTTCTCCAGCTTTGCCTGCCACACATCCGGGTAAGTAAGCAGCCTGCCATCTTCCGTATCCATTAAACCCTTGGTAACTGTCAGCACGGGCATCTCTGTGGGAATTTTTGGTAAAATCTCGTCACCAAACCAATCCACACCGAAGCTGCTGACACCGCCGATGATCATTGTAGAACCGGCGATAGCCTCTTCCACTTCCTCGATCTGGTAATATTTTACCCCCTGGGGAAAAGGCCGCACGAACTTGGGATGCTGATTTGTCTTGCGACAGGCATCAATGATCTGCCGGTCCAGGTGCGTGCCTACCAAGCGGACTTCGTGTCCGTTTTCTCTTGCCGGGAACGCCAAAGCAGAGCCCATCATACCTGCGCCGATAATTGTTACGATTGCCATATTTATTCTCCTTTTCCGGTGACGGTTTTTCCAAAAGCAGCTTGTTTTAATTACTATATCACAAATTATGCCGCTGCGCAAAACATTTTACGCACCCCTGCGTTCAGTAAAAATATACTGGGTTTAGGAGGTGTAATATGAATAACTTTGTCATAATGGCGCTGATCGCCACCCTGGGGACGTGGTTTGTCACCGCCCTGGGCGCGGCTACGGTGGTCTTTTTTACATCCCCACGGCCCAAAAGCTTAAATCTTATGCTTGGATTCGCTTCCGGTGTGATGATCGCAGCCAGCTTCTGGTCGCTACTGCAGCCGGCAATCGAGCGGGCAGAAGCCTCTTCCAGCCTGCCTGCGTATCTGGTAGCCACCACCGGTTTTTTATTTGGCGCTCTGTTTATGTGGCTATCCGACAAAGCGGTTTGCCTTGCACAAAGGAAAACCGCTGCTGCCGAAGGAAAAGCAAACGAACGTCTGCGCCGCATTATTATGCTGGTGCTTTCCATCACATTGCACAATATACCGGAGGGATTAGCCGTAGGCGTAGCCTTTGGCGCATTACAAAACAGCGCCCACAACACTGAGGAGTTTATGGGGGCGATCTCCGTTGCTGTAGGGATCGGTCTGCAAAATTTTCCCGAAGGGGCGGCAGTTTCTGTTCCTTTAAGAAGGGAAGGCTATTCCAGAAGAAAGAGTTTTCTTGTGGGGCAGGCCTCCGGCATGGTCGAGCCCTTTGCCGGTGTCCTGGGGGCATTGCTGGTGGTTTATATGGAAGCCATTTTACCCTACGCCCTTTCCTTTGCCGCCGGCGCGATGATTTTAGTGGCTGTCCACGAGCTGATCCCGGAGTGTCAGGCGAACCAGCAAGGGCAGTCTTACCTGGCAACTATGGGCATTGTCCTCGGCTTTGCAACCATGATGCTGCTGGACGTTATGCTGGGATAAACAAAACAAGGGAGGCTAAGCCTCCCTTGCTTGTTTGGTGCGAGTTGTTTTATAGGATTTAAGCAAAAAGTGAGTAATACCAACGGTTTTTGCAGTCAACAAACAGTAATTTATACTCTATTAGGAATTCATATATGTGGATTATTTCTCTTGCAAGTAAATTGTTTTTGTAAAAATTTTGTTTAAAGACTATACAAACCAAATTATTAATGGTATAATTTTCTCAAAAAATGAGAAATAGAAAGAGGGATGATTTTATGTCAAAGAACGAAAAAGTTACCGATTCTCTTGTGGTAAATATGCTCCGGGCAAATGGTTACATTGATGGTAATTTTAACTCACTCAATAAAGATGTCTTTGTATGGGTGAACCGCTCAGAAAATAAGATTATCGATGATCTTCTCTCAAAAGCTTCAAAAAGAAAAACTAAAAACCCTGGTTATCCTGAATTTATTATTCTTGATAAGAGGTACAACATTGTTATTGTAATTGAAGATAAGCGTGATCCCAAGTTTCATTTATATGAAAAAACAGATGAAAAAATTGCTGATTATGCCGTTAATGGTGCACTTTGGTATGCCTCTTTCCTGAAGGATGCATTTGATGTTATTGCCATAGGTGTTTCCGGTAGCACGATTGAGGAGATTCAAATTGATAACTATATGTGGAAAAAGGGTGCTGAGACTTTTTCCAATCTCAATGTGCGCAAAATCCAAAAAATTGACGACTACAGAAATGATGTAAAGAAACAAGAGAAGAATATTCGATCCATTAGTGAGTTCAAGACACTTACCCTTAAGGCAAAGGAAATCAATGAATTTTTAAGAGACTATCTTGGCGTAATTGAAAATAAGCGGCTATATGTTTTAGGTTCTATTTTATATGCGCTTGAAGATCCTGCTTTTAAGATGGCATATTCAGCATATAACAACAATGGTGATTTATCTACGTTCTTGTACCAAACAATCGAAAGGAAAATCAAGAACTCTGGCTTGCAAAATATTCAGATCATTCAGGATGAACTAAAACCAGCAATCGAAGGTTTAGCTCGAGCAGAAAAAGAGGGTGCAAAATTAGAGTATCCTAACGGAACACTTCTTCAACTTATTAGTGATGTAGACAGCACATTGTATGACTATTACAAGAACAGCGAACTGGATTTGATCTCTATCTTCTTTAATGTATTCTTATCATATTCCACATCTGGCGGTTCTGATCTTGGTATTGTTTTAACACCTACGCATATTACAAAATTGTTTACACGAATTGCTGAAGTAACAAACAAGTCTAAAATACTCGATCCATGTGCCGGAACGGGTGGCTTTTTGACATCTGCTTGGAAGCATATTTCTCTAAGTGATAAGTACACCTTTACAGAGAAAGAAAACTTCCGAAAAAATAACTTGTTTGGCGTGGAAAAGGATCCTAGTATCTATACAATTGTCGCACTAAACATGTTTTTAAATAAAGACGGGCGTTCTCATATTTACAATAATGATTGCTTTAGCCTAAAAGATGAGTTGAAATCCAAGGAGTGCAATGTCGGCTTCATTAATCCGCCCTACTCTGACGAAGTTTATCCCGAAATTGGATTTGTTGAAATGATGTTGGACTGCCTTCTTCCTGATTCTATTGGTGTTGCGGTTGTTCCTGTAAATGCAGTATCCTCCAGAACAAAAAAACACACTGGGATTGATGTTATTAAGGAAAGGATCCTTCAGAAAAACAAACTACTTGCATCTATTCAAATGCCTGGGCAACTCTTCTATCCCAAAGGAACAGAAACAATTGTCTTAGTTTTCCAAACGCGGTGCGAGCACAGTGGCGAAACTTGGTTTGCAACTTATGATGATGGCTACAAACTGATTAAGCAACAAAAAGTACGAACTCCAACAGAAAGTTCCGATGCAAAGCAGGACGAACTGTTGGATGCGTATTTTGGAAGAAAAGAAACTAGCTTTTCTTTCAATAAAATAGTAACAGCCTCGGATCAGTGGGTTTATACTCTTCACAAGGAAAACAACTACTCGTTTGGCATGAATGAACTACAATCTTCTGTTAATGATTATGTAGCGTATTTGCTGCAGAACAGATACTTGGTTACTCCTGCTAAGACAAGCGTAGGTACTGTGCCTGACAAGCATTTGCGTAAAGTCTTGCTCACTGATTATTTTACAATTCTGCCAACAAAACAAAAGGATAAGATTCAGGTTAAAGTTTCTTCTGTAATGAATGCTGACGCCATTCCTTTTGTGGGTCGCAAGGCAACAAATAATGGTATTTCTGATTATATAGAGTATGACCCTGATTGTATTAATGATGGTTGTGTACTGACTCTTGCTTTGGATGGGAGTACAGGTGCAACATTCTATCAACATCACAGTTTTGCTTCGGGACAGAATATTTGGATTCTAAAACCTTGTGAGAAGAGAATTAAAACATTCACACCTGAAGTTGCTCTATATCTAAAAACCACTGTTTCTCAGGCGGTTATTGACTATAGTTATAATCTATCGCTAACTAAGACCCGATTAAAAAATATTGAAATACTTCTCCCACTCACCGATAGCGATGAAGTTGATATAGATTACATTCATCAAGTGATGAGCAACGTGGAAAACATTCAATATGTACAAGGGATTCCTAGTAAAAGGTATTGATTAAACAACAGGATTGTCTCTTCCTAGTGACAATCCTGTTGTTTTACAATTATATATAATAAGAAATTAAAATTTAAAATTGGCAATTCTCTGCTGAGAATTGCCAATTTTTGGTGCGGATGACAGGACTCGATTTGCATTTTGCCCGCAGGACAAAATAAAGGTTCCACTGCGTCCAGCCGCAGCGGGCAACGCTCGTCCGCGTTGCATTTGATCCGTTCAAGTCCTGTCCTGCTTAAACAGAAACAAGCAAGGGAAGCAAAAGCTCCCCTTGCATGTTTGGTGCGGATGACAGGACTCGAACCTGCACGTCAAAGACAGAGGAACCTAAATCCACCGAGTCTACCAATTCCACCACATCCGCATATTCAATTATTGATCCTATAAAACACAAAGGAACCTAAATCCACCGAGTCTTCCGTTTGCGGTGCCCGATATCTTCCTCGGCTTTGAAAAGCCTTCGTCAGCTATCGACCGCGGCACACACTGCGCTTGCCCTTGACCCCGCCACCGGCGGCGGGCAAGCTCGCGGCCAATTCCTCCTGTTGCGGTGCCCGATAAAATCTTCGGGCTTACGCTTTTCCTCGATTTTATCGACCGCGGCCACTCGCTCAGGTCGCTCCTCCCGCCACCGGCGGCGCTCCCATCGCTCCCCACATCCGCATATTTAATTGCAGCTTCTGTATTCTAACACTTGTACGAGAAAATGTCAAATGAGATTATGCAGACAAGCCCCTGTATCTACTGTATTGCCATTTTGAGGCAGCTATATTATAATATAGAAAAGGAGGCGATAGGATGCGTAAATTTCTTTCTGTTATTTTGTGCGTTCTGCTATTGACGGGTTTAACTCTCTTCGCCCAGGCAGATGAGGCGATTACTGCGCTGTTTTCCAAATACGGCAACGTGAACACCCTATGCACAGCCCAGCATTTCACCGAAGATTTGGGCTTTGCCTGGGGGGATATGGTCAACGTTACCTTTTTGGATAAGACCTTAACGCTGCCGGTAGTTCCGGACTATTCTGCCGTGGACAGCGGCAAACCGGCCATCATCGTCCACCCTGGTAACACCGGCGCACCGGACGGAGATGTTTTCCTGGCCATCAATATGGGCAACTTTGCCGAAACCTACGGTATCGCAACGAAGATCGCTGAGCCGGACGGCTCCTGGCATTGGGAGCCTGCCGAGGGCGTGACCCTGCCTGTGAAATTCAGCTTTTCCATGGCAGAAAAAGGCGGCTATATGGCCGATTATCTTCTGCGCAGCTTAGAGCGCACCAACGATCGGGAAGATTATGCCCACTTAGGCAACAAGGACTTTGCTAACTTCCGGGAAATCACCACCACCGGTGTGCTGCCGGGCACCTTATACCGCACCTCCTCCCCCATCAATCCGGAACTGGGCCGCAACATTTATGCCAACGGAGCGCTAAGTGAAGCTGGCGTTAGAACCATCGTAAATTTGGCTGACAGCCAGGAAATCGCCGCAAGCTATCCGGACTTTGCCGCCACCTATTACGCCCAGCAAAATGTGATTTATCTGGACCTGGGTGTGGACTTTGCCGCAGAGGATTTCAAAACCGGTCTTGCTAAAGGCTTGGTCCATATAGCCGAAAACCCAGGGCCGTACGCCATCCACTGTACCGAGGGCAAGGACAGAGCAGGCTTCGTAGCCGCTGTGCTGGAATGCTTTTCCGGGGCGACCTACGAGGAGGTCATCGCCGATTATATGCTTACCTACATCAATTATTACGGCGTAGAGCCGGGTACGGATAAATATGATGCCATCGCTGAGAGCAACATTATCAAGTCCCTTTCCAAGGCGTTTAGGGTGGAAGACCTGAAAACTACTGACCTTTCCGCCGAAGCAGAAGAATATATTCGCTCCCTGGGTCTTACAGACGGCCAAATCGCAAGCCTACGTAAAAATCTAACCGGCAAAGAAGAGAATAATCGTACACTCCTGGCCGTCGGCCTTGCCTTGATCAGCTTAAGTCTGATTCTTACAGCCACTATTTCCGGCCGAAGACGTAAAAAATAATATCACCTGGCCGCAGAAACTGCGGCCAGTTTTTTATTAAGTAAATTTTTACTTATTTTCCAAAAACTTATTTACATTTCGTCTTCTTTCGTGTATGATAGGGGCAACAGAGTAGGAGACCTCGCGTGAAGTGCTGTCAAAATGGGGAGTTGAGTGACAGACGAAGGGCTTTGCCCGCGATGAGGTATCCGCACCCGCTGCGCCATAATGGAGATCCTCCTTTATGTAGCAACGATACTCGGTGAGGCGATGGCTGTCTTGCCCGGTTGCTTACCGTGATCCTGTAATATTCTCCCCGTACCTTTGGTGCGGGGATTTTTATTTTCAGGACGGTATTGCCATTGCCTGCATAAAAAGGAGGTTTTTTCTATGTCTAACACCCGTTCCCTGGCAACCTATCCCCATCCGTTCTCCAAAGCCTATTGGAAGGACGCTGCAAATGAACTGAAAAGCACCAAAATGCTGGTGATCATCGCTATGATGACTGCCCTGCGCATTGCCCTGAAGCCTTTGGCCATTCCTCTGGGCCCCCAGCTGAGCATTCAGACCGCTATGCTGGCCACCGCCCTGGGCGCTATGCTTTACGGCCCGGTGGCAGCCATCCCTGCTGCCATCATTTCTGACACCATCGGCTTTATGATCTACCCCACCGGCGATTATTTCCTGCCCTTCGTACTGACTGAGATCGCCAGCACCATGCTCTATGCTTTGTTCCTCTACCGGGCAAAGCCCACCGCCCTGCGGGTAATGCTGGCTCGTTTTGCCATCTGCTTCTTCGTTAACGTGATCCTGCAGCAGGTGATTTTTGCATGGCAGTACGTTTACCTGGGTCAGCCGGAAAAGGTACAGAGCACCATTTTGGGCGCATTTACCACCATCCGTATTTTTAAGAACCTGTGCATGTTCCCCATTGAAGCTGTGGTGCTGACCCTGTTTTTGAAGCTGGTAACCCCAGTTGCTGCCCGGGCAAAGCTCCTTTCCGATAATGGCGAAGGCCTTACCTTTAAGCCCAAGCAGATCATTGCTTTGGTATGCCTGATGGCCATCGGCATTGGCTCCGCCTTCGGTTACCTGAGCTACCACTACACCGAAAAATCCCGCTCTGCCGACTATACCACCGAAGAGCGGGTGGCTATTCAAAAGGAAATGGCTCAGTTCGTGCTGGATAACACCGACGATTGGGACGATGAAACCGTATTCTGTGTGGTAGACAGCGCTTTCCGCCCCCTGTTTGGCGCAGAAACCGACTACACCCTGGCTATTTACATACTGGACGAGGAAGCCTTTGCCAAGGGTCAGGCAGAAAACGAAAACTATACAGAAGATACCCTGTGGGCCTATAGTAAGAGCGGCCCCGGCAAGGACAAATACAAGAGCCTTATTAAAGTAGCTGCCGTGACCCTGACCCGCAACGAACAGACCGGTGAAGTCACCAATCTGAATATCAAACCTGTACAATAATACATTTTGCCACCCGATCAGCTTGGTCGGGTGGTTTTTTTCGTAATTTCCCTTGACTTTAAGCCTATTGACAGGTAAAATAAACACGGTATGGTGTACGCTGTAGAAGTATGAGTTTCCATGCTCCAGCGTTTCATTTTTATCCGGCAGATGCCGGAAGTTGGGTATTTCGCCTCATGGCGTTTGTAATTGCGCACATAAGCGGTTTTCTAAGTAAATTACACACATGGGGACTATGTGCCCACCTCTTTGGCTATGCCTATCATATAAAGGAGGTGTGCTTGACATTATGGACTTGATGATCGCGATTATCTCAATCGTCGGCTGTGGCGTTGTAGGTATCGGTCTGGGTTTTGCCTTCGGCGTTGGTTACCGCAAAAAGTTTGCCGAGCGTGAGATCGGCTCTGCCGAACAGGAAGCGACCCGTCTGATCAACGAAGCCATCCGCAGCGGTGAGAGCCGCAAGAAGGAAATGCTTCTGGAAGCCAAGGACGAGATCCATAAATCCCGCACAGAACACGAAAAAGAAGTAAAAGAGCGCCGCGCAGAACTGCAAAAGCAGGAGCGCAGATTGCAGCAAAAAGAAGAGACGCTGGATAAAAAGAGCGAGAACTTTGAGCGCAAGGAAGAAGAGCTGGCCCGCCGTATGGCAGAGGTGGCTCAGGCGAAGGAAGAGGCTGAAGCCGTCCGCCGCCAGCATATTGCTACTCTGGAGCAGCTTTCGGGCCTTACCCAGGAGCAGGCAAAGCAGCATCTTCTGCAGAGCGTGGAGGAGGAAGTCCGCCACGAGACTGCTATGAAGATCAAGGAGATCGAGCAGCAGATGAAGGACGAAGCCGACGAAAAGGCCCGCGAGGTGCTTTCCCTGGCCATCCAGCGCTGCGCCGCCGATCACGCCGCAGAGGCTACCGTTTCTGTTGTGCCTCTGCCTAACGACGAAATGAAGGGCCGCATCATTGGCCGCGAGGGTCGGAACATCCGTACCCTGGAGACCATTACCGGTGTTGACCTGATCATTGACGACACCCCCGAAGCCATCACCGTCAGCAGCTTCGACCCGGTACGCCGGGAAGTTGCCCGTCTGGCTTTGGAAAAGCTCATTGTGGACGGCCGTATTCACCCCACCCGCATCGAAGATTGCGTGGAAAAGGCCCGCAAAGAAGTAGACCGCACCATTCGGGAAGAGGGCGAGCGCGCTTGCTACGAAACCGGTGTGCATAACCTCAACCCTGAGCTTGTTAAGATCCTGGGTCGTCAGAAATACCGTACCTCTTACGGTCAGAACGTGCTGAATCACTCCATGGAAGTTGCCCACATTGCCGGCCTGATGGCTGCAGAGCTGGGCGTGGATGTTGCGCTTGCCAAGCGGGCAGGTCTGCTGCACGACTTGGGCAAGTCCATCGACCACGAAGTAGAAGGCAGCCACGTACAGCTGGGCGCAGATCTGGCCCGGAAGTACAAGGAAAATCCCGTTGTGGTCAACGCCATTGAATCCCATCACGGCGACGTAGAACCCAAGACCGTTATCGCTGTGCTGGTGCAGGCTGCTGACGCTGTTTCCGCTGCCCGTCCCGGCGCCCGCCGTGAGAACGTGGAAAATTACATCCGCCGTCTGCAGAAGCTGGAAGAGCTCACCGGCTCTTACCCCGGCGTAGACAAGGCCTTCGCCATCCAGGCAGGCCGGGAAGTGCGGATCATGGTCAAGCCCGAGGAAGTCACTGAGGACAATATGATCCTGCTGGCAAGAGATATTGCCAAGCGGATCGAGGCCGAGCTGGAATACCCCGGCCAGATCAAGGTCAATGTCATTCGGGAGACCAAGGCAGTCGAATACGCCAAATAATTAAAACGCCATGGAAGGCCCAAACCGTCAAAATGATTTTTGATGATTTGGGCCTTCTTTTTAATGTACAATTGACAATAGCTAATTGACAATTATTGTGTTGGCAACGCCGACACATTTTGATCTATCGCATAGCGATACCTTAATTGTCAACTTTCAACTGTCAATTGTCCATTCACTTTTGTAGAAATAGCTAGATTTTATCCCTATTTAATGTTATACTAAATCCATCCCCCTGTTAAATAAAAATCGAGCGGAGGATTCCTTATGAAGCTCAATTACAAACGCACCATTTTGGTAGGCTTTGCCTTTTTCCTTATCAGCGCATTTTGGCAAGCTTACGATGCCACCATCGCCCTGACCCTGACCAACAAGTTCGGTATGTCCCAAACCTGGTCCGGCGTGATCATGGCGCTGGATAACATTTTGGCTCTGTTTATGCTGCCCCTATTTGGCACACTGTCTGACAAGCACAAGGGCAAAAAGGGCCGCCGCACCCCCTTTATCCGCTTCGGCACCATCGTTGCCGCTGTGGCCCTGATCCTTTTGTCCTTTGCTGACGGCTTCCAGCTGCATCAGCTGCAGGCCGTTTCTACCGTTGACGACGAGGCCGCCCTGGTCACTATGTACGAAGCGCAGGAGGGTAACGTGCTGACCACTCCCGAAGGCGGCAAGTTTATTTTGGGCGAAGATACGGATGATTCCACCGTAGATCTTTCCAAAAATGCCTTTGTACAGATCCGCTCCATGCTTCCCGGCACCAAGACCGCTAACCCGGACTATGCCAAGTATGTGACCCCTGCCCGGCAGGCCTATGCCGCCCAGGTTACTGCACAGAATCCCGGGCCGCTAATCGTATTTATCAGCATTTTGCTGGTGCTTTTGGTGGCAATGGCTACCTTCCGCAGCCCCGCCGTTGCCCTGATGCCCGATGTAACCATTAAGCCCCTGCGCTCCAAGGCAAACGCCATTATCAACCTGATGGGTACTGCCGGCGGCATTTTGGTGCTGGTTTTGGGCATCGTGTTCGGTACATCCGCTGTAAAGAACTCCATGATGAATTACACCTTGTTCTTTACGGTGATCTCTGCCATTATGCTGGGCGCTTTGGCTATCTTCCTATGGAAGGTAAAGGAGCCTGAGTGGGCCCACGAAATGCAGGCCGATTCTCTGCGCCTTGGCGTAGACGACAAGGAAGAAGAGGAGCAGGAGGGCAAAAAGCGCAAGCTTTCCTGGGCAGAGCTTCGCTCTCTGATCCTGATTTTGCTGTCCGTTGCCCTTTGGTACTTTGGCTACAACGCCGTTACCTCCAAGTACTCCGTTTATGCCCCCAATGTGCTGCTGAAAAACTATAACACCACCATGCTCATCGCCCAGGGCGCAGCCATCGTGGCTTACCTGCCCGCAGGTATGGTCGCCTCCAAGATCGGCCGCAGAAAGACCATTCTTGCCGGCGTTGTAATGCTGGGCGTTGCCTTTGGCGCAGCGGGCCTTATGGATGCCCAAAGCCCCGATTGGCTGATGAATATTATGTTCGCTTTGGCAGGTATTGCCTGGGCTACCATCAATGTTAACTCTTTCCCCATGGTTGTGGAACTTAGCTCCGGCAGCGACGTAGGTAAGTACACCGGCTTCTATTACACCGCTTCCATGGCCGCCCAAACGGTTACTCCCATGCTCTCCGGCTACCTGATGGACCAGATGGGCATGACCGTGCTGTTCCCCTATGCCACCGTATTTGTCGGCCTCGCCTTTGTGACTATGTTCTTTGTCCGCCACGGCGACGCCAAGGCCGCTCCCAAAAAGGGTTTGGAAGCTTTAGACGCAGGAGACTGACACCATGATCGGCTTATACATCGTTTTAGGTCTGTTGGTTTTACTCTTTGTTCTCTACGTACTGTCCCTGAAAGGCAGAAAAAGCCATAAGAATTTGCGAAAGCTCCGCAAATTCTCCTATGCCCACCGAGGTCTGCACAAAGAGGGCGTGCCGGAAAACAGCCTTTGGGCCTTCCAGCTTGCCCGGGACAAGGGCTACGGCATTGAACTGGATGTACACCTGTTGAAGGACGGTAATTTGGCAGTCATTCATGACAGCTCCCTGCTCCGTACCGCCGGTATCGACGTGGAGGTGGAGGAGCTGACAAGGGAAGAGCTGCGCATTTTCCGTCTGGAGGGCACAGCAGAGCAGGTGCCTCTGTTCAGCCAGGTTTTGGAGCTGTACCGTGGTTATGCGCCCCTCATTATCGAGCTGAAATCCCACCGGGGCAATCACGCAGCCCTGTGTCAGGCGGTGTGCGATCTGCTGGACAGCTACGATGGACTTTACTGTATCGAATCCTTTGACCCCCGGTGTATCGCCTGGTTGAAAAAGCACCGCCCGGATATAGTAAGAGGTCAACTTTCTGAAAACTTCTTCCCCGCCAAGCATATGCCTTTCTATCTCAAGCCGGTAATGACCTGGAATATGACCACGTTTCTCACCAAACCGGATTTCATCGCATTTAACTTTTCCCACCGCAAATGCTTCAGCATCTGGGTGATGTGTAAGCTCTGGAAGATCCAGGGCGTCAGCTGGACTCTGAGAACACCGGAGGAATACGAAACTGCCTGCAAGGAAGGCTGGATACCTATTTTCGAGAATTTTATCCCTTAATATAAACAAAATGCAGAGCCGATGGCTCTGCATTTTGTTTATGCCTGTAGCTGTTGTTTATTATATTGCAGGGTGTAAAGCTGATAATATCTGCCTTTTTTATGCAGCAGCTCCTGATGATTGCCCTGCTCCAGAATCTCGCCGTGGGAAAGAAGAATAATATTGTCAGAATGCTGAATGGTGGAAAGTCTGTGTGCCACAACCAGCATAGTACCGATGTTCTTCATTTTTTCCAAGGAATCCTGGATCAGCACTTCCGTTTCCGTATCGATGTTGGCGGTTGCCTCATCCAGAATCATTACGGAAGGCTTATGGATAATGGTACGGGCAAAGCTTAATAGCTGCCGCTGACCGGCGGAGAAGTTATTGCCCCGCTCTCTTACCGGCTCATCCAAACCCTTTTCCAGGCGATTAATGAAATGATCCGCATTTACGTATCTGCAGGCCTCCATCACCTCTTCGTCGGTAACGCCCTCCTTTTGCAGCAGGATATTGCTGCGGATCGTACCGGAGAACAGGAACACATCCTGCAGCATCTGGCCGAAGTGGCGGCGCAGGGATGCGATCTTTATATGCTTGATATCGATACCGTCAATGAGGATCTGACCCTTTTGGATATCGTAATTGCGGCAAATCAAGGAAAGAATGGTCGTCTTACCGGAGCCGGTAGAGCCTACAAAGGCCACCGTCTGCTTGGCTTCCACCTTAAAGGACACGCCCTTCAGCACCCATTCATCGGGCTTATAGGCAAACCATACGTCCTTAAACTCAATTTCGCCCCGCAGGGTATCCAGCTCAATGGCGTCCGGCTCATCCACCACCTCAGGCACCATATCCATCACGGCGAAGATCTTTTCCGCAGAAGCGAACGCAGACTGCAGAGTATCGAACTGCTCGGACAAAGTCTGAATGGGGTTAAAGAACTTGCCGGCGTACATATAGAAGGTAACCACCGTGCCGCTGGTAATCACCTGACCCAGCACAGATTCGCCCAGGGCATAGCTGCGGCCGCCCAAATACAAAATACAAAGCACACATGTGATGTTCAGCATATACACCATGGGACGG
The DNA here is from genome assembly GCA_045537165.1 of Faecousia sp. GTDB lineage: Bacteria > Bacillota > Clostridia > Oscillospirales > Oscillospiraceae > Faecousia. The sequence continues at coordinate 24,641 of JAZSPA010000005.1, forward strand.
AAAATGCTGAACACCGCCATACGACCCCGCTTAGCCTTCTTTACCCGATCGCTCTTTTCCAGGAAATCTTCCATCTTCCTGTCTTCCTGGTTAAAGATCTGGGTGATCTTAATGCCGGAGAGATTTTCCGACAAGAAGGTATTCATATCCGTTCGGGAATCGGTAACGCCCCGGTGGGCATTCCGGGAGAATTTCTGGAAAATGTAGGTAAACAGCACCACAAAAGGCACGAAGCACAGTACGATCAGGCTCATTGCGTAATTGATGAACAGCATGCTCACCAGTACACCCACAAGCACCATAAAGTTCTTCACCAAGGTAACCATCACATTGGTAAACATCATGGAAATGGCATTGGTATCGTTGGTAACTCGGGTCACCAGCTTACCTACGGGAATATTGTTCAGCTGCTCATGGGACAGGCTCTCAATGTGAGAAAACACATCCTCACGCAAAGAAGACAATATCTTCTGGCCAATCTTTTGCAGGATCATGGTCTGCACATACATACTGACCATAGAAATGATCAGCACCAACGCATAGGCGCCCACCAAGGTCAGCAGGTAATTCAGGGAAAATTTCTCAATTTCCACTAATTCGACGATATTTCCCACCAGTATGGGAGAGATCAAGTCGTAGGCAATGGAAATGCCCATAAAAATGAACACGACCACGAAGCTCTTAATGTGGGGCTTGGTATAGCGCAAAAGCCGCAGGATGATCTCGGAGTCCGGCATATTGCGGTCGGCCTTTTGGGTCGCAGTCTTCCGCTTTAAGATCCCGTAGCCGATACAGAACACCAGGGTGATCACGCCGATCAGCGCACCCATGATCAAAAGAGGTAAATACTCACGCATTGTGCATACCTCCTTCTTCTTCCAGCCGCTGCAGGTCTACCATTTTTTGGTAGGCCTCACAAGTTTCATACAGTTCCTCATGCTTGCCAAAGGCTGCCACCTTCCCGTCATCGATAAACAGCACCTTGTCCATCTGCTCGATGGTGGAAATGCGGTGAGCGATCAAAATGGTGGTCTTACCGGCACGGGTAGTACGCAGATTGTGCAAAATCGTCCGCTCCGTCTTGGTATCCACCGCCGAAACGGAGTCGTCCAAGATCAGGATGGGCGCATCCTTCAAAAGGGCTCTTGCAATGGAAATGCGCTGCTTCTGTCCGCCGGAAACGGTAACGCCCCGCTCACCCAGCACAGTTTCATAGCCCTGTGAGAACTCCCGGATATTGCCGTCCACATCCGCCATTTTGGCAGCCCAGGTGATCCGGTCGCTCTTCTTATTTTTCACAGCAAAGCCGATGTTATTGGTAATCGTATCAGAAAACAGGAAGTTATCCTGAGGCACATAAGCGCAGCCTGCCCGCACATCCCGGATGGCTACGGTATTTACGTCGTGGCCGTCGATGAACAAAGTGCCGTCCGGTACATTGTATGTACGCAGGATCAAGTCCACCAAAGTGGTCTTACCGGAGCCGGTCTTACCTACCAGGCCGATGTTCTCACCGGCTTTGATGGTAAAGGTAATGTTTTCCAGAGCGTCGATCTCTCCGTCAGGATAACGGAAAGTCAGATCTCTAAATTCGATGTCGCCCTGAATATTGGAAAGGCGCTTTACATCCGGCCGGTCGATCACATCCTGCTTGGCATCCAGAAGCTCGCTGACCCGTTTCAGGGAGGCTTTGCCCCGGGCAGTCATATCGATCAGGTCGGAAATGGCCATGATGGGCCAGATAATTGCCATAAAATAACCGATAAATGCCACTAACTGACCGCCGGAGAACGCGCCGGTCCAAGCAAGATAACCGCCATAACCCAATACCACGCACAAAACGCTTTCCACAAAGAAGGTCACCAAAATACGGAACAGAACAGAGGAGCGGGTAAAATCAATATTGGCATCCTCATTTTCCTTGCTCAGCTTCTTAAAAGACCAAAGCTCCTTGCCTTCTTTTACAAAAGCCTTTACCACAGCAATACCGGAAAAGCTTTCCTGGGCAAAGTCAGAAAGATTGGAGAAAGCCTCCTGCCGCTTTTCCCACTTGGCAGACATCCAGTTGCCTACGATGATACTGGAAGCCAGCAGCATCGCCATGGGGATCAGGGAAAAGACCGTGAGCAGAGGGTGCATATTCCACATCTTATAAATAGCAAGGCCGCCTAAAAAAGCTGCGTCGCAGGCCTCCATAATACCCCAGCCGTAGCACTCCTGAATGGTATCCAGATCGTTGGTGTACAGGCTCATCAGGTTGCCCACCTTGTTCACCTGATAATATTCACGGCTCAAGTCCTTACAGTGGTTAAACATCCGGTTGCGCAGGTCGGACTCCATAGAAATAGCAGAACCCATAAAGCACACACGCCAGGTCACACGTCCAAGGACCAGACTGATAATAATGCCCACCAAGGGCATACAGATCTTATCCAGCAGGAAGTTCATATCAAAGGCTGCGCCGTCTACGCTTCCGTAGGTCATGCCGTCAACTACCATCTGGTACATTTCCGGGATCAACAGCTGCAGATAATCCACCGCAATGAGCGCCAGCAGACCCAGCAAAAAGGGCAGGGCAAAACGCAAGTAATAGCGGTTGATATGCTTGCCGAAAATCATTGTATCGTTCTCCTTTCGTGAGAGTCACTTACGCAATTATAGCACACTGACTGAAAAATGCAACAAAAGCCATTGATATTGCTTGTCTTTTTTACATTTTTCTTTTATTACACCGGTTATAATGTTACCGGATACGCTTACCGTCCAATACCGCTTCCTTCAGCGCGCCATATTCATAACGCAGCTTCAGGAGAAAAAAAGGCGCATCCTGCCACAGCAGGTCTAAAAATATCTGATCGCCCTCCCATTTTGGAAGCTCGTTCAGAAAGCGGCGATCCACCCATTTAAGCGCTCCTTCATCACAATCAGCAAGCTCTCCTGTAAAGCCGCTTGCGGTAAACAGGTACATATATTCTCCCTGGGTCGGGTCTTCCGTCAAAAAAGTAACGATGCCCCGCAGCTTATAATCGGTCAGAGTCAGGCCGGTTTCTTCTTTTGTTTCCCGCAGCAGGCACTCATCCGGGGTTTCTCCCTCCAAAAATTTTCCGCCCACACCGATCCACTTATCTTTATTAATATCATTTTCTTTTTTGATCCGGTGGAGCATCAGCACCTGGTCGCCCTGGGTGATATAGCACAAGGTGGTATTGAGCATGGCACGGTCCTCCAAAAATAATCTTTTTAAATTATACCATAGCAGAAAATTTTCGCAAGAAAAAAGAAAATTAAATATATTCTTCATAATTCTTTCACAACTTCTTGTTATACTGACAACAATCTTATGTATGGAGGGGATTGCTTTGCTGGGTAAACCCTTTTGGGGCTGCGCCTTATATGTGACCATTGTGGGCTACATCATGCGTTTTGTGGGCAGCTGCTATAACCGGGAACGTTTTTCCCCGGACAGTATCATTTATCGGCCCAAAAGCTGGGAGAAAAATGGCCAGTTCTATGTAAAGCTGGGCATCCGCAAATGGAAGGATAAGCTGCCGGATGTGAGTAAAAAAACAAAGAAGATCTATACCAAAAAAGTAGACCTGCAAAAAGATGCCGCAAATCTGCGCCGGCTGGTGCAGGAAACCTGCGTTGCCGAATGCGTCCATTATCAGCTGATTCTTTTAAGCCTGCCGGTGATGCAGATCTATAAGGGCTGGGTAGGCGTGTTCCTGTTTGGCCTGTGTGTGTTTGGCAATTTGCTGTTTGTAGCCATCCAGCGGTATAACCGCCCCCGGCTGCTGCGCACTTTAGCCCGCCTGGAAAAGGCAGAATGCCCCTGCGAAGAAAAGGCTGTCGCTGTAAGCTCTGTGATCCAATAAAACGCCCTTGCTTGCAAGGGCGTTTTGTGTTATAATAACGGAACTTAAGCAAAGGAGAAAGACTATGGAAATTACGAAAGATATTCTCTACATCGGTGTAAACGATCACGAGGTAGATTTGTTTGAAGGTCAGTACGTCGTTCCCAACGGTATGGCTTACAACTCTTATCTGATTTGCGATGAAAAGCTGGCAGTTATGGACACGGTGGATGCCCGTTTTGTGGCCGAATGGCTGAACAATATACATAATACAGCAGGCAAAGCCCCGGATTATCTCATCGTGCAGCATATGGAGCCGGATCACTCCTCCGGTATTGCCGCATTTTTGGAAAAATATCCTCAGGCTACAGTGGTTTCCTCTGCCAAGGCCTTTACCATGATGAAAAACTTTTTTGGCACAGACTATGCTGACCGCCGTATCGTAGTTGGCGAGGGCGATACCCTGTGCCTGGGCAAGCACACCCTGACGTTTGTCACCGCCCCTATGGTACACTGGCCGGAAGTGATCGTCACTTATGATGCTTATGACAAGGTTCTGTTCTCCGCCGATGGCTTCGGCAAGTTTGGCGCTTTGGATGTGACCGAAGATTGGGCCTGCGAAGCCCGCCGGTATTATATCGGCATCGTTGGTAAGTACGGCCCTCAGGTGCAGGCGCTGCTGAAAAAGGCCGCCACTCTGGATATCGCCACCATTTGCCCCCTGCACGGCCCGGTACTGACAGAAAACCTGGGCTACTACCTGAATTTGTATGACATCTGGTCTTCCTACAAAGTAGAAAGCGAAGGCGTGGTCATCGCCTACGCCTCGGTTTACGGCCATACCAAGGAAGCTGCCCTGCTGCTGGAAGAAAAGCTGACCGAGCTGGGCGTAGAAGTTTCTGTTCACGACCTGGCAAGAGACGATATGGCGGAAACCGTGGAAGATGCTTTCCGTTACGGCAAGCTGGTGCTGGCCACCACCACCTACAACGGCGATGTTTTCCCCTTTATGAAGACCTTTATCCACCATCTGACGGAGCGCAATTACCAAAACCGCACCGTGGCCCTGATAGAAAACGGCACCTGGGCGCCTATGGCCGCCAAGGTTATGACCAAGATGCTGGAAGGTAGCAAGAATATCACCTTTGCGGAAACTTCCGTAAAGATCCTGTCTGCTTTAAGTGACGAAAGCCGCGCCCAGATCGATGCTCTGGCTACTGAGCTTGCGAAGTAATTGCGCCGCAGGCACACATCATTTCCGCTATGCGGAAACATTATTAAACAAGGGCAAGCGGAAATTTTCCGCTTGCCCTTTCGCTTTGTCAGTGGGAAGACACAGAACCGTCCCCTTGTCCCCCAATCGGCGTTAAAATATACCATTTCCCCTGGATATAATCACCCGGAAATTTTACAATTTTAATTAAAACCAAATCATCACCGGGTTCCCACATAAATTCTGCATTAAAGTCATACTCAAAACAATTAAATCTACCGGCCCTACTAACTCGAAGAATATGATTTGTTCCATCGGACAATATCAGCACCGGACAATGCTCATCAGCGTCAAAATCAACGCTTATGTTTAATTCATCGTTGTGATATACGCCTTCGGAAGGATGATCCATCTTCGCCTCTCTAAAGCCCATCAAAAAATCAGTGATCATTTGATTGCATCCCGCAAAGGACAACGCAATAACTAAAATGAGAAAAACACATATGCTTCTCCTCACCATTCCTGCATTCCTCCTAGGTGTCAAAAACTAGAATGACGTCCGTTATTACACCACCATACTCTTCTGCAAAATCCATAAAATTTCCTCTAAATTCTGTTTCCGAGGTATCATTATAAGCATTATAAAAGAAGACAGGGGACGGTTCTCTGTCTTGTATGCGGATCTATTGTCACCTTAAGACAGGGGACGGTTCTCTTGTCCCGTTGTCTATATTCTGCCGGTAACCGTCCAGCTTACGTCTTTCTTCATTTTTATTTTAACACATCCCTTTTTTACGGTCTATTTATTTTTCAGCCCGAAAAGAAATTTTATAGCCCTGCACAATTTTGCGTATGCCGTTTTGTAAATTATGACGAACCCCCAGTGTCCACTCGTTAGTGGACACTGGGGGTTAATTTATCCTTTGTAGTTTGTAATTTATAATTACTTTATCGGCATAATATTCATATCCACATCGGTGGAAACGCCGGGGACACGGCCCTTGCCGGTATACTGCCACATGGCAAATTCATAGGGATAGTCCATTTCGGTGGTGTACATAGCCAGCCAGAAGGGGATCTCCTGCAATTCGTGGGGGTACATCCATTGGTGCAGAATAAACGCGCCTGTGTAAAGGCACATTTTACGGCCGCCCTGAACGATCGTACGGTTAAATTCCAACACGCAGTCCGTTAAGTCCCGGCGGCTGATACTCCCGGTGCGGGCTTCATCGCTGATATACTCCCAATCCATAGCGATGGGAAGATCCAGCTCCCAATCCTTGGTGTATTCCAGGCAGTAAAGGGCCTCTTCCCGGGCTTCTTCTACCGTAATGGCCTGGGAGAAAAAGTACACGCCAACAAGCAGCCCCTGTTCCTTCGCCCCTTGGTAGTTGACCTGGGCCATAGCATCGCCGTACATATTTCCGGCTTCGCCCCAGCCCCGACCACCGATGCGGATATAGGCAAATTCAATACCCGCTTCCTTGACCGCTTTCCAGTCGATTTCCCTGTTCCACTCGCTGACATCGATACCCAGCATATACTCCCCGGAGATCATGCTCAGGTAATCCCCATCCATAGCGAAGTCCTCCGGGTCATAGAGATTTTCAGGCAAGGGAGGTAACGTTGCCTCCGGCTCCCGGTAGGAAAGGGTATCAAGCAAAGGCGTTACTACATTATATATAATGACCGCTGCCACGATCGCTACGGCAAGAAGCGCTGCGGCAATGCCGATCCCAATGCCTAAAAGCAGCTTTTCCCGGGGTGTTTTTGTCTGATTCATTATGTATCCTCCGTGTCACAATGGGGCAAGTATACCATACCTGCCGCCTTTGACGCAAGTGGTTTTTTGTGCATTTCTTGTGAAAATTTCCCCATAAGCAGGTAAATTTCCAACATTCTTTGTTCAGTTTTGCCGTTGTCACCAATATAAGAAAGTGCTATTATAATAGCCGTTTGAAATAATGGAAAGAAGGTCCTATTTGTGGAAATTTATTTGATCGCCATTGCGGTCTGTATCATCGCAGGTCTTTTAATGTCCCGTGTGGCAAAGAAGCTGAATTTGCCTGCTGTCACTGCGTACCTGGTGGCCGGCTTGCTTCTTGGCCCTTTCTGCATCGGTGCGCTGCAAGTGCCCGGCTTAGGCTTTGGCTCTTTAGAGCAGGTGCACAGCTTCAGCATCCTTTCTCAGGCAGCATTGGGCTTTATCGCCTTTGCCATCGGTAACGAGTTCCGTCTGCACCAGCTGAAAGCTATGGGCAAGCAGGCCATCACCATTGGTATTTTGCAGGCTGTTCTGACCACCGTTTTGGTAGACATCGGCCTGATCGCGCTGCACTTTTTAAAGCCCGATGTGCTGAGCCTGCCTGCAGCCATTACCCTGGGCGCCATCGCCGCCGCCACCGCTCCCGCCGCTACCTTAATGGTTGTTCGGCAGTATAAGGCTGACGGCCCTTTGACCAAGCTGCTTTTGCTGGTGGTTGCCATCGATGACGCAGTAGGCCTTGCCCTGTTTTCCGTTTCCTTCGGCATCGCCCGTGCTTTGGAGCAGGGCGCAGTAAACCTGACCGCTGTGGTATTAGAGCCCATTTTAGAGATCGTGCTTTCCTTGGGACTTGGCGGTCTGTTTGGCCTGGTACTTTACTGGGTGGAGCGGTTCTTCCATTCCCGCAGTAAGCGCCTTGCCATTTCCGTAGCCTTCGTGCTGCTGGCGGTAGGCATTTCCGCATTAAAATTTGAGCTGTTTGGCATCCATTGTGGATTTTCCTTGCTGCTGGTATGTATGATGACCGGCACAGTCTTCTGCAACGTGTGTGATTTTTCTGAAGAGCTTATGGGGCGTGTGGACAGCTGGACCGGCCCTATCAGCATTTTGTTCTTCGTCATTTCCGGCGCAGAGCTGGATCTGAACATCCTCACCAACCCCATGGTGCTGCTGTGCGGCGGTGTGTATATCCTGTTCCGCTCTGCAGGTAAAATTTTAGGCTCTGACATTAGCTGCCGCCTCACCGGCTGCAACAAAAAGATCACCAACAATTTAGGCATTACTTTGCTGCCCCAGGCAGGTGTTGCTTTGGGTATGGCGCTCACCGCTGCTCAGTTAGAAGGCGGCGCTTTGATCCGCAACGTGGTGCTGTTCTCTGTGCTGATCTATGAGCTGGTTGGCCCTACCATGACCAAGTTCGCTCTGACCAGAGCCGGGGAGATCAAGCCGGAAGGCAAGACCAGCGCAAGAACGAAAAACCCTCTGCCTATTCTCCACTTAGAAAATCCCCTAAAAAAGAAATAAGAAATATCCGCATTGGCTGGGCCAATGCGGATATTTTTATGAATTTTGTTCCAAATAGATCAGCAATACAGCAATATCTGCCGGGCTGACGCCGGAGATCCGACCGGCCTGTCCGATAGATACCGGCTTAATCTCCTGCAGCTTCTGCCTTGCCTCCAGCCGCAGACCGGAAATGGAAAGATAATCCAAATCTTTCGGCAAAAGCCGCTGCTCTTCCTTACGGAAGTCCGCCACCTGCTTTTCCTGCCGAGCAAGGTAACCTGCATATTTCAGCTGAATTTGTACCTGCTCTGTTACTTCCCGAGGAAGCGCCTGCCTAAGAGCGTCAAAGGGGGCAAGATCTTCATAGGTCACCTGAGGGCGGCGCAACAGATCAGATAGCCTTGCAGAGCCGTTCACCGGCGCAGAATCCCGGGCAGCTAACATGTCATTCAGCTTTTCACTGGCAGGTACACCGCTGCTTTCCAGCCGGGTGATCTCCCGATCAACAGCTGCATATTTTTCTTCCACAGCGGCCAATCGTTCCGGGCTTACCAAGCCCAGGCGAGCGCCAATGGCGCAAAGCCGCTTGTCTGCATTATCCTGCCGGTGGAGCAGGCGGTATTCGCTGCGGCTGGTCATGATCCGGTAAGGCTCTTCCGTGCCCTTAGTCACCAGATCATCCACCAACGTGCCGATATAGCTGGTATCCCGGGTCAGCACCATAGGTTCTTTCCCTTGCAGCTTTAATGCCGCATTTACGCCGGCAACAAAGCCCTGCACCGCCGCCTCTTCATAACCGCTGGAGCCGTTAAATTGCCCTGCGCCGTAAAGGCCGGGGACTTTTTTATGCTCCAAAGTGGGCTGCAGCTGGGTAGGGTCTACACACTCATATTCAATGGCGTAAGCCGGGCGCATCATTTCCGCATTTTCCAAACCGGGCACGGTACGCAGCATCTGCAGCTGCACATCCTCCGGCAAAGAAGAGGAAAATCCCTGAATATACATTTCCTCCGTATCCAGGCCGCAAGGCTCAATAAACAGCTGATGACGATTTTTCTCCGCAAAACGGACGATCTTGGTTTCGATACTGGGGCAGTACCGAGGGCCAACGCCGGAAATCGTTCCGTCATACATGGGGCTGCGGTGTAGATTCTCCCGAATGATCCGGTGGGTCTCCTCGTTGGTATAAGTCAGGTAGCACACCGCCTGATTATATAGCTCCCCTTGGGTGCGGAAAGAGAAGGGCTCAGGGTCGCTGTCGCCGGGCTGCAGCTCCATTTTGGAAAAATCGATGCTGCGGCGGTTAATACGAGGAGGCGTACCGGTCTTAAACCGGCGCAAAGACAAGCCCAGTTCCCGCAAATTATCCGCAAGGCCCTGGGATGGGTGCATTCCGTCCGGTCCGGAAGGGCTGACACACTCGCCGGTAATCACGGTGCTGTCCAGATACGTGCCGGTGGCGAGCACCACCGCTTTAGCACCATAAATTGCCCCCAGCTGGGTCTGCACGCCGGTAACCTTGCCGTTTTCCGTCAGCACCTTGGTGATCATTGCCTGCTTTAGCTGCAGATTTTCCTGCTTTTCCAGGGTATGCTTCATATATTCCTGATACCGGCGGCGGTCTGCCTGGGCTCTCAGGGAATGAACCGCCGGGCCTTTGCCCCGGTTCAGCATCCGGTACTGAATGCAGGCCGCATCTGCTGCCAACGCCATTTCGCCACCCAGGGCATCCAGTTCCCGGACCAAATGGCCCTTGCCGGTGCCGCCGATGGCGGGGTTGCAGGGCATATTGCCCACCGCATCCAGATTAATGGTAAACAAAATCACCTTGCACCCCATACGGGCCGCCGCCAAAGCCGCCTCGATACCTGCGTGACCGGCGCCGATCACCGCAATATCGCAGCTTCCTGCTTGATAGGTGGTCATTTTTCTTCCTCCAAAATAGGATGGGTAACCACTTCACAGCGGTTAATGGGCGTGCCAAGGGCGTGGAACTTTTCTTCATAACCGGTCATAATCCCCACAGGGCCGTTTGCGTGAAGATCCCGGGTCACGTTCTTAGTGGGCAACCCCACCAGCTCCAGCTCTTCCAGGCTGAACTCAAACAGCTTGGCGTTATCCGTCTTAAAATGGATCTCGCCGCCATCTTTAATAACACGGGAGTAAAGCCGCAGGAAGGTGCGGTAGGTCAACCGCCGTTTTGCTTGCTTGCTTCTGGGCCAGGGGTCGGGGAAGTTGATAAACAGCCGGTCAATTTCACCGGGGTTAAAGCAGCCTTCCATTAAGGCCACATCCATATCTACAAAAAACACATTGGTAAGGCCCATATCCCGGGCCTTTTCCATGGCCATGACCATAGCTTCCCGGCAGCGCTCCACGCCGATCATCAAAACATCGGGGTTTGCCTGGGCGGTCTCCACAGTAAATTTACCCTTGCCGCAGCCCACTTCTACCCAAAGCTGGCGGCAATCCGGTTTTAAGCTGCGCCATGCGCCCTTCTTTTCCTCCGGGGCAGCTACCTGAAAAGCACTGCAAGCTGCCAACCGGGGCTCTAAATTATGTTTTTTTCGCATTCTCATATTTGTTCCTCCAAAACGGGGCTTTTTTCTTTTGGCATTATACCACGACGAACCCCATCCGTCAATTTTTTGCGCCCGGTTTCGTCTTGCATATTAGCCGTTTTTTTAGTATAATGTTTCCATAGAAAGAAAACAGGAGGCAAAATATGGCTAAACTGTATTTTAAATATGGCGCTATGGGCTCCAGTAAAACTGCCCAAGCCCTCATCACCAAGTATAATTACGAGGAAAATGATCTGAGGGTTTGGCTCATCAAGCCCAGCGCAGATACCCGGGACGGTGTGGATGTTCTGCGCAGCCGAATCGGTCTGGAAGCCCAGGTGCAGATCATTGCCCCGGACACCGATGTTTACGCCATCTTCTGCGCCCAGCAGAAGGACACCTGCAATGTGATCATTGTGGATGAATGCCAGTTTATGACACCGGAGCAGATCGATCAGTTGCGCAGTATCGTTAACGATTTTGACGTGCCGGTAATGTGCTTCGGCCTGCGTACCGATTTCCAAACCAAGCTGTTCCCCGGCTCTATGCGCCTGATGGAAGTAGCCGACACCATTCAGGAGATCAAAACCATTTGCGACTGCGGCTCCAAGGCTACCGTTAACGCCCGTATCGACAGTGACGGCTACATCGTTACCCAGGGCGCGCAGGTTTTCCTGGGCGGCAACGACGCCTACATCGCCATGTGCCATAAGTGCTACATCCGGGGTATCCGGGAACATAAAACCATTAAATTACACAAACATTAAAGGAGAATATATTATGGAAATTTCTCAGATCCTTTCTAAGTGCGACCACACCCTGTTAGGACAGACCGCAACCTGGGCAGACATCCAGGCTATTTGCGACGACGGCATTAAGTATTCTACTGCTTCCGTCTGCATTCCCGCCAGCTTTGTTAAGCAAGCCAAGGAGTATGTGGGTGACAAGCTGGCTATTTGCACCGTCATCGGCTTCCCCAACGGCTACGCCACCACCGCTTCCAAGTGCTTTATGGCATCTGATGCTGTAGATAACGGCGCAGACGAAGTGGATATGGTTATCAACATCGGCTGGGCAAAGGAAGGCAAGTTCGATGCCATCCGGGACGAAATTGCTGCTATCAAGGCTGCTTGCAAGGGCAAGCTTTTGAAGGTCATTATCGAAACCTGCCTGCTGACGGACGATGAGAAGATCGCCCTGTGCAAAGCCGTTTCCGATTCCGGCGCAGACTATATCAAGACCTCTACCGGCTTTAGTACTGCAGGCGCAACCTTCCACGATGTGGAGCTGTTTGCCAAGCATGTTGCTCCCCACGTAAAGATCAAGGCCGCAGGCGGCATTTCCAGCCTGGAGGATGCCGAAAAGTTCATCGCTCTGGGCGCTGACCGTTTAGGCACAAGCAGAATCGTTAAAATTGCCAAGGGCCTTGAGAATGACGGAACTTATTAATTCACAATTGAGGAGGAAAACAAAATGTCTGATTTTGCAGTAACCCCCCATATTAATGTTTGCAACGAGATTGGTTTCGGCAAAACCGTGCTGATGCCCGGCGACCCTCTGCGTGCCAAGTTTATTGCCGAAAATTTCTTTGAAAACCCCACACCTGTAAACAACGTCCGGGGCGACAACGGCTACACCGGCTACTATAAGGGTGTAAAGGTGTCCGTTATGGCTTCCGGTATGGGTATGCCCGCCATTGGCATCTATTCTCACGAGCTGTTTAACTTCTTCGGTGTGGAAAACATTATCCGCGTTGGCTCTGCCGGCTCTATTCAGGAGCATATTAACCTTTATGATATCGTGCTGGGTCAGGGCGCTTGCACCGATTCCAATTTTGCCGCCCAGTTCCACCTGCCCGGCACTTTCGCCCCCATTGCATCCTACGAGCTGCTTAGCGAAGCAGTAAAGGCTTGCCAGGAAAACGGCGCCACCTACCATGTGGGTAACGTGAATTCTTCCGACGTGTTCTACGGCGATCACGTGGATGTTCCCGAGGGTCTGGACAGCGTATACGGGCTTAAGAAAATGGGCGTTATGGCCCTTGAGATGGAGGCTGCCGCCCTGTATATGAATGCCGCCCGTTACGGCAAGCGGGCTCTGTGCATCTGCACTATTTCTGACCATGTGCTCCGCCACGAAGAAACAAGTGCCGAGCAGCGGCAAAACTCCTTTACCCAGATGATGAAAATTGCACTGGACGTCGCTGTAGCGATGGAAAATAAGTAAAGCTAAATGCACAATGCACAATGCATAATGCACAATTATATTTATATGGAAAATAACGCGATTGTTGAAAAAAGTCTAAATTTTGCGGTAAGAATCGTTAATCTTTCAAAATACTTACGTAACAAAAAGAAAGAATATGTCCTTTCTAAACAGATCCTACGCAGCGGTACAAGTATTGGCGCAAATGTAGCGGAAGCACAGCACGGTCAGTCCACCGCCGATTTTGCCGCAAAAATGGCCATTTCCTTAAAGGAAAGTAATGAAACCCTATATTGGTTAACTCTTTTACACAAAACAAATTATTTAACAAATATGCAATATGAAAGCCTTTGCAACGACTTAAAGGAAATACTCAGGCTGTTAACTGCCATTTGCAAAACCGCCACAAACAAATAATTTGTTTTCATCCTCGAAGAAGATACCATCATTGTGCATTATGCATTATGCATTGTGCATTATTAAGGAGCTTTTATGAAGAGAGTATTCTTAATTGTTTTAGATTCCTGCGGCATCGGCGCAATGCCGGACGCAGAGAAGTTTGGCGATAAAGGCGTAAATACCCTTGCCGCCTGCGCCACCTCTAATAAACTACATATCCCCAACCTGATTCAGGCCGGTTTGGGTAATATTGACGGTGTTTCCTGCCTGCCTAAAGTAGATACGCCTACCGGTGCGGTTGCAAGACTTGCCGAAAAATCCATGGGCAAGGATACCACCATCGGCCACTGGGAGATCGCCGGCATCGTTTCCCCCGATCCGCTGCCCACTTATCCTGACGGTTTCCCCGAGGAAGTGTTAGCGCCTTTCCGCAAGGCCACCGGCAGAGGCATTTTGGCCAACGCCCCCTGGTCCGGCACGGCAGTTATTGAGGAATACGGCGACCAGCATGTTGCCACCGGCGACCTGATCGTCTACACCTCTGCGGACTCTGTGTTCCAGATCGCTGCCCACGAAGAGGTAGTGCCGCTGGAGCAGCTGTATGAATACTGCCGCATCGCACGGCAGCAACTGCAGGGCAAGCACGGCGTAGGCCGGGTCATCGCCCGCCCCTTCGTCGGCACTTCCGGCGCCTATAAGCGCACCTCCAACCGCCACGACTATTCCTTAGAGCCCCCGGCAAAGACCTTGCTGGATGCGGTAAAAGACGCCGGTAAGGATTCCATCGCTGTTGGCAAGATCTACGACATCTTTGCAGGCGTTGGCACTACCGAACACGTATACAATAAATCCAACGCCGACGGTTTGAATCACACAGATCACTATGCCGCTCAAGATTTTAACGGCCTGTGTTTTGTAAATCTGGTGGATTTTGATATGCTCTTCGGCCACCGTCGGGATATCGACGGCTATGCCCAGGCACTTACAGAATTTGACGCTTGGCTGGGTCAGTTTTTACCCAAGCTGGGTGACGAGGATGTTGTGATGATCACTGCCGACCATGGCTGCGACCCGGCTTATACCGCCACCACCGACCACACCCGGGAATACGTTCCTCTGCTTGTCCTCGGCAAACAGATAAAGCCTGTGAATTTAGGCACCCGGGCAAGCTTTGCAGACATCGCCGCCACCGTGGCAGAGCTTTTGGATGTGAAGCTGGATACCCCCGGTGAAAGCTTTGCAAAGGAAATCTTATAAGGAGGCCCTTATGACACCTGAAAAATTGGTTGCCTTAGCCCAGGAAGCTATGGAAAAAGCATACTGCCCCTATTCCGGCTACAGCGTTGGCGCAGCGCTTTTATGTAAAGACGGTACGGTCTATCAGGGCTGCAATATTGAAAACGCATCCTTTACCCCCACCATTTGCGCTGAAAGAAACGCATTTTTCAAGGCGGTGTACGATGGCCATCGGGAATTTACAGCCATCGCTGTCTGCGGCGGCAAAAACGGCAAGATCACCGGTCAGTTCCCACCTTGCGGCGTATGCCGCCAGGTAATGCGGGAATTTGTAGATGACGATTTTATGCTTTATCTGGTAGGCGCAGAGGGCAGCTATGAGGCTGTTCCTTTCCGTGAAATTTTGCCCCACAGCTTCCACCCCAAAACCCATATGGCAGACTGATAAAATCTTGCGATTTTCACAATTCTTTGGAAAATCTATTGCTTTTTTATGGAAGATATGCGATAATAAATGCGGTATTTCATACCGCATTTATTTCATATTTATATGGAGGAAAGACAAATGAAGAAGATCCTTGCACTTGTGCTGGCTGTTCTGATGGTTACCGCCCTGTTCGCAGGCTGCGCTCCCGCAGAAAATGCCGGTGGCAACAACGAAATCCCCAACGAAATGACTTCCGAAGACGGCAAGTACGAAATCGCTTTCGTTACCGACGTGGGTCAGCTGCTGGACAAGTCCTTCAATCAGGGCACCTGGGAAGGCGTCAAGAAGTACGCTGCTGAGGCTGGCAAGTCCTACAAGTACTATCAGCCTGAGGGTGGCAACGAAGCTACTGACGACGACCGTTACAACGCTATGAAGTTGGCTGCCGACAACGGCGCTAAGGTCATCGTAGCTGCCGGCTTTATGCAGGGCAATGCTCTGGCAGTAGCCGCTGCTGAATTCACCGATGTTAAGTTCGTATTCATCGACGGTTGGTCTCTGGGCCTGGATAACCTGGCCGGCATCAGCTTCCAGGAAGAACAGTGCGGCTACCTGGCCGGCTATGCTGCTGTTATGGACGGCTACACCAAGCTGGGCTTCACCGGCGGCGGTGACGGAGCAAACGCTGCTTGTAACCGTTACGGCTACGGCTTCGTGCAGGGCGCTGACGCCGCTGCTGCTGCCAAGGGCGTAAAGGTTGAAATCAACTACTCCTGGCTGTACGGCGCTTCCTTCTCCGCTTCCACCGAGCTGCAGACCATGGCTGCCGGCTGGTACACCAACGGCACCGAAGTGATCTTCGCTTGCGGCGGTTCCATGTTCCAGTCCGTTGCTGCTGCTGCTTCCGCTAACGACGCTAAGGTCATCGGCGTTGACGTTGACCAGTCCTTCGAATCCCCCACCGTTATCACCTCCGCTATGAAGGGTATCGGCGAGGCTGCTTACCAGGCTCTGAAGGCTGCTGAGACTGAAGCCGGCTGGGCTGCTTTCATCGGCGACAACACCGGCGTTGTGCTGGGTGCTAAGGACAATGCTGTTGGCCTGCCCACCGCTACCTGGTCCCTGACCGGCTGGAGCGTTGCTGACTACGAAGCTATGCTGGCTAAGATCGTTGACGGCACTGTTTCTATCGACGGCGCTGACGTTCCCGAGCCCGCAAGCACTGCTAACGTTACCGTTAACATCGTAAAGTAATCTTTTATAAGCAATGAAAAGAGGAAGCTTCGGCTTCCTCTTTTTTATGTTTTTGCTTGCTTTTATACCTATTACATATTATAATAATTAGGTGAAAAACTGCAAAAATCACACGGGAGAGGGGGCAATTTCATTATGCAATCCGATTATATAATTGAAATGCTCAACATTAGAAAAGAATTCCCCGGCATTGTAGCCAACGACGATATTACCCTGCAGCTGCGCCGGGGCGAAATCCACGCGCTGCTGGGTGAAAACGGCGCAGGTAAATCTACCTTGATGTCCGTTCTGTTTGGCCTTTATCAGCCGGAAGCCGGTGTTATCAAGAAAAACGGCGAAGTGGTCAAGATCAATAACCCCAACGATGCCACCGCCCTGAACATCGGTATGGTGCATCAGCACTTTAAGCTTGTGGATGTATTCACCGTTTTGGACAACATCATCCTGGGCGCAGAGGATACCCGGCTGGGCTTTTTGCAAAAAAAGGAAGCGCGGAAAAAGGTGCAGGCTCTGTCCGACAAGTACGGCCTGCATGTAGACCTGGATGCCAAGATTGAGGACATCACCGTAGGTATGCAGCAGCGCACCGAAATCCTGAAGATGCTTTACCGGGATAACGAGGTGCTGATCTTCGACGAGCCTACCGCTGTGCTAACGCCCCAGGAGATCGACGAGCTGATGGAGATCATGCGGGGCTTTGCCAAGGAAGGCAAGTCCATCCTGTTCATCACCCACAAGCTCAACGAGATCATGGCAGTTGCCGACCGCTGCTCCGTTCTGCGTAAGGGCAAGTATATCGGCACAGTTGATATTAAGGATACCAACAAACAGGAGCTTTCCAATATGATGGTTGGGCGCCCTGTACAGCTACAGGTGCAAAAGGATGATGCCAAGCCCGGCGAGGTAGTGCTGGATGTGCAGCATCTGACGGTACCCTCCAAGACCAGCAAAAAGAACGCGGTCAAGGATGTCTCCTTCCAGGTACGCAAGGGCGAGATCGTATGTATCGCCGGTATCGACGGCAACGGTCAAAGCGAGCTGGTTTACGGCCTGACCGGTCTTGAAAAGGCCAGCAAAGGTAATATCACCCTTTGCGGCACCAACATCTCCAAACAAAATATCCGCCGCCGCAGCGCCACCGGTATGAGCCATATCCCCGAAGACCGGCATAAGCACGGCTTGGTGCTGGATTTCTCCCTGGAGCAGAATATCGTACTGCAGTCCTACAAAGAACCGCGCTTCCAGAAGCTGGGCTTCATCAACGGCCCTGCCATCCGGGCATACGCCAATGAGTTGATCCAGCGCTTTGACGTGCGCAGCGGCCAAGGCGCTATCACCACTGCCCGGTCTATGTCCGGCGGTAACCAGCAAAAGGCCATCATTGCCCGTGAAATGGACCGAAACAAGGACCTGATCGTAGCCGTACAGCCTACCCGCGGTCTGGACGTAGGCGCCATCGAGTATATCCACGGTCAGCTGGTGGCCCAGCGGGATGCCGGTAAGGCTGTTCTGCTGGTGAGCCTGGAGCTGGACGAGGTCACGAACCTTTCCGACCGCATCCTGGTTATGTATGAAGGTGAGATCGTGGGCGAGCTGGACCCCAAAAATACCACCGTTCAGGAGCTGGGTCTTTATATGGCCGGCGCCCGTCGGGATGGGAAAGGAGATGCCAAAAAATGAAAAGCACATTAGTGAATTTTTATCATAAAGACGGTACAAAAAAGCTGCTGGCATCTCTGCTTTCTATTTTGATCGGTCTTGCGGTAGGTGCTATCGTCGTTGTGATCGTCGGCCTTGCCAAGGGCATGCCGGTTAAAACCATTTGGGACGGCGTACAGCTGATCTTTGCCGGTATTCTCAATACCGGACGGCAGGACGGCGTGCTGACCTGGGGCTACGACGCACAAAGCCTGGGCAATATGCTTTTCCGGGCCACCCCGGTAATTATGACCGGTCTTTCCGTAGCAGTTGCTTTCAAAACAGGCCTATTCAACATCGGCGCACCCGGTCAGTACCTGATGGGTACACTGGCCACCCTGATGCTGGCCCTGGGCATTCCCTCCAGCGTTGTTCCCACCTGGCTGATCTGGATCATCGCTTTTGTAGGCGGTATGCTGGCGGGCGCTCTTTGGGGTGCGATCCCCGGCCTACTGAAAGCCTTTTTGAATATTAACGAAGTGCTGGCCTGTATTATGACCAACTGGCTGGCTGCCAATGTGGTCACCTGGGCCTTTGATGTAAGCGCCTTTAAAAATATGGTGGAAAACACCAAGAGCGCTTATATTTATAAGACCACCTTTAACGGTGTGGAAACCGCAAAAATGGGCCTGAACCAGGTGTTCCCCGGCTCTCAGGTCAACGGCGGTATCCTGATCGCAGTGGTATTTGCCATTTTGGTATATATCCTGCTGAATAAGACCACCCTGGGCTATGAGCTGAAGGCTTGCGGCGCAAACCGTCACGCTGCCCGGTATGCCGGTATCAACGACAAGCGAAACATTGTTCTGTCCATGGCTATTGCCGGTGCTTTGGCCGGCGGCGGTGCTGCCCTTTACTGGCTGTCCGGTAACACCGAATTCTACTGGTCCACCTATCAATCCCTGCCTGCAACCGGCTTTAACGGCATCCCCGTCGCTCTGCTTGCTACCAACAATCCCATCGGCGTGGTGTTCACCGGTATCTTTATGGCAATGCTGGATATCGTAGGCGCAAAGCTTACCGGCTACACTGCCTACAACGAATATATCACCGATGTGATCATCGCGGTTATTGTTTACCTGAGCGCGTTTGCTCTGGTGATCCGTATGTGGCTGGACGGCAAGCAGAAAAAGCGCAACGCGCCCAATGCTAATGCCGAGCCTGAACCCGTAAATATTGCCGAAGCGCCTATTATACCGGCCAAATCTGAGGAAGGAGGCGACGAAGTATGAGTTTTCTGATCCAACAGACCCTGCTTTACGCCGTTCCCCTGATGATCGTAGCGCTGGCCGGCGTGTTCGCTGAGCGCAGCGGTATCATCAACCTGGCCCTGGAAGGTATTATGATCTTCGGTGCCTTCGTAGGTGTTTACTTCATCAACATTATGCAAGGCATCCCCACTTTTGTGAATGCTGCGCGATCCGGTGACTGGCTGACTTTGCAGGGCCTGTGCCTGATGGCTATGGCAGTCACTGCCATCCTGGGCGCTGTGTTCTCCTTGCTTTTAAGCTTTGCATCCGTCCACCTGAAGGCGGACCAAACCATCGGCGGTACTGCCCTGAACCTGCTGGCTCCCGCCCTGGTGCTGTTCTTAGTCCGTGTGCTGGCAAATCAGAACACCCTGCTGATGAAGACCGGCGACGCAGCCTCCTGGTTTATGATCAAAAAGTCCACCTTCGGTGTTCCCCGAACTATCGATTGGGGATTCTTTGGCGAGACCTTCCTGAATAAGGTTTATCCTGCCACCTATATTTGCCTCATCATTTTCGTTGTGCTCTCCATCCTCCTTTATAAGACCCGTTTCGGTCTGCGGATGCGCTCCTGCGGTGAAAATCCCCAGGCTGCTGACTCTTTGGGTATCAACGTTTACAAGATGCGTTATGCAGGCACTACCATTTCCGGTGCTTTGGCCGGTATGGGTGGTTTTGTCTACTCCTTAACCACCGCCAACTGCTCCGCCAACGGCGATGTAGCCGGCTTCGGCTTCCTGGCTTTGGCAGTTATGATCTTCGGCAACTGGAAGCCCCTAAACATCGCCCTGTCCTCTTTGCTCTTCGGCCTGTTTAAGTGCATCGCCGCCGCATATTCCACCATCGATATTAACGGTGACGGTGTGTTTATGCTGGCAAATATCGGTATCAGCTCTCACCTGTATCGGATGCTGCCCTACCTGGTCACTTTGATCGTACTGGCGTTCACTTCCAAGAACTCCCGTGCACCCAAGGCTGAAGGTATCCCCTACGATAAAGGTTCCAGATAAATGATTTGATGCTTTGCATCATGAATTGGGACTTTGTCCCATGATTTCTCGCTTTGCTCCATGATTTGAATTGCCAATATCGTGCGTCCAAAGGACGCAATTCATGCCGAAAGGCAAATCATGGCTTTGCCTGTTCATGCCCAACGGGCAATTCATTAGGCCTGTTGCGAAAGCAACAGGCCTTTTTATACTTTCCTATTCCCTTTTGCAAGTTTTTGTGATAAAATGTAAGGTGCAAGAGAACTGGCAAATTACAAGGAGGGTATTTTTATGAAAACTCCTATTTTTAAGGGTATGGCTACCGCTATGGTTACACCTATGACTACCACCGGGGTGGATTATGACGCGCTGGCCCGTTTTATCGATTTTCAGTTGGAAAGCGGGATCAACGCTTTGGTTGCCGTTGGCACTACCGGCGAAAGCGCCACTTTGACCCCCGATGAGCGGAAAGAAGTGATCCGTTTTACCGTTAACCGGGTAAACGGCCGCGTTCCCGTTATTGCCGGTACCGGCACCAATAACACCGAGCACGTGCTGGAATACACCCGCTCTGCCTGTGATAACGGCGCAGACGCCGTACTGGTGGTAACGCCTTATTATAATAAGGCCACCCAAAAGGGTCTGATCACCCATTATACTACTGTTGCGGATGCTGCCACCAAGCCGGTGATTATGTACAACGTTCCCAGCCGTACCGGCTGCAACCTGCTGCCGGAAACGGTTGCTAAGCTTGCTGACCACGAAAACATCTACGCCATCAAGGAAGCCAGCGGCAATATGGCCCAGGTGATGGATATTTTCCACCTGTGCGGTGATAAAATCCATGTCTATTCCGGCGAAGATGGCCTGACTGTTCCTATGATGGCTATGGGCGGCCTTGGCTGCATCAGCGTGCTTTCCAACGTTCTTCCCAAAGAAGCCGTAAAAATGACGGATCTGGCTTTTGCCGGCGACTTTGCTGCCGCTGCGAAAATGCAGTGTGATTTCCTGCCGGTGGTACATAGCCTGTTCTGTGAAGTCAACCCCATCCCCGCCAAGGCGGCGGTTTCCGCTATGGGCTTCGGCACAGAGCATCTGCGCCTGCCCCTGACACCGATGGAAGACGGTAACCGGGCTGTGCTCTTTGAACGGCTGCGGGCCTGGGGGGTCAATGTATGAAAGCGGTGATCTGCGGCGCCAACGGCGCTATGGGTAAGCTGATCCAAGCCCGCCTGGAAGGCAATATTGCCGGTTTAGTCAGCCTTGACGGTGAAAACGGCGTTCCCAAGACCTTCGAGGAACTGGGCTTTGTAGCTGCGGATGTGGTTGTAGATTTTTCTCATCACAGCGCTGTCACATCTGTCCTTAATTATGCAAAAGCCAACCGGTGCGCTGCCGTCATCGGCACTACCGGCCACACGGAGGAAGAAAAAGCTGCTATTTATGAAGCCTCCAAGGAAATTCCTGTATTCTACTCCGGCAATATGAGTCTGGGTATTGCGGTGCTTTGCCGCCTGGCCAAAGAAGCCGCTGCCTGTTTCCCCGACGCCGACATTGAAATTGTGGAAACCCACCACAACCGGAAAGTAGATGCCCCCAGCGGCACAGCCTGGATGCTTTTTGAAGCCATCCGTCAGGTGCGCCCCAATGCCAAGGCCAACTGCGGCAGAGCAGGAGAGGGTAAACGGACAAAGGACGAAATTGGTATTTCCTCCTTGCGCCGGGGCAATGTGGTTGGTATCCACGAAGTGATCATCACCACGGAAAACCAGTCCCTCAGTTTACGTCACGATGCAGGTGATCGGGGTATGCTGGCAGACGGCGCTGTTCGGGCAGCTAGGTTTATGGAAGGCAAGGCCCCCGGCCTTTACACCATGAACGATCTTTTAGGTGGTTGATATGCGCTGCATACATATGAGCGGTGCGGGTAACGACTTTATGGTCATCGATGCCCGTGATCAAAACCTGGATTTTTCGGATTTGGCAAAAAAGCTTTGCGCCCTGACAAAAGCAGATGGCTTTATGGCATTAGATCACTCTGAAATCGCCGATTTTAAGCTGCATTTTTATAATTCCGACGGCTCTCGAGGCGAAATGTGCGGCAACGGCAGTCGGTGCATCTGCAAATTTGCTTATGACAACGGCATTGCCGGCAGCACGATGACGGTAGAGACCGACGCAGGTATTGTTTACGGCTGGCGGTTGGGAGAAGACAGCTATAAGGTGAAGCTAAATAATCCTGAGATTTTTAATCCGGCGCAAAAACCGGGGGTTGCCTACGTGGAATTGGGTAATCCGGGCATTGCCCACGGAGTTGTGGAATTCCCCAACCTCTCCTGGGACAGCGCTGACGCGCTCCGGGAGCAGGCAGTACAGCTGCGATATGATCCTGTTTTCCCCAAGGGAATCAATGTAAACTTCTACCGTTTCTTAACAGAAGACCGGGTGCGGGTGCTGACCTATGAACGGGGTGTGGAAGATTACACGTTAGCTTGCGGCACAGGCTGCAGCAGCACCGCTGTAACTTTGTTTTATCAAGGAAAGCTTCCGGTCAAACGCCTTATCTGCGAAAACAAAGGCGGCGAGCTGACCGTAACGCTGGAAACAGAACACGATAAAATTACCGGTCTTTATTTAGAAGGCCCGGCAGAAAACTTAAAAGAATACGAAATATAGGGGAGAGCAGCGCTCTCCCCTATAAAAGGTGTGTAATATGAAATACATCAAACAATTACTTTGGATATTGGCTTTCACCTTTATCGGCGAAGCGCTGAACGCCCTGATTCCGCTGCCCATCCCGGCAGCCGTGTACGGATTGGTACTGCTGTTCATCGCTCTTTGTACCGGCTTTTTGAAAACAGAAGCCATTAAGGAAACCGCCGATTTCCTCATCAGTATTTTCCCGGTGCTTTTTATCGCTCCGGCGGTAAAAATTCTGGAATACTGGGGCTTGATCGCTCCTTATATTGGTGCTATCTTAATAATCCTGGTGGCCAGCACCGTGATGATTTTCTTTATTAGCGGTGCGATCACCCGCGCTTTGCATAAAGGAGGGGATAACGATGCCTGAAATGATCTTTAACCTTTCCTTATTTCCTCTGATAATCACCATTGGAGCTTACATGATCGGCCTTTGGCTAAAAGCGAAGATCAAACATCCATTATGCAATCCCTTCTTTATTGCTGTTATTTTAACCGGCGCATTTTTAGTGCTGAGCCGGATGCCTATGGGTACATATTTAGCAGGCACAGATAAACTGACCTGGCTCATCACCCCCGCTACCGTAGCTTTGGCGCTGCCTTTATATGAGCAGCTTAAAAAATTGAAAGGGCAGCTTACCGCCATTCTTGCCGGTGTGATTGCCGGCGCGATCAGCAGTCTGGTGATGGTGGGTATTACCTGTTTGCTCTTTGCATTGCCCAGAGAAATCACCGTGTCTTTACTTCCCAAAAGCATCACAACAGCTATGGCTATGGTGCTTGCTGAGCAAAGCGGTGGTATTTCTTCCATTGCTGCAGGCGGTGTGGCCATTACCGGCTTGGTAGGCTGCGTGTTCGGGCCTTTGTTGTGTAAACTATTCCGCTTTAAAGACCCCATTGTCCAGGGTGTAGCCTACGGCACAGCATCCCACGTCATCGGCACCAGCCGGGTTATGGAAATTAATCCCTTAAGCGGCGCAGTCAGCACCCTGTCCTTAGTGGTTGCCGGTGTTTTGACAGCTATCCTTATGCCCATCCTATGCGCTTTTATCTAACGATAAAAGCGCAAATTGACAATTGAAAATTGAAAATTGACAATTATAAAAACCCCAAACCATCATTTTGACGGTTTGGGGTTTACCTACAGTAAGAAGTCAGTAAAGCCCCAAAGACAAGCAAAACGAGCCTGTAGGCGTACATAGGTACGGTAAGGCTCGTTTTGTGCAGTAAGTCAAAATGGCCGGCTTTGCCGGCAAAAAGACTTATAGTAGAAGTATAGTGTTATTTTACAAATATCTTTCGTATAAAAGAAAACCCCAAACTCGCCAAATCATTTTGACGGTTTGGGGTTTTAATGATCTTCTTACTTGCCTGCGTTTGCGATCTGTGCGGCTACCTCATCAGCGAAGTTCTCTTCCTTCTTCTCGATGCCCTCACCCTTTACGTAGTGAACAGCGTCGACGAACTTCACGGAGCCACCCAGCTTCTTGGCTGCGTCAGCAATATAGCCTTCCACAGAACCCTGGAACAGGTCGCCACGAACGAAATCCTGCTGCAGCAGGCAGATCTCCTTATAGAAAGCGGCAATCTTACCGGCAGCGATCTTCTCCTTAACCTGAGCGGGCTTGTTAGCCATCTTGGGATCATTGTCCATCAGAGCAACCTGAACCTGCAGCTCGTGGTCAACAACATCCTGGGGAACAAGGCTCTTATCCCAGTACTTAGCGCCCATAGCAGCGATCTGCATAGCAACGTTCTTGCCGATCTCGGTAGCGTCGATATCACCCTCAACAGCCAGGTTTACCAGAACGCCGTGGGTGCCACCGGCGTGGACATAAGCCACATTGGTGTTCTCAGCATAACGAGCGAAGCGGCGGATCTGCATATTCTCGCCGATGGACATAACCTTCTCCTGCATGATCTCGGTAACGGTCAGGTTGGAGCCGGGGTAGGTGCAAGCCTTCAGGGCCTCCACGTCAGCGGGGTTCTGCTCAGCAACAGCAACAGCCAGGTTCTTCACCAGATCCAGGAAGGAATCGGTCTTGGCAGCGAAGTCGGTCTCGGAGTTCACTTCGATCACAACACCCACGCCATTAACAACAGTAGCATAAGCAACGCCTTCAGCAGCGATGCGGTCAGCCTTCTTGGCAGCCTTGGCCAGACCCTTTTCACGGAGCCAGTCCACAGCCTTATCCATATCACCATCGGTGGCCTCAAGAGCCTTCTTGCAGTCCATCATGCCAACGTTGGTCATTTCACGCAGTTTCTTAACATCAAGAGCAGTAAAAGCCATTTTGGTTTCCTCCTATAATCTTTTGTAATGGCTCCCGGATTCCGGGAGCCATGTTGGATTTCTTACTCAGCCGGGGTTTCCTCGACTTCAGCAGCCTCAGCAGCCTCAACAATGGGAGCGTCCTCACCCTGACGGCCCTCGATCACACCGCTGGCCATAGCAGCAGCGATCAGACGGATGGCGCGGATAGCGTCATCGTTGCCGGGGATCACGTAATCGATCTCATCGGGATCACAGTTGGTGTCAACGATAGCCACGATGGGAATGTTCAGCTTCTTAGCCTCAGCGATAGCGTTGCGCTCCTTGCGGGGGTCAACGATAAACAGAGCAGCGGGGATCTTCTTCATTTCCTTAACGCCGCCCAGGTACTTCTCCAGCTTCTCGATCTCAGCCTGGTGCTTGATAACTTCCTTCTTAGGCAGCATAGCGAAGGTGCCGTCAGCTTCCATCTTGCGCAGCTGAGCCAGACGGTCAATACGGGTACGCATGGTGCGGAAGTTGGTGAGCATACCACCCAGCCAACGAGCGTTTACATAGTAACCGCCGCAGCGAATAGCCTCTTCCTTGATAGCGTCCTGAGCCTGCTTCTTGGTGCCGACGAACAGGATGTTGCCACCGTTAGCGGAAGTCTCACGAATGAAGTTGTAAGCCTCTTCCAGCTTCTTAACGGTCTTCTGCAGGTCGATGATGTAGATACCGTTACGCTCGGTGTAGATGTAGGTGGCCATCTTGGGGTTCCACCGACGGGTCTGGTGACCGAAGTGTACGCCGGCCTCCAGCAGTTGTTTCATAGATACAACAGACATTTTTGCTTTCTCCTTTTGTTTTGTCCTCCACCCCGATCATCTTGCCCAAGCCGCCTTACGGCACTTGACCGGGCAATCCCCGGGTGTGTGGTTTAGAAATACTACGGGCTTTTTTACCCGTGCCGAATCATTATAATAGAGCGATTCTAATTTTGCAAGTATTTTTTTCAATTTTTTCAAGATTTATTCCGATTTTTTCCATCTTTTTTCCCACTTTACCAGTTAACTGTGGATAACTTTGGGGAATTCACCGCAAAAATCCCCCTTTGGACCGGGGACAGCGGAATTCTTCCGGCTTAATATCCACCAAAATCACATCCGGCCCAATGCGGCAAATGCAATGCCAGGGGATCACATAATCGTCCCGGCAGCCCATAAGCCCCAAATATCGGCTGGGCCCCGGCACGATAATCGCGGTAAGTCTTCCCTCAGGCAGCTCCACCCGGGCATCACTGACAAAGCCCAGCCGCCGTCCGTCAGCCACGCATATCACCTCTTTGCAGTATAGATCTGAGAATTTGGTTATCATTCTACCGCCCCCAATTCGTTACTTAAATATACGCGCAAAAGAGGAGTTTATGATTTTTTACAGTTTTTATTTCCAAAACTTCATAAAAAATGGTTGACGGGTATAGCTTTTTCGGTTATACTATCGTAGTATGACCATCTATGGTCAGATATTTTGTGTTGCTGCGGCCATCTTTTGGCTGCCGAGCATATGTGATTTTGAGGAGGTGTCCCCACATGAAGCGTACCTATCAGCCCAGCCGCCGTCATCGTTCCAAGGTTCACGGTTTCCGTATGAGAATGGCTACTTCCAACGGCCGCAAGGTTCTTGCCCGTCGCCGTGCCAAGGGCCGCAAGGTTCTGTCTGCCTGAGCATGATCGCCATTGGTAGATCCGCAGCGTGCGCATAAGCGCATAAATGGGAGTGAAAGCAGGGCGATTTGCCCTGCTCCCTTTTTTATGTGGGCAATCTCTTGAAGTATATTTTCTCCCCGAGCCGGCCCTTTCAGCACGGCCCGCCAAAAACGGCCCTTGAAGTACACAAAGTATGTCTGCGGCCCGTTTTTGTCTGCCCGCACCGAAATTTCACGGCACGGAAAGAAAATCTCCTTCTGCGAGAATGTCTTAGTTGAGATATTCTTAGGAATGTCTTGTTTGTTTTCCGTTTTTCAAAGAAGAAGTCTTAATTTGGAGAAACCTTCTTTGGTTTGGAGATGTGTTATGAAATTTTCCTGCAGCTTAAAGCTTAACCACATATTCAGGCGGCTGTATAAATCTAACCCGCAGGCCAATGCCTACCTTGTGCTGTACTGTAGGCCTAACCACACCGGTAAAAACCGGGTGGGCATTACCGTAAGCAAAAAGCTGGGTAAGGCGGTGACCCGAAATCGGGTGCGCCGCAGATTGCGGGAGGTATACCGGCTGAACGAAGGCTTATTTGCCCCCGGCTACGATATTGTTATTGTCGCCCGGAGCCGGTGTGTGAAAGCCAGTTTTCAAGCTTTGACTGACGCCTACATTTCCTTGGCGCAAAACGCCGGGATCTTAGCAGGAGAAAATTCTTGAAACGCATTTTTCTGGCGATGATTACCTTTTACCAAAAACACATCTCACCCCTGACTCCCCCAAGCTGCCGATATACCCCTACCTGCTCCCAATACGCAAGGGAAGCAATCACCAAATACGGCGCGGCCAAAGGTGGCTGGCTTGCTTTGCGCAGAATCCTGCGCTGCCATCCCTTTAGCAAGCACGACCCCATTGACCCTGTGCCATAAGGAGTAATGATTATGTTTTTAGCTCAAATTTCCAGCTTATGGGACTTGATCCAAGTTCCCTTTGGTATGCTGATGGGTCTGCTGTACAACCTGACCCGTAACTACGGCGCTGCATTGATCCTGTTTACCGTAGCGCTGAAGCTGGTGCTGCTGTACCCCACTATGCGCAGCAAGCGCAGCATGATGAAGATGAGCCGTCTGTCCCCTCAGATTGCATTCATCCAGAAAAAGTATGAAAACGACCGCCAGAAGCAGGCAGAAGCCACCCAGGCTCTGTATAAGGCTGAAGGCGTTTCTATGGGCGGCGGCTGCCTTTGGAGCCTGGTGCCCATGCTGCTGTTGTTCCCCATTTACGCAGTTGTCCGCCAGCCTATGTACTATATGCTGGATATGGGCTGGGATGCCATTAATGAGATTTGCACCGGTCTGGGACTGGCTGACAACAACTTCTACCGGGAAATGGTGGCTGCAGGTCAGTCCGGTCTTGTTAACTTCTCCTTCTTTGGTATCAACCTGGCCGCTACGCCCCAGTACAACATTTTCAACAGCGCTGTCTGGGCCTGGGATTGGGCCCACATTGGTCTGTTCCTGCTGCCTGTATGCTCTGCCGGCAGCCAGATTCTGACCATGCTCATCTCTCAGAAGATGAACAACTCTG
The DNA here is from genome assembly GCA_045537165.1 of Faecousia sp. Lineage (GTDB taxonomy): Bacteria > Bacillota > Clostridia > Oscillospirales > Oscillospiraceae > Faecousia. The sequence continues at coordinate 53,236 of JAZSPA010000005.1, forward strand.
TTGTTACCAACGAAAAGGGCGTCCACGACGAAAAGGCCGCTAAGGAAGCCAATAAGAACAGCTCTACCAAGACCATGATGTACATTATGCCCATCATGTCTCTGGTCATCGGCTTCAGCATGCCCGCCGCCATGAGCCTTTACTGGCTGGCACAGGGTCTGATCGGTACCGCTATCGATATGGCGCTGACCAAGCATTACCGTAAGATCTATGATGAAGAAGATGCCTCCAAGTTCCGCGCCGCTTTGGAAGAAGAAGAGCGCCAGATGGAAAAGGAGCGCATCCGCGCAGAGCGCCGCGCTGCCAACCCTGATGGCATCACCCAGAACACCAGCAAGAAGAAGCTGCAGCAGAACAAACAGAAAGAGCAGGAGGCCGCCAAGGCTGCCGCTGCTAAGGAATATGCCGAGAAAAAGGGTATTTCCTTTGAAGAGACAGAAAAGAAAGCCCCTCTGTCCGGTGTAGAAAGCCGCCCCAACTGCAAGGGCCGTGCCTACAAAGCTGACCGCTACAGTGAAAATACGGAGGAATAATATGGAAAAGACCTTTGTTGCTACCGGCAAGACCATTGACCTTGCCATTGAAGCCGCCCTGAACCAGCTGGGTCTGGATCGGGACAGCGTTTCCGTTCAGGTCCTGTGCCAGGCAAAGCCCGGCTTCCTGGGTTTCGGCGCTACCCCTGCCAAGGTAGAGGTAACCTACGAAGCACCCGACCTGAAGCCTGAAGCTCCCAAGAGCGCCCTGGGTTCTGCATCCCGCTCCAAGCCCAAGACCGCTCCCGTTGTTGTTAAAAAGCCCGAGCCTCCCAAGGCAGAAGCTCCCAAGGCCGCACCTACGGCAGAAAAGCCCGCTGCCCCTAAGGTAGAAGCTCCTAAGGTTGAAAAGCCCAAGGCTGAGCCTAAGGTCTACGCCCCCGCCGCGCCCGGCAGTGTGGAAGAGAAGATTGAGACTTTCCTGAACGGCCTGCTGGCCGGTATGGGTTCTACCGCCGTTGCTCACGCAGTCAAGCAGGAAGGCAACACCTACTTTGCTGAGCTGGTAGGCGAGGATCTGGGTTACCTGATCGGCCGCCGTGGCGATACTCTGGATGCCATCCAGCACCTGTGCAACTACTCCGTCAACCGGGGTGTTGAGGGTCACATCCGCATCAATGTGGATGCCGAGTGCTACCGGGAAAAGCGGGAGGAAAGCCTGCGCCGCTACGCCGTTAAAAAGGCCCAGCAGGTGCTCAAGGCTCACCGCCGTACCACCCTGGAACCCATGAACGCCTACGAGCGTCACGTGATCCACGCCAGCCTGCAGGATATGGACCGGATCACCACCTATTCTGTTGGTACAGAGCCCAACCGCCGGGTTGTAATTGAATATGTTCGTTAACCTAAAAGCCAGCGGCAATGCCGCTGGCTTTTATAATGCACAATTGACAATTGATAATTGACAATTATTGTGTCGGCACAGCCGACAAATTAAATTATATCGCAGAGCGATTCCTTCATTGTCAACTGTCAAATGTCAACTTTCATTTTTCTTCCTTTATTTCTTTTGTATACACAAAAGTAATGCTTGCAAAGAAAGTTTTTCCATAGTAATATATATTTGGAGATGAATGGGTAGGACCCAAACTTTAAATTAAAGGAGTATCCGTTATGAAAACAAAAGCTGTTCGTATTCACGGCAAGATGGACCTGCGTCTTGACGAAGTGAATTTGCCGGAGATCGGCCCTGATGACGTTCGCATCCGGGTAGTATCCGACAGCCTGTGTATGTCTACTTATAAGGCTGCTATCGAGGGCGGCGACCACAAGCGCGTTCCCAACAACTGCGCTGAGAATCCCACCATCGTGGGTCACGAGTTCTGCGGTGACATCGTAGAGGTGGGCGAAAACTGGAAGAATAAATATAATGTCGGCGATAAGTTCGTTATCCAGCCCGCCCACTATTACAAGGGCTCTCAGGAAGCCCCCGGTTACTCCTACGCCTACTGCGGCGGCAACTCTCAGTACTGCAACGTCCCCATCGAGACCTTGCTGATGAACTGCCTGCTGCCTTATAACTCTGATACTTATTACTACGGCTCTCTGGCTGAGCCCCTGAGCTGCGTTATCGGTACTTTCCATGCTATGTATCACACCAAGGCCGGTTCTTATGTCCACGAAATGGGCATCAAGGAAGGCGGCAAGATGGCGCTGCTGGCATCTGTTGGCCCCATGGGTCTGGCTGCCATCGACTACGCCCTGCACTGCGACCGCCGTCCCAGCCTGCTGGTTGTTACCGACATTGACGAAGCCCGCCTGGAGCGCGCCGCTTCCATCTACACTGTGGAAGAAGCCAAGAAGCAGGGCATTGAGCTGCACTATGTTAACACCCGTATGGAAAATGCTACCGCTTACCTGCGTGAGCTCACCGGCGGCACCGGCTACGATGATGTGGTGTGCTTTGCCCCTGTTAAGCCTGTTATCGAGCAGGCTGACGACATCCTGGGCTTCGACGGCTGCCTGAACTTCTTCGCAGGCCCCACCGATCCCAACTTCAAGGCCAACTTCAACTGGTTCAATGTCCACTACCTGTACACCCACGTAGTAGGCACCTCCGGCGGCAACACCAACGATATGATGGAAGCCATCGAAATGATGAATGCCGGCAAGCTGAACCCCTCCGCTCTGGTTACCCACATCGGCGGCCTGAACGCAGTTATCGACACCACCCTGAATCTGCCCAAGATCCCCGGCGGTAAGAAGCTGATCTACACCCAGATCGACCTGCCCCTGACCGCTATCAGCGAGTTCGAGGAAAAGGGCAAGACCGATCCCATGTTCGCCGAGCTGGATAGAATGTGCAAGGCAAACAACGGCCTGTGGAATCCCGAAGCAGAAAAGTACCTGCTAGCCAACGCCCCCAAGATGAACTAACACCAAAAAGGCAAGCGGCTTAACCGCTTGCCTTTTTAATGCACAATTCATAATTAATAATTGACAATTATTGTGTCGGCAAAGCCGACAGATTTGAATTTATCGCGAAACGATACAAAAATTGTCAACTGTCCATTATCTATTATCAATTGTCAATTTTTTTAATTTCTATTTAAAAAATCCTTTTCTTTCCGCTGGTTTTGTTGTAAAATAAAACCAGCGGTTTTTTATCTCTTCCAACAGAAAGAAGTGTATGCCTATGAATAAATTCAAACTGACAAAATTAGAAAAAAACTGGATTCTTTACGATGTGGGCAACTCCGCATTTATTTTGCTGGTAGCAACCTTACTGCCCATCTATTTTAACGGTCTTGCCAGCTCCGCCGGCATTTCCGAATCCGATTATCTGGCTTACTGGGGCTACGCCGGCTCTATTGCCACCTTGCTGGTGGCTGTGATCGGCCCTATTTGCGGTACGATGGCCGACCGGAAAGGCTTCAAAAAGCCCCTGTTTTTTATTACTATGCTTTTGGGCGCGCTGGGCTGCCTTGCCCTGGGCGGCGCCTGGAGCTGGCTTTCCTTCCTGGTTATTTTTGTTGTCGCAAAGGTTGGCTACTCCTCCAGCTTAGTGTTCTACGATTCCATGCTGCCGGAAATCACCTCCGACGAGCGGATGGATAACGTCTCTTCCATGGGCTACGCCTTTGGTTACATTGGTTCTGTCATTCCTTTTCTGATTTGCCTGGTGCTGGTACTGATGTATGATACCTTCGGTATTTCTCAGGTTACTGCCCTGATTATCGCTTTTGCCATCACCGCTGTTTGGTGGGTGCTTTGCTCCATTCCTTTGCTGCGCAGCTATAAGCAGACGGCTTTCCAGATGCCTGTAAAAAATGCCATCGCCCAGACCTTCCGTCAGCTGGCGGACACCGTAAAGGAAGCGAAAAGCAAAAAGCACGTATTTTTGTACCTGCTGGCCTTTTTCTTCTTTATTGACGGCGTTTATACCATCATCGATATGGCTACCGCCTACGGCGCAGCCCTGGGTTTAGACACCACCGGTCTTTTGCTGGCACTTCTGGTAACCCAGATCGTGGCTTTCCCTTGCTCCATCATTTTTGGCAGACTTTCCAGCAAATACGATACTGCTCTGCTGATCAAAGTTTGCATCCTCTGCTACACCGGCATTACTTTGTTTGCCGTCTTCCTGTCCAGCCAGTGGCAATTCTGGATGCTGGCGGTCATGGTTGGTATGTTCCAGGGCGGTATTCAGGCCCTGAGCCGTTCCTACCTGGGCAAGATCGTACCTGCTAACGAAAGCGGCAAATTCTACGGTTTGATGGATATTTTCGGCAAGGGTGCAAGCTTTGTAGGTCTGACCCTGGTTGCCGCCATCAGCCAGCTTACCGATGGCTGGGTATTGGATTTGGGTTTCGTAACCATTCCCAACACCGGTATTGCCGTAGGCTCTCTGGTGGTGCTGTTCGTTATCGGCTACATTTTGTTCTGCAAGGCAGATAAACTTTCTAAGGAGTGTTGATTATGTATTACCGTATGAATGTTGCAGGTCTTGAGAGAGATCTCCCTATCTGTAAAGTTACCGACAGCCTGTATATCGCCGGTTTTGTTATTTTCGGCGACCAGGAGCTGACCGTTGCCTGCGCAAGAGAGCTGCTGGCAAAAGCCCCCGAGTATGATTACATTATTACTGCCGAGGCTAAGGGTATTCCCCTGGCTCACGAAATGGCCCGTCAGAGCGGCGCTAAGAAATATTTCCTGGCTCGCAAAGGCCCTAAGCTGTATATGACCGGCGTTTTTGAAGCCTCCGTCAAGTCCATCACCACCGCCAAGGAACAAAAGCTATACCTGGACACCGCTGATGCGGAGCTGATGAAGGGTAAGCGCATCTTAATCGTTGATGACGTGATCTCCACCGGCGAAAGCCTGCTGGCGCTGGAAGCTTTGGTAGAAAAGGCTGGCGGCATTATTGCCGGCCGGATGGCTATTTTGGCTGAGGGCGACGCCCAGGACCGCAAGGATCTGATCTACCTGGAAAAGCTGCCCCTGTTTAACCCCGACGGCACCATTATGGGATAATTCTTCGCCCCCTCTTTTTAGAGGGGGCGTACCTATAAGAATTGAGTGTTTTTATGAGTTATGTAAACTGTAAATTATGCCCCCGGGCCTGCGGCGTTGATCGCACCGCCGGTCAAATCGGTTTTTGCGGCGCGCCGGGCACTGCCCTGGTTGCCAAAACCATGCTCCACAAGTGGGAAGAGCCGGTATTGGCAGGCGCAGGAGGCAGCGGCGCAATTTTCTTTGGCGGCTGCAACTTAGGCTGCACCTACTGTCAAAACCGCGCCATCAGCCAAAAGGCTGTGGGAACACCCACCGACGGCAAGGCCTTGCGGCATATAATGGATGACCTGATTGCCCAGGGCACAGAGAATATTGACCTTGTTACCGCCAGCCCCTATCTGCCCACGGTGCTGGAGGCCTTAAATAAGCCCCTTCCCGTGCCGGTGGTATACAACACCGGCGGCTATGAATCCCTAACTGCCATCGATTCCCTGGCAGGAAAGGTGGATATTTATCTGCCGGACTTAAAATACGCAGAAGCAAGCCTTGCCAAAGCCCTTTCCCACGCTCCGGATTATTTTGCCGTCGCCACCGCCGCCATCCAAAGAATGGTACAACAGGTTGGCCCGGTACAATGGCAGGGGGACAAGGTGAAAAAAGGTGTGATCATCCGTCACTTGATTTTACCCGGGCAGGTGGAAAACAGCCTCAAGATCTTAGATTGGATCGGTCAAACCTTCCGTAAGGGAGATATTTTGGTAAGCTTAATGCGCCAATATACCCCTATGCCCGGTCTTCCTACGCCCTTCGACAGGCAGGTAACAGAGGACGAATATCAAGCGGTGCTTAGCTGGATGTTCTTAAATGACTTAGAAGGCTTCACCCAGGAAGAAACCGCCGCCGACAAAAGCTTTATTCCCGACTTTTAGTATACAAGCCCTCCTTTGTGCATAGGCTTTAGCACGAAGGAGGGGTTTTTTATGAAGCGAATGCTTTGCGCTATTTTGCTTATTTCCATAATTTTTGTATGGCAGCCCACCCCGGCAAAAGCCGCCCCTATGGAAGTAAAAGCAAAAAGCGCACTTTTAATGGATGTGACTACCGGCACGGTGCTTTTTGAGCAAAATGCCCACGAAGCCCTTGCCCCTGCCAGCGTTACCAAGGTTATGACGCTGCTGCTCATTATGGAAGCCATCGACAGCGGCGCCATCGGCTGGAACGACACCGTCACCGCCTCGGAAACGGCAGCTGCCAAAGGCGGCAGCCAGGTGTACCTTAAGGCGGGAGAGACCATGACCGTTTCCGATATGGTAAAGGCCATCGCCGTTTCTTCCGCCAACGACTGCGCCTGCGCTATGGCGGAGCATTTGTGCGGCAGCGAAAGCGCCTTTGTGGATAAAATGAACGCCAGAGCCAAGGAACTGGGGATGGAAAACACCCATTTTGTCAACTGTACCGGCCTGGATGACGGCCCGGATGCGGCCCAGCACAAAACCTCTGCCTACGATATTGCTCTGATGTCTGCAGAATTACTTAGGAATCATCCGGATATTAAAAAATACACAACCATTTGGATGGACACCCTGCGTAACGGCACCTTTGGCCTTTCCAACACCAATAAGCTGATCCGGTTTTACCCCGGCGCTACGGGCCTGAAAACCGGCTTTACCTCCAATGCAGGCTACTGCCTTTCTGCCAGCGCCCAGCGGGACGGTATGGAGCTGGTGGCGGTGGTAATGGGGGCAAAAACCACCCAGGACCGGTTTAACGCCTGCAAGAGCCTGCTGGATTACGGCTTTGCAAATTATGCCCTGATCCAGCCATCTTTGGAGCAGCTGCCCACCATTGCTGTTAAATTGGGAACAAACAGCGTTGTAGAAGCAGAGCCATCCGGGCAAAGCTGCCTGCTCATTGAAAAAGGGCAGAAAAACCAGGTGAGTACCCATATAGAATTGGAAGAACAGGTCACCGCGCCCATCAGTCAAGGGCAGCGGCTGGGAACGCTGACAATAAAAGCAGGAGAACAGGTGCTGGCACAGATCCCAATGGTGGCGAAAGAAGCCGTTCCGCGGCTTACGTTTGGCGACTTATTCCTGGAAATGCTAAAGCATATAACCATGGCAAAATAATGAACAAGGAGAATTTATCCATTGGGTAAATTCTCCTTGTTATTTTTGCATTTGTGCGATAGAATATAGAAAAACAGAAAAGGAGGGCACAGTATGACCTACTGGGAGATCACCATTAAAACCGCATCTGCCGGCATCGAGCTTTTAGCGGAAAAGCTTACCAGCGGCGGCTTTGAAGACCTTGTCTTGGAAGACCAGCAGGAGCTGGAAGGCTTTTTGGATCAAAACCGGGCATATTGGGATTATATTGACGAAGCCCTCCAGGAAAAGCTGCAGGGACTTTCCCAGATCAAGCTGTACTTAATTTCCGGCGATCAAGCTGGTTTAGAGCGGATTCAGGGCATTTTGGATGCTTTCAAAGCTGCCTGCCCGGAACAGACCCGGGGTTCTTTAGCGCTGACCGTGACGCCTTTGGCGGAAACCAATTATGAAGAAAGCTGGAAAGAGAATTATCCTCCCCAGCCTACCGGCGAAAAGCTGGTGGTGCTGCCTTACTGGCTGGCTGATTCTTACGAAGGTGACCGGTTACCGGTGATCTTAGATCCGGGCCTTACCTTTGGTACCGGTGCCCATGCCTCTACCCAGATGGTGATGGCCGCTATGGAACAGTTAGACCTTACCGGCGCAGCATGCCTTGACTTAGGCAGCGGCAGCGGTATTCTCTCCATCGCCGCTCTGCGCCTTGGGGCAGCACATGCCACCGGCGTGGATATTGATCCTAAGGCCGAAGCCATCGCCCGGGAAAACGCCGCCTACAACGGCTACGGCAGCGAAAAGTTCACGGCCCTTACCGGTAATGTGACTACCGATAAAAAACTAATGGCCGCTTTGCAGGAAAAGGACTACCGTTTGGTTCTGGTAAACATTGTAGCCGACGTAATCATTTCCCTGTGTCCTGTACTGCCTAAGTTTTTGAAGGATGACAGCCATCTGCTCCTTTCCGGTATTTTGCATACCCGCTTAAACGAAGTTTTGGCTGCTTTGGAGCAAGCCGGGCTGACCGCCATAAAAGTATATTCTCAGGATGATTGGCGCTGTGTGTACGCCAGAAGGAGGGCCTTATGAGCATTCCCTACCGTACCCGGTGCGCCATCAAGCGGTTTGCCACCGGTTTTCTCATCGGCCTGGCCGTCGCCTTTGTAGCATTTATTATATGGCTTTTGTGGCTGGGACGTTTTGTGGTATATACCCGGGACGAGGGCGTCCGGCTGGATTTTAGTAAGCCTGTTACCAGCCTTTCCGGTGAAACGGCACAAAAACCCATCATCGAAAATCCCATCTCTATTTACTACAACGAGGGCGATGACCACATCAATACCAGCACGGAGCTGACCCAGATTTCCGGTTATTACATTTCCGGTGCAGAATTGGAAGATGACTTGGACGGTATTTTAACGCAAATCCGCCAGCTGCCTAAGGGCGCAGCCATTATGGTAGATGTGAAGAGCGCCTACGGTAATTTCTTCTATTCCTCTTCTGTCAGCGAGCACCGTAATCCCGATTTGGACACAGAAGCCATGGATGCCTTTATTAAGGAGATCAATAAGCTGGGTCTTTATACCATTGCAAAAGTGCCTGCTTTGCGTGACCGGAATTTTGGCCTTGCCAACACCTCCTGCGGCTTAGCGGAAGCCGGCGGCTGGCTTTGGGATGACCGGGGCTTCTACTGGCTGGATCCCACCAAAGAAGGTACCGTCACTTTCCTGGCGCAAATTGCCCTGGAGCTGCGGGGCTTGGGCTTTGACGAAGTGGTTTTCACAGACTATTATTTCCCCGATTCCGGCGGACGAATCGTTTTTAAAGGCGATAAACAAAAGGCCTTGGAAGATACAGCAAAAACTTTAGTCACAACTTGTTCTACCGATACCTTTGCCGTTTCCTTCGTGCAAAATGCCAGCTTTCAGCTGCCGGATGGAAGATCCCGCTTGTATCTGGAAAACATAGCCGCTGCCAACGTGGCAAATGCTGCCCAGCAAACCGGTTTTGAAAATCCGGATGTAAAAGTGGTATTCATTACCCAGGTACACGACACCCGATTTAACGACTACAGCGTTCTGCGTCCTATTTCTATGGTTTATTAAAAATAACCGTTGAGCAAAAGCTCAACGGTTATTTCTTTATTTTACTAAAATATAAGAAAAAATCATTCCTTCCATCGTCAACGAAAGTGTATCCTCTGTATAAGAATAGGGATATTTTTCTCCTGAAAAAATATCAACTGTTTCTTCTTTAAATAATCCCGTCATATTGTTTTTTCCGTGGGTTATGAAACAAGATCCGCTTTCTGTTACTGTTAAATAATAATCCGCTACTGTATAACCTTCTTCAGCAAAATCCTTAAATAAGACATCTTTTTTGTTTTCGCTATCAAAGATATTGCTCATCCTGTATATACCGGCAGTAGGAAATTTCATTAGTGCTTTTTCTTCTGAATACTTCGCAAAATATAAAATTCCTTCTTCTGTTTCAACGGTTGCCACATCATTGGATATTGAAAAAGCAACCTTTTCGTTGGGCTTCTGTTTTACCCATAATTTTTCTTTATCAAAAACTACTTGTTTTGGCTTACCTTTTATAACGAGAGTTCCTTCTTTATCATCGTGAATCACGAAAAAGTAACTACGGTCAAATTTCTCATCACTTAAATATTCCTCGATTTGTTTTTCTTCTTCCAAGTATTTTCCATTCGTTGTCTTTATTGCAAAAAGATTATAAGTGCCAACTATATTTTCATTTTCTTGGTTAGAGCAAGCACATAAAAGAAAGAGAATACATAAGACGCTTATTAAACAAATCGCTTTTTTCATTATTCTCACCCCTTATTATATTTTTTAATCAACACTACCGCTGTTCTGCTAGGCAGATACAGCTGAATATAAGGTTTATTATCTACATTTAAGGTGGTGTTATAATCCTGATGATAGATTCGGCCTTGGCCGCCCACATTAAAATCATCAGTTGACATAACAACACTATAGCAGCCTTCCTCCTCTACCGGGATCACACAGTCGGTAACCGACTCTGTGGGATGGAAATTAAAAGCAAATATCAGTTCACCCTTACTGTAAGCCAATAATTTTTTACTGTTATCCAGCTTTAACTGTTTGTCCCAGTGAGTAAATAATTTGGCCTTTTGCGCAATGCTCACCATCTGTTTTTCAAATTCATTCAAATACCGGTATTTCAAATATCCGTTGTCTGCCAGACTCCACTGACGGCGGCAGTAATGATAGCTCCAGCCATTACCCTCCCGGGGAAAATCGATCCATTCCGGATGACCGAATTCATTACCCATAAAGGTCAGATAACCGTTGCCGCCCAAGCTCATGGTAAGTAACCGGATCATTTTATGCAGCGCCATACCCCGGTCGATGATCATATTTTGATTGTCTGCCCCCATACCCCAGTACATTTCCTGGTCACACAGACGGAACATAATGGTCTTATCACCCACCAGGGCCTGATCGTGGGATTCACAGTAACCGATCACCGGTTCACCGGGACGTCGGGATGCCAGCTCATAATAAATGCTGTTCAAATCCCAGTATTCGTCCGGTGTTTCCTTTAGTAAACGAATCCACATATCCGGCTCGCCCATGGCAAGACGGTAATCAAAGCCTACGCCACCATAAGAAATAGGCATAGCCAGACCGGGCAAAGCGGAAGTATCTTCTGCAATAGTGATCGCATTTTTATTTACCTGCCGTACCATTTCATTGGCAAGCTGCAGATAAGTCACCGCCTGAGTATCGGTATTCATGGAAAAATACTGATCGTAACCGGTAAAGGCTGTTCCCAAGCCGTGGTCGTGATAGAGCATAGAGGTAACGCCGTCAAAACGGAAACCGTCAAAATGATATTCCGTCTGCCAGTATTTCAAGTTACTGAGCAGGAAATGAATAACCTCATTTTTATCATAATTAAAGCACTTTGTGCCCCAAGCGGGATGATCGCCCTTAGCGCCTTCGTGGAAGAACTGATAGGACGTGCCGTCAAACTGATTGATGCCCTCCCGGGTGTTGGTGCAAGCATGGGAATGAACCACATCCAAAAGCACCGCAATACCCATTTTATGGGCTTCATTAATTAGTTTTTTCAGGTCTTCCGGCCTGCCGAATCGGGAAGAGGCAGCGAAAAAGTTGGTAACCTGGTAGCCGAAGCTGGCATAGTAAGGATGCTCCATGATGGCCATAATTTGCAATGTATTATAGCCAAGGGCTTTTACCCGGGGCAGTACATAGCGCCTAAATTCATCATAAGTACCTACTTTGCCGTCTTCCTGGGCCATACCGATATGACACTCGTAAATGAACAATTCCTTTGCCGGCTTAAAGCGCTTATCTTCCCATTTAAATTCTTCCTGGGGATCATAAATCACGCCGTTCCAGCTGCCGTCCGCTTCCTGGATCACCCGATTGATATAAAGGGGAATCCGCTCCAAAACCTGCCCGGCGTGATGTACCAAAGTCATTACCCGACAGCCGTCATAAAGGGCATTTTCCGGCAGCTCCAGCGTGAAAACGCCGTTTTCTCCCTTTTCCATGGGGTAGGCAGACCGATCCCAATTACAAAAATCACCGGTTAAATACAGCTTATCCGCAGCCGGCGCCCATTCCCTGTAGATCCATTTTCCATTTTCTTTATGGAAACCATAAAACAGGTGGCCATTGGCAAAATCCTTCAGCTTTCCGCCTTGGGGTAAAAGTTCTTTTTTCTTGGCTCTAAAACACCTTACCCGGTAATCAAAATCCTTTTCATACAGTTTCAAAAGGGGATCAAATTCCATAATTTTGTGCTTCATTTTGCCACCTTCCTTTCATTATTACTTTAGCCTTATTTTTTCCATTCGTCAAGGCGCAATATTATCCAAAAAAAGCTAGTAAAAACTGGTTTATTTGCCCTATAAAACTTAGGTATTTCGGTTATTCTTTTATTATATTGTGTTGGGGAAAAAATGCTTGTGTTTTATTGCAAAATGTGATAAAATTTAGGGTGAGAAAATAGTCCCCTTTTGGCTTTTATTTTGCTGAAAAATGGATGGTTTTTACAGAAAGGAGTCGTTATTTTATGTACTCTTCAGCCTATGTCTGGGCCAAGATCCTCAGCTATCTGGAAGAACGGCTTTCCGCTGTTACTGTTTCCGGCTGGTTTGACGATGCAGAAGTGGTAGAACTGACGGAAGAACAGCTTGTGATCTATTCTCCCAGCGATTTTCGCAGAGATTGGATCCGCCGCCGCTGCGCCGAATATATTCAGGATGGCTTAAAAGAAATTTTTAATTCCGATGCCAAATTGGTGGTACTGGATGATAATCAGCTTAAGGCGAAAAAAGAAACCAAAGACAAAACCGGCGTTTTGGAATTTAACCCCCAATTCACCTTTGATAATTTTGTTGTTGGTCCTTCCAATAACTTTTCTTACAATGCAGCCTGCGCGGTTGCGGATAACCCTGGCATTGTTTATAACCCCCTGTTTATTTATGGCCCTCCCGGCGTAGGTAAGACCCACCTGTTGTACGCCATTGCCAATCAGGTAAGAAAAAACAATCCCAACGCCAGCATTGTTTACATTAAGGGCGATCAGTTTATTAACGAGCTGATCGATGCCATTAAATCCGGCAACAATATTGCTTTCCGTACCAAGTACCGGGAAGCTGATCTTTTCCTGGTGGACGATATTCAGTTTATTGCCGGTAAAGATTCCACCCAGGAAGAATTTGTGCATACCTTTAATGAGCTGCATCAAAATAACAAGCAGATCGTGCTGACTTCCGACCGGAAGCCCAGCGATATGCCCACCTTGGAAATGCGTCTGCGCTCCCGTTTTGAATCCGGTCTTTTGAGCAGCATTGCCGCACCGGATTATGAAACCAGAATGGCCATCATTAAAACAAAGGCTATTTCCCTGGGCCTGGATCTTCCCGACGATGTGTGTAACTACATTGCCATCAATGTAACCAACAACGTGCGGCAAATTGAAGGCACAGTAAAAAAGATCATGGCCTACCGTAACATCAACAATATGCCCCTGGATCTTCCCAATGTTTCCCGGGCGATTGAGGATATGTTCAAGAGCGAAGGCAGCGCCCTTCCCACCCCCAGCTTGATCATCAGCCAGGTATGTAAGTTCTATTCTGTGGATGATAGTGTAATTCGGGGTACACAAAAGAATAAGAGCGCTGTAGAAGCCCGTCACATGGCTATCTATCTGATTCGCCAGCTGACAAAGTTCTCTTCCACCCAGATTGGCGAAGAGCTTGGCAAGGATCACACCACAGTGCTTTATTCTTTAAACAAAATGGAACAGGCAATCAAGCGGGGAGATACCCAGTTACAAAACCATGTAAGGGATATTACAGCCAATATTAATTCCTGTCTGTAAAAGTTTTCCCCAAGATTTGTGAAATGTGAAAAGAAATCCTGTTGAAATCTCTTTATTTTTCTTTTTATTTTCTTTTATGTGAAATACCGCAATTTATTTCACAAGCACTTGTGAAATAAAAAGCAAGGAATTGCAACAACTTTTCCCTCTTTTCCACAAAATCACATTCCCTACTACGATTACTACAATAAAGATTAATAAATATATATATTTTATATTATTAAGAAACGAGGTTACAAAATTATGCGTTTTACTTGTGAAAAAAGCATGCTCGTGACAGGTCTTAATATTACCGGTCGTGCCGTAGCGCAAAAAAGCGCTTTAAGCGCTATTGAAGGCATTTTATGTAAGGCAGGTCATAACCTGAGTCTGACCGGCTACAATATGGAAACTGCTATTACTTATGAGATCGATGCGGAGATCACCGATACCGGTTCTTGCATCCTGCCAGCAAAGCTTTTTGGCGATATTATCCGCCGTCTGCCGGAAGGCCCTGTTACCGTTGTGGTAGATGAGCAATATAAGGTTTCTATTCGTTCCGGTTACGCATCTTTTACCATTTCTGCAGAAAACGCAGAAGATTATCCGGAGCTTCCCGATGTAGGTGAAGGAAGAAAAATATTTATTCCTCAGGCTGCGATGAAGGAACTGATTTCCGGTACTATTTTTGCAGTTTCTGAAAATCAGGGCAGACCCATTCACACCGGCGTTAAGTTTGAAGTAGAAGATGATTCCGTTTCTGCTATCGCTGTAGATGGCTTCCGCTTGGCAAGAAGAACCTACCATACCCAGGAGCCTATTGGCAGAAAGCTCTCCTTTGTAGTGCCTGCACAGGGTCTGAAGGAAGTGGAAAAGATCCTGACAGAAGATGAAGACGTTGCTTTTGTTCTGGGTAACCGCCATATTATGTTCTATATGGGCGGCGCTACTTTGATCTGCCGTTTGCTGGAAGGCGATTTCCTGGATTGGCGCCGTGTAGTTCCCACCGATTGTCCCATTAAGTTGGTTGCCAATGTCAGCGATCTGGCCGGCGCTATCGAGCGTGTAGGTCTGATCGTTTCTGAAAAATATAAGAGCCCTGTGCGCTGCCTGTTTTCCAATCAGGAGCTTTACCTGAAGACCAATACTACCATTGGCGCAGCAGAGGACAAGTGCAGCTTTGCCGGCGACGGCAAGGAGCTGGAAATCGGCTTTAATGTCCGTTATCTGGCAGATGCCCTGCGGGCTGTTCCCAGTGAAGAAGTGGTGATCGAGCTGACCAACGGCTTGAGTCCCATTGTGTTTACCCCCGTAGACGAAAAGCAGGATTATGCTTACATGGTTCTGCCTGTAAGAATTAAAAATTAAGGTGAATTATGAAAGTTACGGTTCATAAAAAGGAAAACCACATTCCTGTGGTGATCCATACGGAATTTATCAAGCTGGAAAGCGCTCTAAAGCTTTCTAATGCTGTTGCATCCGGCGGGGAAGCCAAAAATCTCATTCAGGACAGCTTTGTGCAGGTAAACGGTGAGGTTTGCACTATGCGTGGCAAAAAGCTTTATCCCGGTGATCAGTTTTCTTTCCAGGGTCAGGTTTACCTGATTACGATTCATGAGACTTTGTGATATTTATTTACGGAATTTCCGTAATTATGAAGAGCTTAACTTAGAATTTGCGCCGGGCGTAAATTTGCTGGTAGGCAGCAACGCTCAGGGAAAGACCAATCTTTTGGAAGCCATTGCATTTTTAGGCAGCGGTAAAAGCTTTCGTACCCAAAAAAACGGGGAACTTGTAAAACTGAAAGCAGCGTTTGGTGAAATTTCCGGCGGTGTATTTTCCCAGGAACGGCAGCAGACCTTACGTTGGCTGTTGTTTCCCGGTGCAAAGCCCCGTCAGCTTTTCTTAAACGGTGTAAAAAAGAAGGCAGCTTCTCAAATTTCCGGTGTTTTGAATACGGTATTATTCTGCCCGGAAGATTTGATGGTTCTAAAATCCGGCGCTTCTACAAGGCGGCGTTTGGGCGATAATGCCCTTTGTCAGCTGCGGCCCAATTATGAAGCAGCACTGACGGAATATAACCGGATCTTGGAGCAAAAAAGCCGTATTTTGAAGGACCGCTTTGAAAATCCCGGCCTTTTGGAAATTTTACCGGAGTATAATGCCCGGCTTTGCCAGGTAGGGGCGCTCCTGATCTCTTATCGGGCAAGATTTTATCAAGGGCTGGATCGGGAGGCACAGCGGTATCATGAAATGTTTTCCGGAGGAAAAGAAGAATTCACTTTGGAATACAAAACCGTTTCCACGGTGAAAGATCCCTTTGCCCCGGTGTCTGAATTGGAACAGCA
>JAZSPA010000031.1:0-16612 GCA_045537165.1 Faecousia sp.
GAACCCAAGTAGCCTCTCAGCAGCCCTATTTGCTGCTTTTTGCCTTATCTTCCTTGCCTTGCGCCAGCAAGGCGGCGTCATCTGCGCCAAAAATCTATCAAATATTACTTGCTGAGAGGTGCTTGGCAGTTTTCAGCCGCCCGCATTTTCCAAGACGAAGAAAATCACGCAGACAATACTTTGCGTATTATCAAGGGATTTTCTGATATATTGGGGAATGCTGGCGCCTGAAAACCTGCTTGGGTTCAAGGCCTCTCTGCCTATGCCAAGAGAGGAAAACATTATGGATCTGATTTCTGTTCGCGATCTGTTTAAGAACACGGACGCCTATGTGGATAAAGAGATCACCGTAGGCGGCTGGGTGCGTTCCATTCGCGCCGGCAAGCAGTTCGGCTTTATCGTCTTAAATGACGGCACTTATTTTACCCCTGTCCAGGTGGTATATAACGACTCTATGGAAAATTTCCAGGAGATCTCCAAGACCAATGTAGGCGCAGCGCTGATCGTAACCGGTACGGTGGTAGCTACCCCCGATGCCAAGCAGCCCTTTGAAATTCAGGCTACTGCCGTTACTGTGGAAGGCGCTTCCACCGGCGATTACCCTCTGCAGAAAAAGCGTCACAGCCTGGAGTTCCTGCGAACCCTGACCCACCTGCGTCCCCGGACCAATACCTTCCAGGCCGTGTTCCGTGTCCGCAGCCTGATCGCTTTCGCCATTCACCAGTTTTTCCGGGAGCGGGAGTTTGTGTATGTCCACACCCCTCTCATCACCGGCTCTGACTGTGAGGGCGCAGGCGAAATGTTCCAGGTCACCACCCTGGATCTTGCCAACGTACCTATGACTGAGGACGGCAAGGTAGATTTTTCCCAGGACTTCTACGGCAAGCCCACCAACCTGACCGTTTCCGGCCAGCTCAACGGTGAGACCTTCGCCATGGCCTTCAAGAACATCTACACCTTTGGCCCCACCTTCCGGGCAGAAAATTCCAACACCACCCGCCACGCCGCAGAGTTCTGGATGATCGAGCCGGAGATCGCTTTTGCCGATCTAAAAGACGATATGCGCCTGGCTGAGGATATGATCAAGTATATCATCGCCTACGTGATGGAAAACGCCCCCGAAGAAATGGCGTTCTTCAACCAGTTTGTAGATACCGGCCTGCTGGATCGCCTGAACAACGTGCTGAATAACGATTTTGGCCACATCACCTATACGGATGCCGTGGCTCTGCTGGAAAAGCACAACGACCAGTTCGAGTACCCTGTCCATTGGGGCAGTGATCTGCAGACCGAGCACGAGCGCTACCTCACCGAGGTGGTATTCAATAAGCCTGTGTTTGTCACCGATTACCCCAAGGAGATCAAGGCCTTCTATATGAAGCTGAACCCCGACGGAAAGACCGTTGCGGCTATGGACTGCTTAGTTCCCGGCATCGGCGAGATCATCGGCGGCTCTCAGCGTGAAGATAACTACGAGATCCTGAAAAACCGCATTGAGGAGCTGGGTATGAAGCCCGAGGATTACGGTTTCTATATGGATCTGCGGAAATACGGCTCTGCCCGCCACGCCGGCTTCGGCCTGGGCTTCGAGCGTTGCGTTATGTACCTGACCGGTATGGCCAACATCCGCGACGTGCTGCCCTTCCCGAGAACCGTCGGCACCTGCGAACTATAACGATGTCATTAAAACCCCAAACCGTCAAAATATTTTGGCGATTTGGGGTTTTCTTTTATACCAAGTTTTTCTTATAACAAGTTTTTGCTTCTCCTCAATGTTTTATGCTTGCTTACGCAAGCCATTTTGACTTACTGCGTAAACCGGACTTTACCGTACCAATGTACGCCTACAAGTCCGGTTTGCTTGTCTTTGGGGCTTTACTGACATCTTGCTGTAGGTATTTCCTTTGATCACAGTTGCAATTTGCCACCGGCAAACAAAACCACCACTAAAATAAAACCGCGGTGCTTTCGCACCGCGGTTTTGCTATACCTGATCATTTCAGGATCTTCACTTTTATATCGGCAACATTCTTGCTTTCTTTCCGCAGCAAGCCGAATACACCTAGACCGGAAAACAGCAAGCCCAACACCAGATTCCGGATCAATTCATTGATTACCTCAGGATCCTGCAGCACAAGCTCTGCGACCTGCGCATAATGTGCCATATCGGTACCGTTTTCGTTCATTACCTTGGCGATCAAGAAACCGTAACCGGCCACTGTTCCCAAAACCACGCCAAAAATCACAGCAATGATCAAAATTGCGATCTTGCCCTTACCCTGCTTACCCTTAAACAGATCGTAGGCTTTACTGGACAAGAACCCAATCAGCAGGCCGACAAGGCTGGCCAGATATCCCGCCATCAGTACGACCGCCCAAACTACCGCGCCCAGCGCCGCGCCCAGCAGCGCACCCACAGCACCCCGGCCATAGGAGCCGGTAACCTCTTCCTTGCGGCGGGTGTTCTCCGAAGAGATCTGCTCCTGAACCGTATTAACGCAAGAACTATGTATGTGATGAACATTTCCATTGAGCAATATCCAAGTGCCATTATCCACGATGGTGCCTCCGCACTGACCGCAAACGTCACCCTTTTCTGCATCTGCCTCATCCAACAACGGGAAGAACCAATCCATAAATGCGCGAATTTTGCCCATAGTACCGGGATTATCTGTAAATGCAACCTGAATTCGCTGGGTGTCTATATTGACACCGCCGATCCTGAATTCCTTTCTTTTCTGAGCATCATTCAAAGCATTCATAAATGCACGCATTTTTTCCGCATCCGGAATTTTGGTGATCACGTTAATTGCTTTAAAGCCAGCACCCTCATACATAGCTGCCGCATAGCCACGCAGCAAGCCATAGGCTACACCGGCATCCACCTTCATGCCGTTTTCAAGAGCCAGCTTTTTCAATCCGGAACCGATCATATTTTTCACACCTTTCTGTTTATTTGCTATATCATTATATCATAAAAATATTCCGTACGCAACAAGAAATGTACCAAACGCCAGACACCACCAGACAGGGGACGGTTCTCTGTATTTTCCATTGCCATTCCTATTATAGCCTAAATGCATTGCAGCTGCAATGCATATTTTATATGGCATATCCCTTAAAATATAAACAATACAACTGCAATGCGAGGGATAAATATGGCTAACTTTCAAATTCCTAATACACCGCCTACTACGAATAAGACCATCCGCTTTCCCAACGATGTTGTTGAAGGTGTAGAAAATGCGATCCGGGGTAAGGATTGCACATTTTCCGCCTTTGTAATTGCGGCAGTACGCGCAGCCCTTGCGGAATTAAAAGAACAGCAATCATAAAAGAGCCGGAGTGCAATACACTCCGGCTCTTACTTTCTTTTCTTGCTGGTTTACATAACGTGTTGAATGTTTATTCAACCTCTTTTCCTATAAATTATTAAATAATATCACACCACGATTAATTCATAATTCTTAAAAATCCGGTTATGCTAAGAGCACTATGAAAAAGCTAACTGTGATTTTACTTTTATTATTGCTTACCGGCTGCAAAGCACCTGTACCGCAACAGAACACGCCACGGCTGGTGACTAGGGTTTGCATCGATACAGAAGGCATCCACCGGGAATACACCGACAGCCAAAAGATCGCCGCTATTTTGGATTACCTGCGTTTTCTGCCAAAGCATAGCCCCAGTGTGCTGAATCCGGATTGGGTAAAAAGTGATGGGGTTTTCATTGAGCTGACCTACCTTACCGGGGAAAACCGCACCTATGTGCAAAAGGGCGTATTCTATTTAAGTCAGGATCGTTCCCCTTTCCGCCCCATAGACCCGGATTCTGCCTACAAGCTTCTGGAACTTTTGAAGCAATACCCCAGCGACGAACCGATTGACAATTAGTAATTGACGGCCTTTGCCTTCCGTATAACAAATTGTTATACAGCAAAATACCGCCCCCGCTTTTTTAACTAGTTGAATAAATATTCAACACGTTATGTAAACCAAGAAGATGGGGTGAAGCGGCGCAAAAACAGCAGGTGTCACAGGACACCTGCTGTTTCTTTTTGTTTATTGCGGTATTTTTCTGCGGCATCCATCAGGAAATCTGCGATAAACAAGCCGCTGTTTACCGTAAAATTCTCTGCCAGCGACTGACTCATGGCCTGCCGGCGAACACCGTCAGCTGCCAGGTCTGCGGCGATCTGCGCCGCCTCTTTCACCGCTGCGCTGCCTACCGCATAGCCCTTTTCCAGGAAGAAGTTAAAGTTCCGGCTTTCGCAGCCGCCAACGAAATTCACAAATACCATAGGCAGCGCCTTGTTAGCTGCCTCGGTGGAGCTTAAACCGCCGGGCTTGGTGATGATCAAGTCCGCCGCGTCCATATAATCCGAGATCCGGTCAGTAAAGCCCAAAACACGCAGCCGGTCATCCTTTATCGCCGACACGTGATGATACAGGCTCTCGTTGCTGCCGCAAACCGCCACCACATAAGCATCCTCGTGCAGATGGGACATCAGATTCTCCGTCAGCACCGGGATCGGGCCACAGCCCATAGAACCGCACATCAGCAGGACCACGGTAGCATTCTCCGGCAGCTCCAACGCCTGCCGGGCAGATACCTTGTCGCCCCTGGTATAAAAATCCTGCCGCACGGGAATACCGCTGACGATCACCTTTTCTTCCGGGATACCCGCCACAGTAAATTCCCCGATCTGCCCCTTGGCAGAAATAAAATAACCGTCCAGGTCACATTGCTCCACCGTGGGATGGCAGGTATAATCTGTTGAAACAAAGTAACTGGGGATGTCAAGCCCCCAACTGCGGCGCACCTCCGTAACCATCACGCCGGCAAAGGCGTGGGAACACAAAATCGCGTCATAGTCCCCTTCCCGGATCCAATCCCGCATTTTGGCTGCGCCCAAAGCCAGCAGCTCATAAATGGGGTTAAATTCATCGGGATTAGAGGTAAACTCGGCAAACCGATAACCCAAATCAAACAGCTTTCGGCCGTGACGATACAGCCGCACGTGCCAATCGCAAATAAACTTAGAAAAACCGGGGGACAAAAATGCCAGCGTATCTGCCATGGTGCATTCCACACCGCGGCTTTCCAGCACACCCATCACCGCCTTGGCGGTGGAGTTATGACCCTCTCCGGTATTGGCTGACAAAAGCAGCACCCGCATTGTATCCCCTCCTTTTTCACCATTATACCGCTTTATTTTTTATTTTTCAACACCCTGCGTATATGCCAAATTTTGTCATTTAACCGGCGTATACTCCAGGATGCAGCTTTGGGGCTTTTGCCCCACCCGGGCTGCTTCGATCGCTGATAGCACCGCCTGGCAGAGCGCATTCTCTTCTATGTAGGCATAACCGGACAGCTTTCCCTCCGCTACCGCCGCAGCCAGCTCGCTGCTGTGGCCTGCGCCGATCAGGATCAGGTTTCTGCCCACAGAACGGCCAACCTCTTTGACTGCGTCCATAGCCCCCAAGGTAGCGCTGTCAAAGCAAGCCAGCACCACTTCCAGGTCTTTTCCGTAAGCAGACAGCTGCTGCTCACACAGGCCTTCTGCATCCTCCCGGGAGAAGGCAGCGCCGGTATAAGGCACAAACTCAGCCTCCAAGCCCTTTGCTTTTAAGGCCTGGGAAACGCCCCTTTGCCACTGCAGCATATCGGGCTGACCCATATCTGCTCCCACAAGCAGACAGGTCACCACGCCATCTTCATTCCAATCGCCGTAACCCGGCTGCGCCAGCAGCACCTCGCCCTGAGTCAAGCCCGCCTGCAGCGCATCGCCGCCAATATAGCAAGCGCCCTCATCTCTAGGCTGCCGGTTAACAAAAATCACCGGGGTATTGCCGGCTGACTGCAAAATCGCCTCCGTCTGCCCAAAATCCTCAAGCTCCACCACATAGGCCGCGCATTGATCCGGCAGCACCTCGCCATCGCTCTTTTTGAGGTTTAAGCCGGCATTTTCCATGGCCTGCGCCAAAACCGTTTCCTCTGTATGATCTGCCATCAGCAGACCTACGTTGGGGTTTCTGTTCACGTATAAAACAACCAAGACCACCAGCGCCACGATACACAACGCCACCGCTGCGCCGATCCAAAGGAGTTTTTTCTTCATAATGTCCTCGCTTTCGCTAAACAATAATTTCAACTATTATACCACATATTTCCATCTTTGGAAAGGAAAACTTGTATTTACCCAGTCGCGCCCCCATTTCTCCGTCATATTGCACAAAATCATAGGTCATTTTTTTACTTGTATACTGCGTATTTCATAAAAAACACCCTTGCATTTTCAAAAAAGCCGTACTATAATATAGATGTAAACGATATCTACTCTCCTTTTCATTTTCTTATCTCTCTTTCACGTAAGGAAATCCGGGATCGTCTGGTCAACGATCCCGGATTTCTATTTGCCTTGCAAACGATTCGCAATTAACAATGTATAACTAACAATTGCCTATTCTTCAAGCATTGACTTTTTTACTGGTTGAATAAGTATTCAACGCGTTATGTAAACCAGGAGTGTGATGTAACAGTATTCCTAATTCCTAATACCGCGTTGTGCGTTCCTCATTCCGCACTCTGCTTCCCGCATTCTACATTCTGCATTCAGCATTCTGCATTCCGCATTCCCCTATTCTGCATTCCGTATTCCGTATTCCGCATTGTGCATTCTGCATTCCCCTATTCTGCATTCCGTATTCCGTATTCCGCATTGTGCATTCTGCATTCCGCATTCTGCATTCCGCATTCTACATTCTGCATTCAGCATTCTGCATTCCGCATTCTGCATTCCGCATTCCCCTATTCTGCATTCCGTATTCCGTATTCCGCATTGTACATTCTGCATTCTGCTTTCTGCTTTCCGCATTCCGCATTATGCATTGTGCATTGTGTATTGTGTATTGTGTATTGTGCATTGTGCATTGTGCATTGTGCATTGTGCATTATGCATTGTGCATTCAGTATTGCACTTTTTGCTTTTTCCGGTTATAATACTCCCATTACGCAACAAGGAGCAATTTCTATGTGGGAATATGTAGAACGTTTTTTCAGATCCATGGGTAACTTTGCTCTGGACAAGCTGATCCCCGCCGTATTAATCCTGGTGATCGGTGTTTTGGTGATCCGGCTGATTATGGCTGTTACCGGCAAGCTGCTGAAAAAAACAAAGATGGACAATCCGGTGCTGGGTCTTCTGCGGTCAGCGATCCGGGTGGTTCTGTACCTGCTGCTGAGCCTGATCTGCGCTTCTGCTTTGGGCTTGGATGTAACCGGCGTGGTGGCTCTGGCCAGCGTACTGACCTTGGCCGTTTCCCTGTCCCTGCAGGATGCCCTTGCCAACGTCATCGGCGGCTTCACCCTGCTGACCACCAAGCCTTTTTCCATGGGTGATTTTGTGGAAGTAGCCGGCCAGACCGGTACTGTCAGCGCCATCGGCCTGAACTACACCAAGCTTACCACCACCGATAACAAAACCGTTTCCATTCCCAACGCCCAGGTGGTGGCTGCAGAAATTGTCAACTACACCGTAGCCGGCACCCGGCGTACGGACATCACCGTTTATGTATCTACAGAGCATCCTGCCAAGCAGGTAATGGATGCTTTAACGGAAGCCGCCACCGTGCCTACCGCCCTTGCCGAAAAGCCCATCAGCGTAGTCATTTCCGATTATTCCCAGGGCGCTGTGGTGTACCTGCTGCAGGTTTGGAGCAAATCCTCTGACTACTGGGCAACCACCTGCCAGACTAAGGAAAACATCAAAACCGTTTTCGAGCGGGAAAACATTTCCATGTGCTACAATCAAATCAAAATTGAGAATTGATATTTGACAATTGACAATTATTATATTCGCTCCGCAAATAAATCTAAATAATCGGCAAAGCCGATACCTTAATTGTCAATTATCCATTGTCAATTTTCAATTCATCTCAACCGAAGGAATAATTCTCGTTGCAATGTAAATACTATGCCTGGACAAAGAAATGCATTTCATACTGTGACGACAAACATGGAAAGCAAAGCTTTGTCAAGGGTATCTCCGGAACGATACGAACAGACAATGTATTCATAAACACGGTGTACAACGTGAAAAATCCGCCCCTGCATTTTTTTGCAGAAAGATTTTGAAGAATACCTTGTCTGTACATAACAGGGCCTGTTGCTGGCAGCAACAGGCCCTGATTATTATGCAGAAAACTGATTCAAAAATTCATAAAGAGGAATAAGCTTTTCCAGGTATTCCCTTGCCCGCTCCCCCAACTGAGGGCCAAAGGTCTTTTCAGAAAATTCTTCATCTACCGTGCAGGCAATATAGCCCTTCCATGCAAAAAACCGCTCCAAAGCCTTGCTGGGGCTCTTGTCCGGCGGGCGCTTATAGGTCTTGGCGGTAATGGCCGTGCCGGTTTCCTTTTCTGCCTTCTTTACCATATTCAGGAATTTCCGGGGCTGTGCGGCGATAGCCTGGCGCATCGCCTTCAGTGCCTGCACCTTAGGCTGCAGCCATATAAAACCGTAGCTGATACCGTCGGGGGTGATCTCAAAATACAGGCAAGGGTGCTCCGCCCACCACTCTACGTCCTTGCGAATGCAGATCCACAGGCTCTCCTTATAGGGAAGCGGATGGTGCATCCGGGCATCCCGGTAAATACGGCTGACCTTAAGTAAATCTCCCGGCCGGTCGATAAAAGGCTGGAACAATTCTTTTCCCAAAGCCTTCATGGGCTCATAGAGATGATCCACATAGTCCTTTTTATGCTCTAAAAACCACTCCCGGTTATTGTTCAGGCGGATGCCCCACAGAAAATCCACCGTTTCCGGGCGAAAGCCTTCAAACATCCAGTTTGTCCCCCTTTTTTAACGTCCGGGGCAGCAGCTCATCGGGGAAATCCAGCACATACCGCTCCCCCACATTGATAAGCCTTGTTTCCCCGTATGTATGCTCCGTTTCCACTTTCGTGCCGTAATTTTTATGGACATGACCGTGGAGCAGGTACATAGGCTTATACTTATCCATCAGCTCCAAAAAGGCCCGGAAGCCCTTGTGGGCCGGGTCAGGCATATCCCCAAAGCCCTCTGCCGGGGCGTGGGTCACCACAATATCCACACCGCCCAACCGCCACAGCTTAAACCGCAGCTTGCGAATACGGCGGCGCATCTGGGCTTCCGTATACTGATACTTGCCCTCGTGATACCAGCGGCAGCCGCCCAAGCCTAAGATCCGCAGCCCGTTATACACCACCAGCTTATCATCGATGCAGTCGCAGCCCTCCGGAGGGCGAGTGTCATAACCGGTATCGTGATTGCCATGAACATAGTATACCGGCGCTCTGCCCACCGTCACCAAAAAGCTGAGATAATCCGCCTTCAGGTCGCCGCTACTAAGGATCAGGTCATATTCCTTCAGCTTGCCTGGTACATAATAATCGTAAAGCGCCTTGCACTCTTCATCTGCTACGCAAAGTATTTTCACAGGCTACCCTCCTTTTCCGGAGTAATAGAATCCCGGTAAACGCCCAACTCCCGCACCATTGCCTGAGAATAAGGCAAGATCCGTTCAAAGGGCGGGATTTGGCCTACCACATTATCACAAAGCCAATCCATGTGCAGCAGCTGCCGGGGGCTGAAGCTGCCGCCCTCGGGGTTTCGCAGAACGCCCTTATTATCGTAGATCGGCCGGTCAAAGGGGTCTAACGTACCATTTTGCAGGCCCTTCCGCAGCTGATCTGCCAAAGTACGCAGGCCCTGAGGCAGGTGGGAAGCCAGCTCCACGTCGATCACGCCGCTGTCCATACCCCACCAATAGTTTACCGCCCGGGTAACGTTCTTGCCTGTATTCCAAGTGCCTTGCAGCACGGAGCGTACCACGTGCTCATAAAGCTTGCCCCACATCCACACAGGAGAGCCCAGGGGCATCAGGGAGCCATCGTCCTGAATAAAATAAGTGCCGTAATTGCCAAATTCCAAATACTGGGCGCCGGCGGTAGGCACATCCCGGTTAGAGATCACCCGGATGCCCTGACGGGTCAGCGCGCCCACAGGATCATGCTCTTCGCAGCTCCACCGCAGATATACTTTCGCCCGGGGATTGGTCAGCTGGGCGCCCAAAGCAAAGGCATTGATGGATGCCGGCACACCGAAAATGGGATAGCTGCCCACATAGCCGATCTCATCGTTATCCGCCATAGCGCCGGCGATTGCGCCGGTAATAAACTTGCCCTCATACACCCGGCTATAGTAGGTACGGACGCTGGAATAGGGGGCGTCCACGGAACAGTTCAAAAACCGCACCTTCGGATGCTTCACCGCTGCCTTCAACGTAGGACGACTCAGCTGGGGCGTGGTGGTAAATACTACCTGTGCGCCGGCCTCCACCGCCTCCTCCAGCACTTCCTCCGCCTGCTCCGGTGTATCGGCGTGGAAATAGCTGCGCACCGTCACCCGGTCGCCAAAAGCTTCCTGCAAATGCTCCGCACCCTCTTTATGGCCTATGTTCCAGGCGCTGGTCTGAAAATCCCGCTGATAAATAAAGGCGACATCCACATGCTCCGGCGTACCGGTAATGAGCTTGGTAAGAATATTCTGCTTTTGCTCTGTTTCCGGCTCTGTTTGAACCTCTGCCCCTTCCTCCTGGGAAATGGACACCATATCCTCCCACAGGCCGGCAACCGTCTTGTTCAGTTCATCACTGGGCAAATTACCCAGTTTTTGGAACGGATATACCCGCAGCCACAAAAGCAGCGCTTCCTCCGGCAGCAGATCCAGCTTATCCCCCTTTACTGCTGCAAAAGCCTCCCGGAAGAACCGGAAATAGGCGCTGAAGGTGCGCTTTTCCCGATCAGACCAGGGTTCTTTGGGACTTTTACCCAAGAAAGACAGGAGCTTAGCATAATCGCCAGGCTGACGGAACTGCACATCATAGCTTGCAGACACCTTATAAAAGTCCAGGAACTCATAATAGGCCTGAATCCGGGGCTCATCGCTGCGCACAGGCAAAATACGCCGCACGGTGCTGGGCACTCTGGGCGCGCTAAAATACCGCAGGACACTGATCCGCTTGTTGCCCTCCTGCACATAAAAATCACCTAAGTATTCAAAGCAGAATGCCGGCTCCCGAATACCCTCATCAGAAAGGTGGGCAGCGCAAAGATTGATCCACTTATGGGCAAACTCACTTTCTTCATCCAACAAAGGCAGGAAATTGCGGGTAAAGGCGGCAGTCCGTCCGGCAGACTTCACACCGATGATCCGCTCCGCCGGGATCTCCACCACACCCAAGTCCTGCGTGCCGTTGTTTTCACCGTTTCCGATGATCTCATCCAGCACCTGGGGATAAGGATCCACGCCCCGGGCAGTTAGCTCCTTAAAATCCTTTTGTCCGGCTTTCAGCGCAAGACCATATTCCTCTCTGGCTTCCATTAAGTCCATAATGCACCTCGAAATGTTGCTTTTCTATTATGATACCCTGTTTTGCGGCGTATTGCAAGAAAAAAAGCCGCCGATCCGAAGATCGACGGCTCTTATGTAAAATTACTTCTTCTTGAATACCAGCCAATCGTAAGCTACGATAGCGCCAAAGATGATGAAGTAGATCCAGCAGAATACAGGAGATACCACGGCCACCTTGGCAGTCATGCCGTAAGCGCTCTGGGTCTGCTGAGCCAGGAACAGGTACATAAACAGGTGCAGAACAGCTGCAGCAGCGCCGCCGATGGCAGCATAGGTGAACTGCTTCTGGCCGTTGCCCTTCTTGTTGAACATCTCATAGACGCCCCAGCCGCAAACGCCGGCTGCTGCTACGTACAGGATGCCGCAGATGATGTTAAAGGTCTGAACAGTGCCCACAAAGGAGAATCCGCCGCTGTCCTTATACATATCAACCAGGGAAACGGAAGATGTAGCGCTCTGGCCCATAATATTGGCAGTCGCATTAACATCATACCAGCCAAACAGGTTCAGAACGCCCCAGATCAGCGCCAGAACACCGATGCCGATGAGAACAAACTGCATGTACTGACGGGTCAGCTTCACGATGTTATCCAGATCCAGCTTAACAGGAGCTGCCGCCTTGGGAGCTGCGGGCTCGCCGCCCAGCTTGTTGCCGCACTTCTGGCAGAAGGCTGCGCCTTCTTCGTAAGGAGTGCCGCAGTTTACACAAAACTTTGCCATGGAAAATTCCTCCTTCTTTTTGCGCTATAAAAGCTATCACTATTATAAGCCTTTCTTCCCCCATTGTCAATGCATAAAAACCTGATCACAAATGCCTCTCTTTGACCCGCTGTGCAGACGTCAGAGAAGACCCAAAGACAAGCAAACCGAACGCGTCGACGTACATAGGTACGTTAGTCGTTCGGTTTGCGCAGTAAGTCAAAATGGCTTGCGAAGCAAGCTTTTCTTTTACCGTAAATGCGGAAGTCTAATTGGATAACCGTTCTAATAAAAAAGAAGACCCAAATCATCAAAAACATTTTGACGGTTTGGGCCTTCTATGACTGTCTGAAATTAGTCTTTGGGCTGCAGCAGGCCAGTAACAAAGGTCAGGCCATAGGTAACCAGAGCCACCCAAGCATCCACAGGAGCTTCCACAGCAATACGCACAATGTAATCACCGGAGCCGGTCTGCTTAGCGGCAAAGATCAGGTAAATCAGGATGTACACAGCAGCAGCGATCATAGCCACCAGGCCCATGATCTTGAAGATCTTCTTATAATCACCGCCGCATGCCTTTTCCAGCAGCACCCAGGCAGCCAGAGCAGCAACGCCAACAGAAGCAACACCGTAAATGATGTTAGCCACCATAACGCCGGTAGCATAAGAGGTCTCATCGTTACCTGCGCCGGGGTACAGATCCTTGGCGATTACTTCAGTGTGGCCGGCCAGCTTACCGTTGCGGTACTGATCTACGCACAGATCCACATTGCCGAAAATGTTCTGAACAGCAAAGATCAAAGACAGCACCAGAACGATGATGGTGAATACCTTGACACTCTTGCCTGCAACTTCGCTCAGGCCCTTCTTAGTGATGGCGGACTTAAAACTGGCCTTAGCAGGCTTCGCGCCGTTGAGAGATGTGCCGCAGCCGGCGCAGAAGGCAGTGCCCTCTTCGTAAGGCTTGCCGCAATTGGGACAATACTTGGTCATGGGATTTTCCTCCTTATGGTTAAAATATTACCATATTTATTATAGGGCGACTTCCAGCAAATGTCAACGGCTTTCCGCCAGCTTTTTCCTTTCTCTTTCACCGTTCTTCTAAAAGCCAGTGTACATCGCGCACCGGCTTTATGGTCACTTTATCACTTTAGCACAGTAAAGTATTCCTCTTTTTTGTGCATCCCTACAAACATTTAAAAATCGGCAATTTTTTACTTTACAACTTTAGCGCGCTAAAGTATAATGAGCCCATCAAAAACATTCCGGCGCAGGTCGGAAAATGAAAAAGGAGAAATTATTATGAAAAAGTTATTTGCATTGGTACTGACCTTTATCGTGGCTCTTTCCGCCTTTGCCGGCTGTGCGGGCAATAGCGACTCTGACCTTCAATACGTAAAGGACAAAGGTAAGCTGGTGGTGGGCGTCACCATTTATGAGCCTATGGATTACATGGACGAAAACGGCAACTGGGTGGGCTTTGACGCAGAGTTTGCCAAGATGGTAGCCGAAGACCTGGGCGTGGAAGCCGAGTTTGTCATCATTGATTGGAAAAAGAAGTTCACCGAGCTGCAGATCAAGGAAATTGACGCTGTTTGGAACGGTATGACCATCACCGACGAAGCCCTTTCCAACGCCAGCGTATCTAACCCCTATGTAATCAATGCCCAGGTGGTTGTCACCAAGGCAGATGTTGCCGCCAACTACGCCACCGCTGAAAGCCTGCAAAATCTTTCCATCGCTGTGGAGGACGGCTCTGCAGCAGCAAAGGCCTTGGATGCCATCGGCATCACCGATTACCTGGTCACTGACGATCAGGCCAAGGCGCTTACCGAAGTCCTTTCCGGCACATCCGATGCCTGCGTTATCGACATCACCATGGCTCGCGCCATGATCAAGGAAGGCAGCGACTTTGCAAGCCTTGCCATTGCCCAGGAGCTGACCAGCGAATACTACGGCATCGCCTTCCGCAAGGATTCTGACATCACAGCCAAGGTCAACGAACTGATGGCCCAGTACATGGCTGACGGCACTTTGGCCGCTTTGGCAGAAAAATACAATGTAGCGTTAGTTGAGGATAAGTAATATGCCTGATTTTTGGGAAGTCACCTTATTTTTGCTCCGGGGCTTTGAACAGACAGTAAACATCTTTGTGCTTACCCTGGCCATTTCCCTGCCCTTAGGTCTTTTGGTAGCCTTTGGGTCTATGAGTCCCCTGGCGATCATCAGGCTTCCCATCCGAGCCTTTATTTGGATCATCCGGGGAACGCCCCTGATGCTCCAGCTGATCCTGGCCTTCTACGGCCCGGGCTTGCTGTTTGATTTGCCCTCCATCGGCAGATTCAACGCAGTGATCTTAGCCTTCTCCATCAACTATGCCTGCTATTTTTCCGAAATCTACCGGGGCGGCATCCAATCTATCCCCCAGGGGCAGCTGGAAGCAGGTCAGGTGCTGGGTATGACCTCCAGTCAGATCTTCTTCAAGGTCACCCTGCTGCAGGTCATCAAGCGCATCCTGCCCCCTATGAGCAACGAGATCATTACCCTGGTCAAGGATACCGCCCTGGCGCGCATCATCTCCATTTACGAAGTGACATGGGCAGGCGAAAGCTTTATTAAAGAAGGTCTTATCTGGCCGCTTTTTTACACCGGCGCGTTTTATTTGCTCTTTAACGGCATCCTGACTCTGGTGTTTGGTAAGCTGGAAAAGAAACTGCAGTATTTCAGAGGTTAAGTTATGCTATTGGAAGTAAAAGATCTGAAAAAAAGCTACGGCAAAACGCCTGTGTTGAAGGGTGTCAGCTTTTCCCTGGAAGAAGGGCAGGTGCTGGCCATCATTGGCTCTTCCGGCAGCGGCAAAACAACACTTTTACGTTGCCTGAACTTTTTGGAAACGCCGGATGCCGGTGACATTTTGGTAGAAGGCCGCTCCCTTTTGGCAGGCGCGCCCCTGAGCGAAGCACAAATTCGGGAAAACCGGCTGAACTTCGGTCTGGTGTTCCAGAATTTCAATCTGTTTCCCCAGTACACCGCCCTGCAGAACATCACCCTTGCTCCCGATCTGATGTATCCGGAAAAACAACAGGAAAACCAGGAAAAGGCTCTTTCCCTTTTGGAGCAGGTAGGTTTAAGCGCCAAAAAGGATTTTTATCCCTACCAGCTTTCCGGCGGTCAGCAGCAGCGCATCGCCATCGCCCGGGCCTTAGCCATGCATCCCAAGGTTTTATGCTTCGATGAGCCGACCTCAGCCTTAGACCCGGAGCTGACGGGAGAGGTTTTGCGGGTGATCCGGGGTCTTAAAAACGAAAAAACCACCATGATTGTGGTAACCCACGAAATGGAGTTTGCAAAATGTGTAGCAGATGTGGTAATATATATGGCAGATGGGGTGATCGAAGAGATCGGCACACCGGAAGAAGTGTTCGGTAACCCCAAAAGTGAGAAAACCAAGGCTTTCCTGAAAGGTACGGAAGAGCCGTTTTAGGAGGATGAACCATGGCTACTACCCAAAAGCAGAAGATCGCTGACCTTTGCGCTATTTTGACCCAGGTGGAAGATCCCAAGGATATGCGGGCCCTTTTGGAAGACCTTTGCACCCAAAAAGAGGTAGAGAATATGGCTGAGCGGATTTTCGCCGCCAAGCTCCTTTTAGAAGGCAAGACTTATAACGAGGTGGTAAGCCAGTCCAGCATTTCTTCGGCCACCCTAAGCCGGGTCTCCCGCAGCCTGCAAAACGGCACAGGCTACAAAAAGCAACTAAAAAAATAAAATATCGGCAGGCAGCGATGAAATCGCTGCCTGCCGATTTATATTGGTGTAAATATAAACTTTTGTGTCAATCCGTCCGCCACGGCATACACCGTTACAGAGCCGTCGGGACGAAAATCTGCAGTCAATTCCTTTTGACCCTTAACAAGTCGGTCTACATAGGCAACCGGGTCGTCAGTCTCCACTTCCTCAAAGAAAATATCCCGCATCTGATTGTTGGGACACAAATTGGGGATCTCCCGTACCATTTCATATTCTTGCATTTTATTTACCACCTATATCCACCCAATCCAAATACACAATATCGTCAATCTCCATCACTTCGACCGTGTCATAGGAAGAATCATCCGAATAAGTAAATGTATATTGACATCCAAAAACAGTATAACATAGTAGTGCCGCAACTGCAACAAGAACAAGGAAACGATTCTATTTGACCTTTATGTGCAGATTTATTCTGCGAAGCTGAATGTAGGGGCATAAGAACTACTACGACCCATAATTGACAACCGCCAACAATCCTACGGATTGCCGTCTGTTGTCAATGGACTTTCCCACGGGCTAAAAATTGCTCAACGGTTCGCAATTTTTACACCAGTGCGCGCACTGGTGTCGCCCTTTCAAGTCCTAGTGCCCCTGCCAAAAAAGGCAGGGCGGCTCGGGTGGGGCGGGTTTTTTGGGTGGGGG
>JAZSPA010000002.1:0-29947 GCA_045537165.1 Faecousia sp.
AACGGCCCTGTGGCTACCACTAACGTTGCTCACCTGGGTGACCGTTATATCATTAACCCCTCTGCTGACGAGCGGGATGCCTGCGATTGCTTCGTGTGCATCGCCTCTACCTTCGAGAAGGTGGTTATGATCGAGACCGAGGCCAACGAAGCTCCCGAGGCTGTTGTGCTGGAGGCTATCCGCATCGCGCACGAGACCAATATGGAGATCGTGAAGTTCATTAACGGTATCGTTGCTGAGATCGGCAAGCCCAAGTTCACCTTCGAGAAGGCTGCTGTAAACCACGAACTGCTGGATGACCTGATGGCTTACGGCTTGGGTCAGATCGAGCATGCTCTGGATACCGATGACAAGAACATCCGTGAAGAGCGCCTGACTGCTGCCCGTCTGGATTTTGCAGAGAAGTTCGGCGAGAAGTACGAGGACTTCGAGACCCATATCGAGGTTTGCCTGTACAAGATGCAGAAGAAGGTTGTTAAGAAGTGGCTGCTGGAAGGCAAGCGTGTTGACGGCCGTGGCATGGACGATATCCGTCCTCTGGATGCCCAGGTTGGTCTGCTGCCCCGGGTACACGGCTCCGGCCTGTTCTCCCGTGGTCAGACCCAGGTGCTGTCCATCTGCACCCTGAACACCCTGTCCGCTGCTCAGAAGCTGGACACTATCTATAACGAAGATACCAAGCGTTATATCCATCACTATAACTTCCCCTCCTTCTCCACCGGCGAAGCAAGAGCTGCCCGCTCCACTTCCCGTCGTGAGATCGGTCACGGCGCTCTGGCTGAGAAGGCTCTGCTGCCTGTGATTCCCTCTGTGGAGGAGTTCCCCTACGCCATCCGTGTGGTATCCGAGGTGCTCAGCTCCAACGGCTCTTCCTCTCAGGGCTCTATCTGCGGTTCTACCCTGGCTCTGATGGACGCCGGCGTGCCCATCAAGCGCCCCGTTGCCGGTATTTCCTGCGGCCTGATCTCCGACCAGGAGACCGGTGTGTGGAGAACCTTTACCGATATTCAGGGTGTTGAGGACTTCCACGGCGAAATGCACTTTAAGGTTGCCGGTACTACCGAGGGCATCACCGCCATCCAGATGGACCTGAAGAACAAGGGCCTGACTATGGAGATCATTGCCGATGCTCTGGAGCGCTGCCGCAAGGCGCGTCTGGTGATCCTGGACGAAGTGATGCTGCCCTGCATCGCTGAGCCCCGCGCTGAGGTTTCTGAGTACGCTCCCAAGATGCTGAGCATGAAGATCCCTGTGGATAAGATCCGTGAGGTCATCGGCTCCGGCGGTAAGACCATTCAGAAGATCTGCGCTGACACCGGCGCTAAGGTGGACATCGATGACGATGGCTCCGTATTCATCTCCGCTGTGGATGCCAACGCCGCTTATGCTGCCAAGAAGATGGTGGACGATATCTGCTTCGTTCCCGAGGTTGGCAAGCTGTACTACGGTAAGGTTGTCCGCATCCTGCCCATCGGCGCATTCGTGGAGATCGCTCCCGGCCACGATGGCATGGTGCACATCTCCAAGCTGGAGAACCGCCGTGTAGAAAAGGTGGAAGATGTTCTGAATCTGGGCGATATGACTTGGGTCAAGTTCATGGGCTTCGATGAGAAGGGCCGTGCAAACTTCAGCCGCAAGGACGCCCTGAAGGAAATGGAAGAAAACCAGTAATATCAAAAAGCTCACCGTGAAAACGGTGAGCTTTTTTAATGCTGAATGATGAATGCAGAATGCTGAATTAAATTCATCGCGAAGCGATACCGCTCGTAAGAGGTCAGTAAAGCCGCAAAGACAAACAAACCGAACCCGTCGGCGTACATAGGTACGTTAGGGTTCGGTTTGTGCGGTAAATCAAAACACTTTGTTATTGCACTTGCTTATAATAAACTATTTTTTATATTATAAGGCGATCTGTAGAAGTAAAGCGCTTATTTGGGTAAATTGTTTTGATGGTTTGCGGCTTTTATGACCTCTTATTCTAATTCGAAGGCTCCGGTATATAATTGATAATATGTGCCTTTTTGGGCGATCAGCTCGTCGTGGCTGCCACGTTCAATGATCCGGCCATGGTCAAGAACCATAATGCAGTCGGAATTCATAACGGTGGAAAGCCGGTGAGCAATGACAAAAGTGGTGCGTCCCTTCATCAGGGCATCCATGCCTTTTTGCACCAAAGCCTCCGTACGGGTATCGATGGAGGAGGTGGCTTCGTCCAAAATCATCACAGGGGGATCTGCCACCGCCGCCCGGGCGATTGCGATCAGCTGCCGCTGACCCTGGGAAAGGTTGGCGCCGTTGCCGGTGAGCATAGTATCATAGCCATCCGGCAGCCGGGTGATGAAATCGTGGGCATTGGCAAGCTTTGCAGCCTGGATGCATTCTTCATCGGTGGCCGTTAGATTGCCGTAACGGATGTTATCCATCACTGTGCCGGTAAAGAGGTTGGTATCCTGCAATACCACGCCCAGGGAGCGGCGCAGGTCGGATTTGCGGATCTTGTTGATATTGATGCCGTCGTAACGGATCTTGCCGTCGGCAATATCATAAAACCGGTTGATCAGGTTAGTGATGGTGGTTTTGCCTGCGCCGGTAGCGCCTACGAAGGCCAGCTTCTGACCGGGGTTGGCGTAGAGGGTCACATCGTGAAGCACCGTTTTCTCCGGCACGTAGCCGAAGTCCACGTTATACATGGTGATATCGCCCTTTAAGGGGGTGTAGGTCACCGAGCCGTCTGCCTGGTGGGGATGCTTCCAGGCCCAGATACCGGTGCGCTCGCTGCATTCGGTGATGTTGCCCTGTTCGTCGATCTTTGCGTTGACCAATGTCACATAGCCATCGTCTGCTTCCGGCTCTTCGTCCATCATCTCAAACACCCGTTCAGCGCCGGCCAAGGCCATAACGATGGAATTGATCTGGTTGCTGATCTGGGAGATGGGCATATTGAAGGTCCGGGACAGGAGCATAAAGGTCATCAGGCTGCCCAGGGATACCAGGCTGCCGCCGGAAGCAACAGCGACCACACCGCCCACAACAGCTAAGATCGCATACTGGATGTAACCTAAGTTGTTGTTTACCGGGCCCATCATATTGGAGAGCTTACCGGCGGTGTAGGCGTTCTGGCAAAGCTCCTCGTTGAGCTTGTCAAATTCTTCCTTGCAAGTCTCTTCCCAGTTAAATACTTTGACCACTCGCTGACCGTTTATCATCTCTTCCACATAGCCGTTGAGCTTACCCAGAGATTTTTGCTGGCCGATGAAGTATTTGCCGGCCTTGCCTACGATCTTGACGGTAATCAGGAAGATGCAGGTGACGGTGAACAGGATCACCAGGGTCAGCACCCAGGAGGCCCGGATCATAGCCACGAATACCACCACCAGGGTGACGAAAGAAGAAACGCACTGGGGAATGGACTGAGATACCATCTGCCGCAGGGTATCGATGTCGCTGGTATACCGGGACATGATGTTGCCGGCGGTGTTGGAATCGAAATAACGGATGGGAAGCCGCTGCATTTTGGTGAACATCTCATCCCGGATCACCTTTTGGGCGCCCTGGCTCACGGTGACCATAATAAATTGGTTCAGGAAGGAAGCCACGATGCCGATGGCAAAGATGGTGCCGATTTTTACAAGGTAGGACAGCAGCGGGCCGAAGTCTGCAGAGCCGGTGGCCAGCATGGGGGTGATATAATCGTCCACCAGTGTGCCGATGGCTTCGCTGCCGGTGGTCTGGGCAAAGGCGGTGATGACGATGCACACCAGCACTACGACCAGCAAAGGAATATACTTGCCCATGTAGCTAAGCAGGCGCAGCAGGGTCTTTTTGGGGTCCTTGGCCTTGCGGCCGTCACCACGCATTCTTACAGGAGGCATTATTCATCCCCTCCTTTCCGCTGGGATTCATAAACTTCCCGATAGATGGCACAGCGGGAAAGAAGCGTTTCGTGGTCGCCCACATCCTCCACCATACCGTTTTCCATCACGATAATCATATCCGCTTCCTGCACAGATGCCACCCGCTGGGCGATGATTAGCTTGGTAGTGCCGGGGATCTCCTCCCGGAAGGCCTGGCGGATGAGTGCGTCGGTGCGGGTATCTACCGCAGAGGTAGAGTCGTCCAAAATCAGGATCTTGGGCTTTTTCAGCAGGGCTCGGGCGATGCAAAGCCGCTGCTTCTGACCGCCGGACACATTGGTGCCGCCTTGTTCGATATAAGTATCGTACTTATCGGGGAAGCTTTCAATAAAATCGTGGGCGCAAGCCAGCTTGCAGGCATGGATGAGCTCCTCGTCGGTGGCGTTGGGGTTGCCCCAGCGCAGGTTTTCTTTAATTGTGCCGGAGAACAGCACGTTTTTCTGCAGCACCATAGCTACCTGCTCCCGCAGCGCGTGGATGTCGTAATCCCGCACATCTGCGCCGCCCACCTTTATAGAGCCCTCGGACACATCGTAAAGCCGGGGGATCAGCTGCACCAGGGTGGATTTACTGGAGCCTGTGCCGCCCAGGATGCCTACGGTGGCGCCGCTGGGAATGTGCAGGTTTACTTCTTTTAAGGCCCGGTGCTTGGCGGTGGCAGAATAGCGGAAGCTGACATTTTCAAAGTCCACAGAGCCATCGGCTACCTGGGTCAAAGGCTCTTGGGCCTGCTGCATATCCGGTTCTTCCGTCAAAAGCTCATAGCAGCGCTTCATGGGGGTGCGGCTCATGGTGAGCATAACGAACACCATGCTTACCATCATCAGGGAAGTGAGAATCTGGGTGGTATAGGTGAACATAATGCTCAGCTGGCCGGTGGTCAGCTCGTTGGACACCACCAAATGGGCGCCGATCCAGGAAATGGCGATCATACAGCCATATACGCACAGCTGCATAATGGGGCTGTTCAGAGCGATGATCCGCTCTGCTTTGCAAAAATCCTTGTAGATCGAGCCGGAAACATCGGTAAACTTTTCCGTTTCCTTATATTCCCGGACAAAGGCTTTCACTACCCGGATGCCCCGGACATTTTCCTGAACCACATTGTTCAGCTTGTCGTAGGTCTTAAACACCCGGTCAAAGATCTTGAATACCATGGGGACTAACATCACCAGGGCGAAGATCAAGATGGGCAGGGCCACGCAGTACACTAGGCTCAGCTTCATGTTGATGGTCATAGCAGAGCCCAGGGACAGCATCAGCATCATGGGGCTGCGGATGGCCATACGGATCATCATTTGGAAGGTCATTTGCAGGTTGGCAACATCAGAAGTCAGCCGGGTGACGATGGATGCAGTGGAGAACTTGTCGATGTTCTGGAAACCGAAGTTCTGCACGTGGTGATACATATCGTGGCGCAGATTTTTGGCAAAGCCTGTGGCGGCCTTGGATGCAAATACTGCGCTGAGCACACCAAAGCCCAAAGATGCCAACGCCAGGCACACCAGCATAATCGAACGCTGGACCACATAACCGGTGTTTTGCAAAGAAATGCCGTAGTCGTAAAGATCGCCCATCACCCGGGGAATCATCACTTCCATGGCAACCTCGCCTGCCATGCAAAGGGGGCTCAGAATCGCAGCCCACTTATACTCCCGGATAGACCGGGCAAGACGTTTTATCATAGGTAAGCATTACCTCCTTGGATAAAGATACATTATTTATACATTCTAACATATTCTGGTGAGATTGCAATAACAGCGGAAAAAAGTTTACAAATGAAATCACCCGCTGTTTTCGCAGCGGGTGATCCCATAAAAAGAAGAGAGGTAGAAAAGATGTTTTGTGTTTTGAAAGGCCTTGCGTAACCTTTCTGTAATTAAGATAACAGCTTCTTTTGAACGAGGCGTAAAGGAAATAAAAACAAAATGCAACAAAATTGTAAACAAGGACACATTGGATGCTGAATCAATATATCCCTTCGGGATGAATAAAAAATAGTGTCCACTAAAAAGTGGACACTAAGATTATTTGGAGTATATTTGTTCTTCGTTAACGGGGATCGGGCCGTTGGCTGCTTCGTATTCTTTGACGCAGGTCTGTGCTAAATATTCCAGCTGCGCATTTAGTGAGCGGTTGCTATCTTTGTCAACATAGGTAATTTTATAGAGCAGTTCCGGTTCAAAACGAATGCCTGTTTGAATTTTGTTTGTTGCCATAATAACACCTCGCTACTATTTTATTAGCAGTATAACAACAAAACACATGGAATTATACAAACAAAGTGTTATCATATTGCAAAATAATAGGGGAGGGAATTGGATGCATAACCTAGTTATTGCTGTAGAAAAAGCGCAAATATCAGAGATTGACGATATTATCAATGCAGCACTATGGCGTTACTGGGAATTGCATCCGGGTAGAGAGATTGCAGCGATTTGCCTGGATGCCGGCGATGACCGGGATGAGCAGATCGAGTATCTTATGGGGCGCTTGTAAGCGCTCATGGGCAAACCGGATGATGAGCTGAATCAGTGGCCGATTTTGATTCCCCGGGATATAATAAGAGGGAATAATGAAAGTGCGGCAAATAAACTTCCCGATGGGCAGAGAATATTATCTTTTCCATGTAGGGGAATAAAGGATAAAGGGAAAGGCATGGTGACAAGAGAACAGTCCCCTTGTCTCCTGGATTGAATGCAGAATGCAGATTGCAAAATGCAGAATGATGGTATCCCTTCGGGATGAATTAAAAAGAGTGTCCACTCGGTAGTGGACACTGCTATTACGAATAAAGGGAGAGTTAGGCAGAGTGTCCACTAATGAGTGGACACTGTTTTTTCGTCAAAATTTACAAAATCGCCCTGCACGGAATTGTGCAGGGCGATAAAATTTCCTTTCAGATGGAAAAATAAATAGACCGAGAAAACACACCATGGTAAAATATAAATTAGAAATATGAAAATGAGGGGCAAAGGGCAAAGGAGACAAGAGAACAGCCCCCTTGTCCCGTGGGGACTTATTTTACAGCCCAGTTTTTCTCTGTCAACTGACGGCTATTATGTTTTTCTTCGTCGAATGCACACGACCACGATCACGGCGATCAGCAGAACTCCAATACCAACACACGGCAAGATCCAAATCTTTTTGTCCGGTTCTTTCGGTGCAGGCTCGGTGGGATCGGTGGACTCGGTGGGATCGGTGGGGGCTTCTGTTTGCGGTATGTCCGGCTCTTCCGTGGGTCTCTCCTGGAGCGGTCCGAACCAGTCAATCAAGATATCCACTGCATCCCATAGCTGTTGCAGCATTTGGAGCTGCGCGTCATTAAGTTTTCCGCTGTTTTCTATGCCCTGCAAAAGTTTTTCTATCTCCTGCCGGTCATAGTTTCCGTAATAGATACGATCCATAAGGGTCGTCGAAAGACGCTCCAAATCCGCGTCACTATCGGACATTTCCTGCAGAAAACGGTAAGGATCCCTTAAGAAAATTTCTCTCAGCTCTTCTGCATAATAACGAGGAAGGCCTCCGTCCATTTCCGCGCACCGACTGAACAGCTCGCGATAATCTACATCCTCCGTCCACATATAATATTCTGCGCCAAATCTATCAAGCATCCATCTGACCACCCGTCTTTCCGCCTGGTTCAGCTCGTTCTGCTGGGCAAGCGTCAGCAGGATTTGCCGATAGGTGTCGCCGTTTTTTTCTGCATCCTCAGGATAGATGGCCCAGTTGACGACGGTGATCATTCTGCCGTATTTTTCCTTCGACAGCGCAGAAACAAATGAACGGGGATCTTCTAAGAAAGCATTTTTCCATTCCTCATGCGTTCCGTTTTTGAATAAATCCGAATAGTCTTTCTGATCAATTTCCTCCGCTGCGACCGAAAGCGGCATGAGTAAAATCGCCACAAGCAAGACACACAAAAACCTTCTGGATAGCTGCATAAAAACTATACCCCTTTCGTTTGAAAATGCTACCCAACCTGCGCGATTGATATATTGCCCACGCATTAGGTGCAGCAGATAGCAACAAACAAATAACCCAAAAAAAGCCCGGTGATTCTTCTGTACTTTTTCAACATAACAATAACTTCCGTTTTGCTCCGATAAAGTTTTAACGATCAAAAAACGCGCATAAGCCTAAGGGCGTTACCCTGCAGCTTACGCGCGTTCTCTGCTTCTTAATGCGTTTTTCCTAAGATAGATCGAAACAACACAAAACGGACGCTTTGCTGCAGGGCAATTGATGTGCCGTGACCATAGCGACCGCCTCCTTTGTGTTTCTTCTATTATCATTATGGCATAACAGGCTAACCAAGTCAACAAAATTTTCCTTACAAAAGTGTAAAAACAAAATGCAAGCCGTACGGCGGAAGCATGTTGCGTATGTAAAAGCGAAAGACGAGGGGACGGTTTTGTGTCTTCGGTGAATCAGGACAGGGGGCTGTTCTGTGGCTTCCGATTAACAAGGTGAAAGGGCAAGCGAAAATTTTTCCGCTTGCCCTTATTTATAATTTGTAATTATTTAATGAGCAGTTCTGCGATCTGGATGCAGTTGGTGGCTGCGCCCTTACGGACCTGGTCGCCGCAGCACCACAGACACAGACCGTTATCGTCAGTCAGGTCAGGACGGATGCGGCCTACATACACGGTATCCTGACCGGAGGTTTCCAAAGGCATAGGATAGCGCTTATTCTGCAGGTCATCCACAAGCAGACAGCCGGGAGCCTTGGCGATCACTTCCCGGGCGGCCTCCACAGATACGGGGGTATCAAAGTGGCAGCTGACGGAAATGGAGTGAGAGCGGACAACAGGCACGCGGACGCAGGTACAGCTGACCTTCAGTTCCGGCAGGTGCATGATCTTGCGGCCCTCGTTCTGCATCTTCATTTCTTCGCTGGTGTATCCCTCGAATTGTTCGCCGCCGATCTGGGGGATCAGGTTATAAGCGATCTGGTAGGGGAATACCTTGGGGGTATAAACTTCACCCTTATACAGGGCGTCTACCTCGTTCATCAGCTCCACAGGGCCTTCTGCGCCTGCGCCGGAAACTGCCTGGTAGGTAGATGCGGTCATGGTGCGGATGGGAGCGATGGAGTTCAGAGCGTTGACGGCGGTGACCGTAATGATGGTGGAGCAGTTGGGGTTAGAAAGGATACCCTTGTGCCACTTCACGTCCTCGGGGTTGACCTCGGGAACGATGAGGGGAACGTTGGGGTCCATCCGGAAGGCGGAGGAATTATCCACAAATACAGCGCCGGCTTTGACGATAGCGGGGGCAAAGCGCTTGGCGATGTCGTTTTCTGCAGCGCCCAGCACGATATCCACGCCCTCGAAGGCTTCCTCGCAGGCAAGCTGGACGGTTACATCCTCACCCTTAAATTTCAGGGTTTTGCCGGCAGAGCGGGCGCTGGCCAGGGGGATAAGCTTTCCCACAGGGAAATTCCGCTCCTGTAAAATGTTGATCATTTCCTGTCCTACAGCGCCGGTGGCGCCCAGGACAGCAACGGTATAGGTTTTCATATAAAGTTCCTCCAGGGGGATGTTATTTTGCAAAGCTGTCATACAGCACCCGGATGGCGGTGGCGAAATCCTGATTATCCACACCGAAGATGATGTTCAGTTCGTCCGGGCCTTGATTGATCATACGGATATTAATGCCGGCGTTGCCCAGGGCGGCAAAGACCTTACCGGAGATACCGGGGCGGAAAGCCATCCGGCGGCCTACGGCGGCGACTACGGCGATCTGGTCGTGCACCTGCAGAGAATCGGGGTGCAGCTCCTGTTGAATTTCACCTAAAACGGCGTACAGACAGGGGGCGATGGATTCTGTTGACATAACAACAGAAACGTTGTCGATGCCGTTGGGGGCGTAGTCAATAGAAATGTTGTGCCGCTCCAAAATGGTGAGCATTTTCCACAGCACGCCCACTTCGTTGCTCATGCCCCGCTTGGACATAGAGATAATGGTAAAGTCCTTTTTGCCGGTGATGCCGGTGATGAACCGATCCGGGTCAGCATCGGTATCAAAGCTTTCCTTGATCATCGTGCCGGGATCGTTGGGGGCGTTGGTATTGCGGATGTTCAGGGGGATGTTCTTTTCCCGGACAGGGAAGATCGTTCCTTCGTGAAGTACCTGGGCGCCACTATAGCTCAGCTCCCGCAGCTCATCGTAGGTGACTTCGGGAATGGCCTGGGGATTTTCTACGATCCGGGGGTCAGCCATCAGAATACCGGAAACGTCCGTCCAGTTTTCATAGATGTCGGCGTTCAAAGCAGCTGCTGCCAAAGCGCCGGTAATATCGGAGCCGCCACGGGAGAAGGTGTGGATATGGCCGTCAGGCATCAGGCCGTAGAAGCCGGGGGTGACCACACCCTGACCCTTTACCAGAGAGCGCAGGGCGGCGTAGGAGGTTTCCTGGTCAACAGAGCCGTCGATCTTAAACTTGACCCAATCCACGGCGTCCACAAACTGGAAGCCCAAAAATGCGGCCATCAGCTTGGCGGAGAAATACTCACCACGGCTGGCCAGCTCATCCTGGGTGACAGCCTTGGCGTCCAGCCGCTGCTTCAGAGCGGCAAATTCCAGCTCTAAGTTCAGGTCGATACCCAATTCATCCCGGATCTCGATATAACGGGAGGTGATCCGGTCGAACACCGGGTCGCAATCCACACCGTACTGAGTGTGGGCGTAGCACAGATACAAAAGGTCTGTAATTTTATGATCGTCCTTAAAGCGCTTGCCGGCGGCAGAAACGATGACCACCTTGCGCTCAGGATCAGCAAGCAGGATATCCCGGATTTTCCGGTACTGCCCTGCGTCGGCCATGGAAGAGCCGCCAAATTTTGCAACTTTCAGCATAATGTACCTTCCTTCCTTATCCTGCTGTGCCTGTAGGCAGAGCGGCGATAAAAGCTTCCGGGTGGCTCTTCAGCCACTGGTGCATATCGTGTACGGATACAGGCTTTGTAACCGTTGCGTGACCCCAGGAAAGCATGCTGTTTTCTTCCAGCCAGGCGTCCTTGTGGGCGCTGACATAGAAGGACAGCTTGTTGTTGTTGATCACGGTGACCTTCTTGCCGTAGCGGCAGTAGAAGCCCCGGCCGTTTAAGAAATCGATACAGTCCTGCACTACATTGTATGCAGTGGGGTAACGGCCTGCGCCCTGACCGAAGAAGCTCTGCCGGCCGGAGGTGTTACCTACCAGGGTGATAAGGTTATAGTTGGTGGGGACGTTGGCCTCCGGGTCGCCCAGGGGAACCAAGGTGGGCTGCACGTAAGCCTTTACAGAGCCGTCCCGGTATTTGGCGGTGGACATCAGTTTGCACACCATTTTATGGGCCTTGAACTGGGCAACGTCCTCTGCCCGGATGTTGCGGA
This sequence comes from Faecousia sp., assembly GCA_045537165.1. Lineage (GTDB taxonomy): Bacteria > Bacillota > Clostridia > Oscillospirales > Oscillospiraceae > Faecousia. The sequence continues at coordinate 11,295 of JAZSPA010000002.1, forward strand.
TGCCGGCTACCGGGATGCCTTTAATATCCAGACTGACGCCAAAGCCGATGTTGGCTGAAACGATAAGCTTGTGCCAGGTATCGATGCCGTCCACGTCCGTGGAGGGATCAGCCTCCGCATAACCCAGGGCCTGTGCCTGGGAGAGGGCTTCGTCGTAGGAAAGCCCGGTACGGGTCATAGAATCGAGAATATAGTTGCAGGTGCCGTTCATAATGCCGCCTACCTGGTTGACTGTTTCAATACGGCGCACCCGCTCCAGCTCGCTGAGCCAGCCAATGCCGCCGCCTACAGATGCGGTGCAGCGGAAAAATAGACCCTTGCGCTCAGCAAGGGGCAGCAGCTCGTCGTAATAAGTTGCTACCAAAGCCTTATTGGCGGTGACCACATTTTTTCCTGCCTCCAAAGCGGCCAGCACATATTCTCTCGCAGGATGCAAACCGCCGATGGCTTCGATCACCGTATCGATAGTGGGGTCACTTAGGATATCCTGAAAGTCGTGAGTGACCTGAGCATCCGGCAGGGACAGCTCCCTGCGGCAGAGCACACGCACTACCTGCATATCCGGCCGGGCGGCTGTGAGCTCATATACACCTTTGCCCACTGTGCCAAAGCCCAGAAGTCCAATTCGCATGATAAATCCTCCTGTTGACCCAATTGCCAAAAAAGACTGCTTTTCAGGCAGAAACACTTGCTTTTTCGGTGAAAACAGTATATCATATACCACATAAAAATGCAATAGTTGCTAAGCACAAGCGAAAGTGTAAAATGTAAGGGGATTTTGTGCAAAAATGATCTATCATTCTACAAGAAATGCCGCATTATGCGCTGACAGCGCCCAGGCGGTTTTGGAGGGCCTTGCCCCCGACGGCGGTTTATATGTACCTAAGGCGCTGCCTGCCATCTGTGTGCAGGAAGTGCTCAAATGTGATGCTATGGGTATGGCAAAGGCCATTTTGAAGGCAATGCTGCCGGATATCCAGAATATGGATGCCTTGGTGGAAAATGCCTACCGGGGCAAGTTTACCGCGCCTGATCTGACCCCTACGGTGCAGGCGGGTGACTTTACAGTGCTGGAATTGTTCCACGGCCCTACCTCTGCCTTTAAGGACGTTGCCCTTTGTATGCTGCCCCAGCTGCTGACCCAGGCAAAAAAGCAAAAGGGGATGCAGGAGGATATTTTGATCCTCACCGCCACCTCCGGTGATACCGGAAAAGCGGCCTTGGAAGGCTTTAAGGATGTTGAGGGCGTAAAGATCTGCGTGTTCTATCCCAACGGGGGCGTTTCCAAGGTGCAGCAGGCACAGATGGTGACCCAGGAGGGCAGGAACGTAGCGGTGTGCGCCGTGGAGGGCAATTTTGACGATGCCCAGACCGGGGTGAAGAACTTGTTCGCTATGGCGGAAAACGGCAGCTTGCCCGGATCGAAAGCCCGAGTATCTACCGCCAATTCTATTAATATTGGACGGCTGGCGCCCCAGATCACCTATTATTTTAAGGCTTACAAAGACCTGATGGATGCAGGCAAAATTCAGTTTGGAGACAAGGTGAATTTCTGTGTGCCGACCGGTAATTTTGGCGATATTTTAGCAGGCTTCCTCGCTAAAAAGTTAGGACTTCCTGTGGGAACGCTGCTGTGCGCTTCCAATGCCAACAATGTGCTGACGGATTTTATTAACACAGGTGTTTACGACCGCCGCCGCCCCTTACATAAGACGGTTTCTCCTTCTATGGATATTTTGGTTTCCTCTAATTTGGAGCGGCTTTTGTACCTGGTAAGCGGGGATACCCAGCTGGTGGCAGGGCTTATGAATGACTTAAATACTAAGGGTCATTATACTGTGCCGGAAATGCTGCTTAAGGATATTCAGAGTCAGTTTTATGCCGGCTGCTGCGATGATACCGGCGCAAAGGCGGCCATTGGTCGGGCGTGGGAAAAGGGCTATCTGTGCGATACCCATACCGCGACTGCCTGGGCTGTGGCGGAAGATTATGTCAGCAAAACCGGCGACAAAGCGCCTATGGTGGTGCTTTCCACCGCATCGCCCTATAAGTTCCCGGCGGCGGTACTTTCCAGCCTGGAGGAAAACGACCTTACCGATGAATTTATGCAAATGGAGCGGCTGCAGGCGCTTACCGGTGTTGTTATCCCTAAGAATCTCACCGGCTTGCAGGAGAAGAAGCGGCTGCACAATACGGTTATTCCTAAAGATGAGATGTTACAGTTTGTACTGAATATAGAAAGATAGGAAGATGGATATGAAAAAAGTGACCATTCGTGTTCCGGCAACCACCGCCAATTTAGGCCCGGGCTTTGATGCCTTCGGCTGCGCCCTGAGCCTTTATACCGATGTGACCTTTGAGGAAACAGAAAGCGGCCTTGAAATTACCGGATGTGAAGAAGAATATACGGGCCCGGATAACCTGGCCTATGTTTCTTACTGTGCCGTGCTGGCATCCCTGAGCGAAGAGGTGCGGGGTGTGAAGATCCACATTCAGGCGCAGATCCCTATTGGCCGTGGTCTGGGTTCTTCCGCAGCTCTGCTGGTGGCCGGCGCTATGGGCGCCAATGTGCTGCGGGGCAACAAGCTGTCTACCCAAGGCTTACTCAATATTACCAATGCCATGGAAGGCCACCCGGATAACTTAGCCCCTGCCTTTTACGGCGGCCTGACTGCATCTATGGTAGACAACGGCCTGCCGGTGACGGTGAATTTCCCCCTGCATAAGGATTGGGAATTTTTGGCCCTTGTGCCTGACTTCGAGATCGCTACCACATTTGCCCGTAGCGTGCTGCCTACGGAAGTTCCCAGAGCGGATGCGGTGTATAACATCTCCCACGGTGCTATGGTGCTTAAAGCCCTGGAGCTGGGCGACGAAAAGCTGCTCCGGAACGCCATGCAGGATAAGCTCCACCAAGGCTACCGGAAAAAGCTGATCGGTGACTATGAAGCCATCGAAAGCTTAGTGCGTACCGCCGGCGCGGCTTTTTGCATCAGCGGCGCAGGCCCGACTTTGCTGTGTATCACCATGGATCCCAAGCTGGAAGAAAAGCTGGGCAAAAAGCTTGCCTCCGTCACCAAGGCCAACTGGCAGATGATTCCTTTGCACATCGATTTCAAAGGCGCACACATTGTAGAATAATTGACAATTGAAAATTGACAGTTGACAATTATATTTATCGCGCAGCGATACCGAAATTGTCAATTATCAAATATCAATTGTCAATTAAAAAAGAGCCGGATTTCCGGCTCTTTTTTTATTCTACTTCCGATAGTTCCACAGTCAATTCCTTTTTGGGGATAAGGAAGTGGCGGGTGGCGAACAGGCCTGCGATGCAGGCGATGGAACAAACATTGCTAATGGGGTCGGTGTGACTGAGGATGACCTGACGGGCCATAGCCACGATGAGCACTTCGATGGTATTGGCCGGGGTCATATCCAAAAGCATTCGCACAAACTCAAGGCCAACCACGACGGTCAGGACGTTGTGCAGGTATGTATCTACGGTGGAGAAATAATTTGCTACCGTAAACATTTTATAAACTTCATAGCCAAGCATACCCAGCAGCACGATGAGGGTGATGACAGCGATGACGCGCTCAATGATGTGCAGGACCTTATGCATCAAGGTTTCGTGTTTTGTTTTCATAGGCAGGCTCCTTAATCTTGTGTTAAGCCGGTGTTATTTTTCGGCTTTTTCTGCTGGTTCATCCATACCTTCATTACGATCTTATGGGGCAGCAGCTTTACCAGCCGCACCTGATTGCGTACAGGCAGACCGTGGATAGAAACATCTTTCTTGGTTTTATACAGGTGCTTCAGGCCGGTGGCTACTACGTCAGCTGCTTCATACAGGCGGTTAAAATACTGTACATCGGAAACACTGGTTTGCATAGCGTGGTTGAAAAATTCTGTCTTCACCCAGCCGGGATTCATGGCCATCATCCGGATGCCCGTGCCTTTAAGCTCGGCGTTCATTGCCCGGCTGTAGCTCAGCACAAAGCTTTTGGTAGCGCCGTAGGTGGTAATAAAGGGGACAGGTTGGAAGGCAGAAAGACTGTCTAATTGCAGAATGTGGCTGCCGGCGTGCATATAGGGCAAAACCAGCCGGGTCATAGCAACCAGTGCCTTGCAGTTGAGGTCGATCATCCGTAGCTCGTCGGCAAGGGGGATCTTTTCAAAGCGGCCGAATTTACCGAAGCCGGAGGCGTTTACCAGCAGCTTTACGTCCGGCTGCTCTTTTTCTAAAAGGGAAGAGAGGGTATCAAAGCTTTCCTGGGCGCAAAGATCCAGGGGGATGGGGCGGACGACAACAGGGCAGATAGTTTGCAGATCCTTTAGCTGCTGCTCCCGTCTTGCGATGACCCAAACCTCGTCAACAGTCACATACTGGGAGAATTGGCGGACAAATTCCTTGCCCATACCGGAGCTTGCACCGGTGATAATAGCAATTTTCATAAGCTTTCTCCTTCCAAAAGGGATTTGGCCTTTTCCAAAAGGGTTTGTTTTTCGTTGGGCAGCTGATCTTCCAAAACAAGCTGCAACAGGGTATTCAGACAATCGCCCAGCTTGGGGCCGGGGGCGAAGCCCAGTTCCATTAAGTCCTGGCCGTTAATTGCCAAGTCTTTGATGTGCAGGCAGGCGCATTCTGCCACCACTTCATCCAAAACGGCGCTGACTTCATTAAGGTCTGCATTGGCCGGGTCGTTCTCCACACCCTTGCCGCCGTGGTCGGCCTTTTGCAGGGCGATCATAGACCGCAGCGTTTCTTCGCCGTATTGGCTCAGGCGGCGCTTTAGGAGCTTTTTATCGGTATTTAGCAGAAGCATATGGTTTTCTACCAACAAGCACACCTGTTCCCGTAAGGCCGTGGGGGCTTTCAGCCGCCGCAGCACTTGATCGGCAATAACAGTGCTGTGCTGAGCGTGCTCATAAAAGTGACCTCTGCCGGTTTCGTCCTGAGTGAATACCTCCGGCTTGCCCGTATCGTGTAATAGCGCTGCCCAGCGCAGAGGAAGCTCCTTAGGCACATTATTTACCACGTGGGCGGTGTGTAGGTACACATCGTAGGCGTGGTGGGGGGAATGCTGCTCAAAGCCCATCATTGGCTTTAATTCCGGGATGACCCGGGCCAAAATAGGGGCGTAGAAGCAAAGATCCTCGGTATTTACCAGCAGCAGGATCTTGCACAGCTCATCGAAGACCCGCTCCGCTGCCAGCAGCTCCATTTTCTTGGATAGCTTTTTCATTGCCTGCCAGGTGTTCTTTTCGATGGTCAGGCGGAAGCGAATGGCAAACCGCACGCCCCGCAGGATTCGCAAAGCATCTTCCTGGAATCGTTTTTCCGGGTTGCCTACAGCTTGTAATGTACCATCAAGTAGATCCCGGATGCCGCCGAAGGGGTCAACAAAGCCGGTTTGGGGGTTATAGGCCATGGCGTTGACGGTGAAATCCCGGCGCTGCAGATCTTCTTTCAGGTCGGTAACAAAGCTGACCCAATCCGGGTGGCGGCTGTCGGTATAGCTGCCTTCTGTGCGGAAGGTGGTGATTTCCACCACGTCGCCATCAATTACAACACCGATGGTGCCGTGCTTTTCACCGCTGCGTACTAAGGTGAAGGCGGCGAAAATGTCACATAGTTCTTCGGGCTTTGCATCGGTGCAGATATCGTAATCGTGGGGAGGAATGCCTAAAATGTGATCCCGGACGCAGCCCCCAACCAGGTAGCCCCGGTGGCCGGCCTTTTCCAGCTCTTTCAGGCAGAAGTCGATGTTTTGGGGCAGCACCATGGGCTTTAATTCCGGCATACACAGCAGGCTGTCAAAGGAGCAAAGCACCCAAAAGGCCAGCAGCAGGCCGGGGATGCTGCGGCTGCACAGGCTGGTGAAAATAGCCATTAAACCGACAAACAGCGTCCAGCCCCGGCTTTCCTTTTCCAGCGCCAGGCTGCCGTAGCGGTAGCTGTAGAGCATGAGGAAAATGGCGGACAAGACGGGGAAAGCAAATTCTAAAAACTGGGTATGCATAGACCAGTTTGTATGCTGTGAAACAGGGAAGAGCATAAAAAACAGGATCACCGCTACGTACAGGGCAAAGGGGGCAGGTGTTCCTCTAAAACGGCAATAACCGATCACCAGAAAACTGATGCAGGCAAAGCCACTGAGCGCCATAGTCAGATAAGAAACCGTGTTTTTTTCCCAGCTGCCAAAGAAGGTTATCGCCATAGCGACTGCCGCGGCAAGGCAGCCCAAAGCTTCGATCAGGGAAGCTTTCTTTTGGATGTAGAAGCGCTTTTTCCCTTGAAGGAATGCTGCGGTCAGGCAAAAAGCGGTGGTGGAAAAAGCTAAGATGTACAGCAAAACGGCGGAAATATGCCCTGCCGGCAAAAGCTGCCGGCTATCCATTTGGGCAAAGAGCCATATATTCAGGAAAACGCCTGCAATGCCCGGGCAAAAAGCACCCAGAGCAAGGAGCATAGGTTTTTTGGTGAGTTTCATAAGATGACCTCCCGGTCAAAAGATTAACCATAAAAGCGCCGTGATCACCGGTTGATGCAGCAGATAAACCAAAAGGGCGTGCCTGCCGATAAAGGTAAAAGCGGTAATCAGGGGATTACGGGTATTTACATTGGGGAATAGGGTGGTTTTGCGGGAATAAAGGTATTTTCCCAGGCTGCTGCCTATGAGAAAATAGCCTAAGTTGGGCAGTAGGGGGAAATAATCGGAAGAGGCAAAATTTGGTGGGGGAAAGCCCAGGGGCATTGTCCACCAAGTCCCGGCAGCGGCGCTGGGAATGCAAAGGATAGCCCCAAGGAGCAAAAGCAGGAAGCCAGGCAGCCTTTTGGCCAAGGGCCACAAAAGCATACATACGCCCAGACAGTGCAAAATGCCAAAATAGATGATGAGACTTTTGTGGGCAAGACCCAGCCGGTATAATAGCCAAGTTGCAAAAGAGCAGATAAGCCCCCCGGCAAACACTGTAAGACCCCGGCGTATAGGGTGTCTTCCCAGGGTGGCGCAAATGCCGGAAAGCAATATAAACAACACAGCACCCCAGTCTAAGGCAAACCGGTAAAGCCGGGAAGCCTGCAGGGCAGGGATATGATATGCGCTGTTTAGGTCATACAACAGGTGAACGATCACCATACCCAAAATACACACGCCCCGAAAAGCATCCAGCTCCCAAATGCGGCTTTTCATAGCTTGTCCTCCAAAGCCCGGTAGTCGGTTTTGCCTAAGGCGGTTTTGGGCAGGGCGGGCAGAAAGATAATTTCTTTGGGAATGGCGTAGGCGGCGATGCGCTTGGAACAATGGGCTAAAATCGCTTGCCGGGTGTTTTCGTCCGGCAGGATGCCTTTTTTCAGCACAACAAAGGCTTTGGGGATGCGGCCTTTCTTGGCCTCAGGCGCACCGATGACACAGGCATCCTGCACACCGGCAAAGGAAACAAGGGCTTCTTCCAGCTGACAGGGATAAATATTGTAGCCGTTGCACAGGAGCATACGACCCCGCCGCTGATGAAAATACACAAAGCCCTCTTCGTCCATGTGTCCCAGATCACCGGTGTGGAGCCAAGTTTTGCCGTCCGGGTGGACTTGCAGCGCCTTTGCGGTTTCTTCCGGGCTATCCAGGTAGCCCAGCATCACCGTAGGACCGCTGATGCAAATTTCGCCTTCATCCCCGGGCTTTACCGGCGTATGGGTATCCGGGGTGAAAATTCCGTAAAGGGTATCGGGGAAGGGGATGCCGGCAGAGCCCTCCCGATATTCGTGCCGGGGCATCAGGCAGGTGGCGCTTGTGCATTCTGTCAGTCCGTAGCCCTGCCGCAGCTGCTCGGAGCAGTTGTGGTCTTTCAAAAAGCGATCGAATCGCTTTTTCAGGTCAGGCTGCAGGGCATCTCCGCCGCAAAAAAGACCCATTAAAAAGCTAAGATCGGTGTGTTTCAAACCCGGCAGCTCCAAAAACGCTTCAAAAAGGGCAGGCACACCGGGGATCATATTGGGCTTTTCTTTTTTGAGAACCCGTAAAAAATCCCTTTCATGGAATCGGGGCAGCAGAATGCAGCTTGCCCCAACGGACAGGGGCGCATGGATGCCAATGCCAAGGCCGAAACCGTGAAAGATGGGCAGCAGCGCCAGCATCTTTTTATCAGCAAGGTCGGCAAAGCCGCAGACGGCTGCCGTTTGCAGGGCAAGGGCATTAAAATTGCTGTTAGAAAGCATCACGCCTTTGGCCTTGCCGGTCGTGCCGCCGGAATATAAAATGGCTGCGGCGTCTTGCCCACGCCCGGTATCAGGGGGCAGCGGTTTTCCTCTGCCCAGCTTTAGTACCAGCTCCCAGGGAATATGCCCGGAAAGGGGAAGTTTGCAGGCCTGCTTTTTGCAGGCGTGCAGCAGCTTTTTTGCTTTGGGAAGCGCCTGACAGGATTTCACAGTAAGCACCTGGCAGGGAAAGGTAAGCCGCTGCGTGGCTTCAAAGGTTTTGTCAAAATACTGATCTAAGGTGAGCGCCAGCTTGCTGTTGGAAGCCTGCAGGTAAAACCGCAGCTCTTCCGGGGCGCACAGGGGGTGTGCCATATTGGCTACCGCCCCTAACCGGTTCAGGGCGTAAAAGCATTCCAGCGCCTGGGGCATATTGGGCATACAGATGGTTACCCGGTCGCCCTTGGTGATACCCAGGGCCATCAATCCCCGGGCGGCAAGGTCAATGCGGGCTAAAAACTTTTTATAGGTAGTTTTTTTGCCAAAAAAGCTATAGGCGCAGGCATTGGGGTTAGCTTGCGCAGACTGGCGAAGCTGCTCATACATAGAATAGTCCGGGTAGGAAATGGCCGGGGGGATATCCTCATAATGGGCAAGCCAGGGGGAAGAAAAGTACATAAGTGCCGATCCTTTCACGGTTATGTACTTTATTGTACTCAATTATAGCAAGAAATTACGGTAAAATCCACCCCTTATGAAAAAATACCCCTTGTTTCTTTTGGAGTTTAGCGGTATAATAACGTGAGTTTATTTGTCCTTTGGAGGTTGTATGCTGATAGGAACAGTTACTGCCCTTTCGGCCTTGGTGGGTACGGCGCTTTGTGTTTCTTCCTGCGCGGTGCACGGTCTGGGGTATTTATGGGCGCTTCCGGTGGGTTTTGCCGCGGCCTTTCTTGCTCTGGCGCTGGTGGTTTTTCTGGTGCTGTGGGTATCGTGCGCGTTGGTAGATCTCCAAAAGCCCCAGGAAAAAGAAAGTAAATATTACCGCTTTTTGGTGCGGCTTCTGATGCCTGCTGCCATGTCTATTTTGCAGGTTCGAATGACCACAAAGGGCCTTGAAAAAGCGCCCAAGCAGGGGCGGTTTTTGCTGGTGTGCAATCATCTGCACTTGGTAGACCCGCTGGTCTTGCTGCGGTACTTCCCCAAAAATCAGCTGACCTTTATTTCCAAGCAGGAAAACAGCAGTATGTTTTTGGTTGGTAAGCTGATGCACAAAATCATGTGCCAGCTGGTGAACCGGGAAAATGACCGGGAAGCCCTGAAGACCATTTTGAAATGCGTGGAGCTGATTAAGGAAGACCGGCACTGCGTGGGCGTGTTTCCGGAGGGTTATATCCATGGGGACAACCTGATGCACCCCTTCCGCCACGGCGTTTTCAAGATCGCCCAAAAGACCGGTGTTCCCATTGTGGTTTGCACTATGCGGGGCACCCAGGATGCGTTTAGAAATGCCATGCGGCTGAAGCCCACGGATGTGGAGCTGCGTGTGGTGGATGTGATTCAGCCGGAGCAGTATGCCGGCATGCGGGCAACGCAGATCGGCAATATGGCTTATGAAATGATGGCGGCGGATTTAGGCCCTGATCGGGTCTGGCAGCCGGACAATTAGGAGGATAAAGAAATGAAAAACAGCGAAAAGACATTGGAAATGATCGTAAATCTCTGCAAGAACAGAGGTTTTGTGTATGCAGGCTCTGAAATTTACGGCGGTCTGGCAAACTCCTGGGACTACGGCCCTCTGGGTGTGGAATTTAAGAACAATGTGAAGAAGGCCTGGATCAAAAAATTTGTTCAGGAATCGGACTATAATGTAGGCCTGGATGCTGCTATTATTATGAATCCCACCACTTGGGTCACCACCGGTCACGTAGGTTCCTTCTCCGATCCTCTGGTGGACTGCAAGGGCTGCGGCTCCCGTCAGCGGGCTGACCAGCTGATCTCTGCTTCCGAGTCCGGCAAGCTGGTAAATGTGGATGCCATGGATACCAAGCAGATGAATGCCTTTATCGAGGAGCATGAGGATGTGGTGTGTCCCAATTGCGGTAAGCATCACTTCACCTCTATCCGGAACTTTAACCTGATGTTCCAGACGAAGATCGGCGTTACCGAGGATTCTTCCTCTATCGCATACTTGCGGCCTGAGACCGCTCAGGGTATTTTCGTCAACTTTGATAACATTCAGCGCACCACCCGCAAGAAGCTGCCCTTCGGCGTTTGCCAGGTGGGTAAGGCCTTCCGTAACGAGATCACCCCCGGTAACTTTACTTTCCGTACCCGTGAGTTTGAGCAGATGGAGTGCGAATTCTTCTGCCAGCCCGGCACTGACCTGGAGTGGTTTGCCTACTGGAAGGATTTCTGCAAGAACTGGCTGACCAGCCTGGGCATTAAGGAAGACAGCCTGCGTTTGCGTGACCATGATCCTGCTGAGCTGGCCTTCTATTCCCGTGCTACCACCGATATCGAGTATCAGTTCCCCTTCGGCAACGGCTGGGGTGAGCTGTGGGGCATTGCTGACCGTACCGATTACGACCTGGGCCGCCATCAGGAGGCATCCGGTAAGAAGCTGACCTACTTCGATCAGGAGCGGAACGAGCATTACATTCCCTACGTCATTGAGCCCAGCCTGGGCTGCGACCGTGTGGCGCTGGCCTTCCTGTGTGAAGCTTATGATGAGGAAGTGGTGGGTCAGGATAAGAACGGTAAGGACGATGTCCGTACTGTGCTGCGCCTGCACCCCTACCTGGCTCCCTTCAAGGCTGCCATCCTGCCTCTTTCCAAGAAGCTCAGCCCCAAGGCAGAGGAGATTTACCAGGAGCTGCGTAAGGACTTTATGGTGGACTTTGACGATGCCGGTTCTATCGGTAAGCGCTACCGCCGGGAAGACGAGATCGGCACTCCTCTTTGCATCACGGTGGACTTCCAGACGGTTGGCGACGAGAACACCCCTGCCGATGACTGCGTAACTATCCGTCACAGAGATACTATGGAGCAGGTACGTGTTCCCATCGCTGAGCTGAAGAGCTATATTGCTGAATATTGTAAATTCTGATTTACAGATCCCGGATGGCGGATGCCATCCGGGATCTTTCTGCAATTTGTGTCTAAAAATCTTTTTATCCACAATATACTGGTGGCTGACAAAAAAGCGACCGAAAATTCTAAAAAAGCTTTTTCTCTGCGTTATTGCGCGGGAAATAAAGCTATGATATAATGTTTTCACTTTTGTAGCCGCTTGGATGGGCTCGAATTATAATGGTCAGGCTAAAGGAGGGAAACGCCGTGAACAGCGCCCAATGTAACATAGAGCAAAAAGACGTACATAAGCTGCTTTCCGCTGCCAGCGGCGATGCGGCGCTTCTTTACTTATACCTGCAAAGCGGCAACGAACTGGATCGGGCTGAGCAGGCTTTGCGTATGACCCAGAGCCGGGTGCAGTGCGCCGGGGCGACTCTGCGGCAGCTGGGCTTGTGGCAGGAAGAAAAGCTGCCCCGCCTGGTGGTGGGTGAGCGTCCCCGGTATACGGAGCAGGATGTTACCAATGCGAAAATGCAGGATATGTCCTTCCGTTCTTTGTGTGATGAAGTGGAGCGGAATCTGGGCAGAACCATGACCACCGAGGAACTGAAGATCCTGCTGGGCTTTGTTCGGTATTTGGGTTTTTCCACCGACGTGATCTTTGTGCTGATTTGCTACTGTCGGGAACGGGCTCGCCAAAAGGGCAGCTTACGCAACCCTTCTCTGCGCAGTATTGAAAAGGAAGCCTATTACTGGGCAGAACTGGGCATCGATACTATGGAAGAAGCATCTGCCTACATTCAGAATCAGAATGTGCGCCGCAGCCGCATCGGCGAGCTGATGGAAATTCTGGGAATTCGGGGCAGAACCCTTACCCAGGCAGAGGAGCGGTATGCCCAACAATGGATCGATATGGGCTTTGCTGACGATGCCTTTGCCCTTGCTTATGAAAAGACCTGCCTGAATACCGGCAGTATGAACTGGGCGTATATGAATAAGATACTCAGCCGCTGGCATCAGGCGGGCTTTACCACCGCCAAGCAGGTAAAGGCCGAGGATAAGAAGCCTGCGCCCAAGGGCGCAACCGGTCAAATGGGTCAGGCGGAATTGGATGCTATTAAACGTATCCTGGAGGAGAAATAATTATGGCATACAGTGCTAAGGTGATGGCCCGGGCGCGGGAGCGTCTGGAACAGGAAAATGCAAATAAAGAGCAGGCATATTATGCCCGTTTGGAGCGGGTATACCGGGATCTTCCCCGGGTGCGGCAGATCGATATGCAGCTGCACCGGAACATGAGCCGGACGATTCAAGCCGCCTTTGGTGAGGATACAAACCTGACAGGCGCTTTGGCTGCCTGCCGTGAGGAAAATGAAAAGCTGCAGGCAGAGCGGGATGCTTTGGTAACGGAAGTGTTCGGCGCAGGTTACTTGAAAGAACCTTTGTGTGTAAATTGCGGCGGACAGGGTTATATTGGTACTAGCATGTGCCATTGTTTGCAGGATATTTGCCGCAAAGAGCAGATGAATGAGATCGCATCCTTAGGCTGCGGCAGCGGCAGATTTGCGGATTTCCGGTTGGATTACTATCCGGAAGCTATTGACCCGAAGTTTGGCGCAAGCCCCCGTTTCATTATGGAGCAGAACCTGAAGATCAGCCGCAGATTTGCGGAAAAATTCAGCGGCGGCAATTTGCTGCTCTTTGGCGGCACAGGCCTGGGTAAGACCTTCCTTTCTGCCTGTATTGCCACCCAGGTGGCTATGCAGGGCTTCTCCGTTGCCTATGAAAGCGCAGGCAACCTGTTTGCCAAGCTGGAAAAGGATCGCTTTACCCCCGATGAGCAGACCGCACGTCAGGTGCAGGAGCTGAAAGACTGTGACCTTTTGATTATTGATGACTTAGGTACAGAGCTGCCCGGCAGCTTTGTGACAGCTGCGCTGTACAGTCTGGTAAATGACCGGATGCTGCAAAATAAGAGCATGTTGATCTCCACTAACCTGACGGCAGAGGAAATTGCTCAGCGGTATAATCTCCAGATCGCATCCCGGCTGCAGGGCGCGTTCCAGATGCTGCCTTTTGTAGGTGAGGATATTCGCATCCTGAAAAGCCGGGGGTTGGTAAGATGAAGGTAGGAATCCTGTTTGACCTGGACGGCACATTGCTGGATACCTTGCAGGACTTAACCTCCAGTGTTAACTATGCTTTGACTCAGTACGGCCTGCCTCCCAGAACCTGTGAGCAGGTTCGTCAGGCTATCGGCAGCGGCGCAAGATTACTGATCGCCCGCTCTTTGCCGGAAAATTCTGAGGAAAGCTTTATTGATGAGGTACTTGCTACCTATCAGGCTCATTATAAGGCCAACAGCCAGGTGGCAACTGCCCCTTATCCCGGCGTTTTGGACGCTCTGGAAGAATTAAAGGCGCAGTTCCCCATTGGTATCGTGTCCAATAAACCGGATGCGCCTACAAAGGCATTGTGCGCTGACTTTTTTCCCGGCATTTATGCCCGGGGAGAGAGCACGGATTGTGTCCGCAAGCCCGCTCCCGATATGCTGCTGAAAACCATGGAGCTGCTGGGTGTGGATCGCTGCATTTATGTGGGCGACAGCGATGTGGATGTGATCACTGCAAAAAATACCGGAGTTCCTTGCCTGAGTGTGCTGTGGGGCTTCCGGAATGAAGCTGAAATTCGTAAGAATGGCGGCGAATACTTCTGCCACGATCCTAAGGATCTGGCCCAAACTTTGAAAAATATGGTGAAAGAGATTTATGGCCAATGAATTTTATGCCCTGATGGGCAGAATGCGCTACATTACCCGCTGGGGTCTGATGCGCAATACCTTTTCTGAAAATATCCAGGAGCACAGCTATCAGGTAGCGGTGCTGGCTCACGCTTTAGCGCTGATCCGTCGGGATATTTTGAATCTTCCCGGTCCTGATCCGGATAAGTGCGCTGTTGCTGCCTTGTTCCATGATACTTCTGAGATCCTTACCGGTGATATGCCTACCCCCATTAAGTACTATAATGCGGATATCAAAGCCGCTTACAAGACTGTGGAGCATATTGCAGGCAACCATCTTTTGGATATGCTGCCGGAGCAGCTGCGGAAAAGCTATGCGCCCCTGGTGCTGGAAGAGGAATCGGAAGAGCTGCCCATTGTAAAGGCAGCGGATAAGCTGTCTGCCCACATTAAGTGCGTGGAAGAGAAGAAAATGGGCAATACGGAGTTTGATTCCGCTACAGAGCAGACCTTAATTGCCCTCAAAGAAATGAATATGCCGGAGCTTAACTGGTTCATTGAGAATTGCCTGCCCGCATTTAGCTTAACCTTGGATCAGCTTTGACAAAACCTGCCTTGACGATAAGGAAAAAATGTGTTATGATTGTCACCGCAACACATATCGTGTTGCGGTGACAAATAATTCAAATATGCGTATGCCTATGTTTATGCCGGTATGGTGGAATAGGTAGACACAAGGGACTTAAAATCCCTCGCCGTAAAAAGCGTACCGGTTCGAGTCCGGTTACCGGCACCATAATACCTACCCTTATTTGCTACAATGGTATCAGCAAGGGTAGGTATTTTTATACCCATTTTTACCTCAAAACAGGGTTATTTCCTAAACTTTGCAACGCATTTCCCTTTCCGTTGCCCAGGGATTGTGCTTTTCCCCGGTCTCCGGATTGCCGAAATGCAACATATTGTGCTTTCATTTCGTTAAAATACCGCTATTCGTTATCTTACCGGAAGTGCAAGTGAGGAAAATTACATTGCAATTTCCCTTGTTTACATATATAATGGTTGTGGTATTCCAATATGCTTATTTCTTATACAGACGGCCACAATGGGCGAAAGGAGGATCCCATATTTATGAAAATCGGAGCTCTTTCTATTGTATATGGCATCCTTGCCCTTTTTTCGGCATTGCTCTGCATTGCCTACCTCCTTTTTGATCAAAGAAAAAACCGTCTGTTTTTGTCTCTTTTCGGTTGTGTTGCAGCTGCCAACAGCGGCTATTTTCTTATGGCGATCTGCAATTCATTAGTGGTGGCAAAAATCGCCAACGGTCTGTCTTATTTCGGCGGCGCCTTTTCTATCCTGGTGATGCTGCTGATCGTTTATGATGTATGCCGAATGCCAAAGCGTCGGTGGTTTTGTGGTGTGTTGGTCGGAATCAGCATTGTCGCCTTTGCATTGGCGGCAAGCGGTGACTGGCTGGGACTGTACTACCGATCTGTTTCTTTGGAAAAGATCTATGGGATGACCATCCTGGTCAAGGAATACGGTCCGCTGCATATCCTTTACGCGGCGTATTTGCTTAGCTATATGCTGCTGATGGCGGGTATTGTTGTCCATGCCGCGAAAACCAAGCGATTGGACTCTTCCAAATATACCCTATTCTTGCTGGCTGCTGTACTGTTGAATTTGGGAGTATGGCTGGTGGAGCAGCTTGTGGATGTAGATTTTGAATTCTTATCTGTATCCTACATTGTCACAGCGGTCATGCTTCTTCTGATTTACAGCATACTCAGCGACTATGGCATTATCCAACCTAGCGGCTCCCTTGTGAGCGTGCAGATGCTGACCCAGCTAAATACCCGTCAGGTGAACCCAGGCGAGCTGCCGCCCAATATGGAGGATATGTTCCGCCGGTTTGCGGAAAAAGTAAAGACCCTTTCCTCCGCGGAGCGACGGATCCTCAACTACTATATTGCCGGGCACGAAATTGCTGAGTTGCCGGATTTGGTATTTGTCAGCATCAATACGGTAAAAAAACACAACTGCAGCATCTATCAAAAGCTGGAGGTTGCTTCCAGAGATGAACTGATGCTCTACATTGAGTTGTTCCGGTGCTGCAATCGGCTGGATGAACTGATTGACGATAATACTACATAGCATCTAAATAAAATGCACAAATGGCGATGTTGCCATTTGTGCATTTTTCATATTATCCCAAGGATACTTTTGCAAAAAGGCGCTTAAAGTATCCTTGAGATAATTTTATTTACATAAGTGTTTATATAAAATAAAAAGGTAACAAGCCGGCGCAGTTCACCAAAGTCGGAGTGGTATTGCATGTAATAGAGGCAGCTATTTAAAAAGAAGGAGTGAATGAGGATGAAAAAATTATCGATTGTATTGCTTATTGCACTATGCTTTTCTCTATGCGGTTGCCCCGCGGAAGAGCCTGCGCCTACCATCAGGGAAAGGCTGGAGGTACACATTGATGCAGGAAAGATCGAACCCGGTATGACTGTAAAGGATGTTTTTGTGGAGGTTACCATCGATAATCAACCGGTACCTTGCCGTGTACAGCTTACAGGCTTCGCTTGGGACGGCTACTGGGAAATGGCAGCCGATGAGCCTGTCCCCGATGAGCCTTTTGCCATTCGCGTGGATATATTTTATTCTCTTCCCAAGGGGTATGGCATGGAGGATGCTGACATCACCATGGATAGCGACGGCGGTAACTATGACGGTACCGGCAGCGTGGGCAATGATGAAGACGGCAATATAGAGGTTTGGTCCCGTGCTTTTTACGGAAAAGAGCCGTTTCCTCCGGAGACGGAATCTCAGCCTTCCCAGCCTGACCATACCCACACCTGGGCAGAGCAGCCCGGCCCCAGCATCATAGATTGCACTTTGGATAGAGAAATAAAGTTTAAGTGCAGCTGTGGCGAAACAAAATCCGAGATGGTCCCCGCACCGGGTCATGATCTGAAGGATTGGTGCGTGACACCTGCTACCTGCACCCAGGAAGGTCAGAAAACCACCTCCTGCAAGCGCTGTAACGCCGGCTTTACTGTGGATCTGCCGGCTATCGGTCATAGCTGGTCGGCCTGGGTCAATGAGACCGGCTTGGTGCACAAACGAACCTGCTCTGAATGCGGTGCGGAAGAGGAAGCAAGGCATAACATTCCCTCCGGCTCTGTCACCTGCACCGATTGTGGCGCTGACATTATCAATTAAACAAGTGGGGAGGAAATCATCATGAAACGAATGTTGGCAATCCTGCTTTGTCTCATAATGCTGGCCAGCCTCCTGGTGCTGCCGGTTTCTGCACTCAGTTACTATGTATCCTGTTACGAGGAAAATATCTATGCCGGTGGTATTGTGGACCTTTACGCCTATCCCAACGAGGGAAATACAGAGGAGTTTACCTATCAGTGGCAGTACGATGCCGGCTTCGGCGGCAACAGCAGCTGGTACGATGTGCCGGATAACGATCACTACTCCGGCGGCAAAACAAATCACCTGCAGATCCACACCTCCACCGGCGTTTATGACGGGTGGGAGGCAATTCCCTTCCAATGTGTGGTTACAGCACCCGATGGTACCGTGCGCAAAAGCAGCAATATCTACATTGATATCTATCCTACAGAATCTCTGGTGCCTAATATGAAAAAATGGGGCTATGGGTTGTTTGCTCCCCAGGTGACCAATGTGATAGATCTCTACACCAAGGATGAGGTAAATTACACAGCCTCTGCCTATGCAGGTGCAAAGCTAAAGATGTGGTGCGGCAGCAAATCCATAGATGACAAGCCGGTTTTGCGCAAATCCGAGGTGAATCTGGAAACCCAGATCCATATAACGGAAAACGGTCATACCACCGTCACCTCCAACAACACCTCCTACATTCCTTATACGGTTGGACAGCTGAAGGTAGAGTTTAAGCAAAAGCTGACCATTGGCGGGCATGACCTGGGTTATTTTGACACCAAGACCGTAAATGTCACCGTCGGCCAGCCTGCAACACGCATGACAGCCCTGGCAAAGTCGGATTGTTCTTTGCTGCGCTACACCTATAACGAATCCCAAAAGCTGGCGTCGATTGCCAAGGGAACGACACTGAATATCATAGGCGAGGACGGCAGCTACTATCAGGTATATTACAACGGCTATGTGGGCTATGTGGGAAAATCCCAGGTAGGCACCACTGCCCAGGCAGACGGAATGCTGATCAAAGAGGTGGATGTGACAATCCCCCGTCCGGTAGCTGGGCAGAATCCCACCAGCTCCTGCACCGTCGAAACTGCCGCGTGTACGCTCTATCACACAGATCCCGTCACCTGGACAGATGAAGCCGGAAAGATCGTAAAGGCTGCAGACAAGTTCCAGGAGGGGAAACGTTACACCGTGTCCATTTGGCTATCTGCCAAGTCCGGCTATCAGTTCC
The DNA here is from genome assembly GCA_045537165.1 of Faecousia sp. Taxonomy (GTDB): domain Bacteria; phylum Bacillota; class Clostridia; order Oscillospirales; family Oscillospiraceae; genus Faecousia. The sequence goes on from JAZSPA010000002.1 coordinate 29,751, forward strand.
CGACAGATGCATCGGGTAAGCCCAAGCTCACCGGTGCCATCAACGGCGATCTGCCACCCTATATCAATAAGGCTTACGAGCAAGACCCAAAGCAGGTAATCGAGCTTACCTACACCTTCGGCAGCACCCCGGCTGCACCGGAGACCCCGGAGCCACCGGAAACGACAGAGACACCGAAGCCTACAGAACCGCAGAAG